>DATDRS010000354.1:0-10573 GCA_035291605.1 Anaerolineales bacterium | reverse complement strand
GGGAGCAGGAGAGGAGGCGAGAATCACTGTTGAAGCCGGGTCAAAGGTCGAGTCAGCCAGGAGGGTGCGAGCGGCGGAATCATCGGGGAGGACGACCGCGTTCGGAACGACGAAGGCGCGCGGGCGCAGGGCGAGGTTGTCGTAGATTTTCAGGTCGCCGGAGTGGACGAGGCGGTACTGGCCGAGCGTGAGCGTCTGAAATGCGCCGGAACGCTCGTCAATCAGGCTGAGGCCGCGCAGGGTGAGCGGGCCGATGAGGGTGATGGAGGCAGGGATGGCGGGTTGGTCGAAGTGGAGGCGGAGGTTGGGAGATGGGGAGATCGAGAGCTTAGAGATCGAGCCGTCGGCGAAGGTGATTTGGACCTGACCCAAGGGGGAGTCGGCGAGGAGGCCGAGGGCGGTGGCGGTGAACCTGGGAAGGTAGGCGATGGTCGAGGTCTGGCCCTCGACAAGGCGGAGGGTGAATTGCCGGTCGTAAAAGACATCACCCAGCCAGAGGTCGTCCACTTTGTCAGTCATCAGGTAGCGGGCGTTGACGAGCGCGAGCAGACGCTGGTCGGGGACGGCCCCGATGTTCTCGCGCAGGCGGCCATCGGGTGAGGGCGCGCCGGTGAAGAGCGCGGTGAATTCGGCGTAGTGCTTGAGGGGGAGGATGCCGCCGTCGAAGCCGTCCACAGCGTGGATGCTCCAGGTGAGCGGCAGGTTGGGCGAGAGGACCTCCTTGTTTTTAGCGGCGACGATGGCGTCGTACACCGCATCAGGCGGGAGCTGTGCGTCGAGGTCGCTGTGCAGCTCGGCGAGGTCGCCGGGGTCGAAGCGCAGGGCTGACATAGAGAGGAAGCGGGGAGGAGGTTGGTCAACGGATGGAGCGGATGAGGAGGATTGAGATTGTGGATTCGTCATTAGTAATTGGGTGATGGCCGGACGGAGGGAGGTGTAGGCATCCGGCGTGGTGGGGCGGTTGTAGGGAAGGATGCGGGAGGCGAGGAAGAGTTCTATGATGGCGAGGATGAAGATGCCGGTCGCGCGCACCTGGTCGGATAAGCGGGCGCGCAGGAGGAGCGCGAGGAGGCTGAGTGGCAGCAGCCAGCCCACGAGGTCAGAGAGGTGTGGAGCGCCGAGCGGGCCGGTTTCTCCAGGCGGGACCAGGTTGTTGGCAAGAGGGGAGACTAATATGAGGAAAACCCCAAATCCCAAAGACCAAATCCCAAGTGAGCGGCGATGAGACAGGTCGTCGAGGCCGTAGCCCGCGAACATGGCGAGGCTGAAGACGAAGAGACAGAGCCAGCGCGCCGGGACGCGGAAAAGGTTGAAGGGCGGGAGCGCGGCGAGGGCGGCGTAGAGCGGGTTGTAGAGGCCAAGGGCAAAGGCCAGGCCGACGACGCCGAGGGCGATGAGCGCCAGGCGCTGCGGCGCGCGTCTGACGCCGGGCAGGGCCAGCGCGGCGAGCGCCAGGCCGACGACGCCGGGGTAGGCGACAAATTCGCTGAACAGGCCGCGCGAGTAGCCGGGCAGCAAGGCGCGCCCGAGGAGGCGCGGGTTGAGAGAGAACGAAAGGGCTTCGCGCAGGGGCAGGCCGCCGCCGCGCAGGGATTGGCGCGAAAGCTCAAGGGAAGGGAGGAGTTGGGCGGAGGCGAGGAGGAGGGAGAGAATGACAGGTGTGAAAATGAAAAATGATACGGCGGCGAGGCGGCGGGGTGAGGTGAATCGAGGTTGGAGGTTGGAGGTTGGAGATTGGAGATTAGTGATTGTGATGACGAAGGCGTAGAGGATCGCGCCAGAGAGGACGATGAAGGCCGACTGGCTATGACCGGCGAGGAGGATGAAGGCAAAGATGACGGATGAAGGCAGAAGGTTGAGGGCGCGCGAGGCGGGCGGTAAGCGGGAGGCAGGAGGCGAAGAGGCGTTCTGACGACTGGCGGCTGACGACTGAAGACTGAGCAAGAGCCATGGAAACCACGCCAGGCCCTGGAGCTGGTTGATGTGCTCAGCTTGCGAGGGGAGGTAGCCGCTCAGGGTGAAGAGGAGAGCCGAGAGCAGCGCGGCGAGGCGCGATTGGCCGAGGGCGCGGCGGGCGAAGAGTTGCGCGCCGCTGGCGGCGATGACAAGGTGCAGGAGGATGGAAATTTTAATGGCGACCGGTGCGGGAAAGAAAACGAGCGGCCAGTTGAGCGGGTAGAGCACCCCGGCCTGTGGATTAGCCAGGAAGGGCGCGCCCATGAAGAGGTAAGGATTCCACAGGGGCAAATGGCCGGAGAGCAGAATGCGGGCGCGGTAATCCCAGTAAGGGTAAAAGTAGAGGAAGGCGTCGCCGCGAGCGAGGATGAGGTTAGTAAAGGCGAGTTTCCAGAAGAAGAGGAGGATGAGGCAAATCCCAAAGCCCAAGAACCAGATCCCAATGGAAGCAGGCGCAGGAATGAGGGAGGAAAAGCGGCGCATGGGGCGCGGTGAATTATTTGAACTCTTCGCTGATGAAGGCGTCGGCCTCGATCTCGACCAGCATTTCGGGGACGATGAGGCGGCTGACCTCGACCAGACTGGTGGCGGGCCGGATTTCGCCGAAAAACTCGCCGTGCGCCCGGCCAACTCTTTCCCAGTCCTCGATGTTTGTCACATAGATGCGGGTGCGGACGACGTGCTTCAAATCGGCCCCGGCGCGGCCCAGCGCGGTCTCGATGTTCTTGAGCGTCTGGATCGCCTGCGCGTAGGGATCGCCCAACCCGACGACTTTGCCGTCCGCGTTTGTCGCCGTTGTGCCGGAGATGTGGACGAACGGGCCGATGCGCACAGCGCGCGAATAACCGACGATAGGCTCCCACGGTGTGCCGGTGGCAAAGTTCTTTCTCTCCATGGTCTATCTCCTTGTTGAGAATACGAGTCGATAAACGACAAATGCCGTCGAGCCATCGCGCCGCTTGGAGGCGTGCAGGGGCGTGAATTCAAACCCGGCGTGCGCGGCGGCGGCGCGGACCTCGGCGTCGGCCTCCCAGGATGGAACGACCAGATAACGGGGTGACATGCGGCCAAAGGCGGTCAGGTCGGTGGTCAACGCCTCGGGCGAGGGAAACCACGCGACATAGAGTGGGCCGTCGAAGAGATAGAAGTTCCATTCCCAGCTCAGCCAGTGGTCGTAGAGCACGCCGCCCTCCGGCAAAGTGTGGATGAAACGCGCCGCGTCGTCAATGCCCTCGTATGCGCCGTGGTCCCCGCCGATGGGGTAGCCGGAGCGCGCGGCAACAATGGCCGGGTGGATGAGGCTGAGGCAGAGAAGCAGCGGCAGGAGGTCGAGGGACAAGCTCCCAACTCCCAAATTCCAAATCCCAAAAGAGGGGGAGAGGTGGTATGAGAGGCGCAGACCCCGATGCGCTATCTGCCATATGCCATAGGCTATTTGCCACGCGGCGCGGGCGAAGAGGATGGCAAGCAGGGGCAGGATGGGGAGCAGGTAGCGGTCCCACACGTTGAAGGCTAACAGCCAATACCAGGCGAGATACAGCAGCAGGTAACCGGCGAGGAGCAGGTCGGCCAGGGCGGCGCGCGAGGCGCGGCGGACGGCGTTCAGCAGCAGGGCCGGCAGGCCAAGCAGGAACAGCGTGTTGAGCGCGGGCGCGGCAGTGAAATAGTGCAGCCAGTCGAGCCAGGCGCGCGCGCGCGGCAGGACTTCGTTGGCGCGGATGAAGCGCCCCGGCATGTTATCGCTGTAGCCCTGCCCCCAAAATCCGATCGGCGCGCGGCGGACAAAGTCCCAGCCGAAGACGACGAGCGCGGAGATGAGCAGTGCGACGACGATCGGGCGTGCGTTCGTCACAAGCTGGCCGAGCGCCTGCCTGGGGGAAGTGGCTGATGGCAGGGCAAGCAGCGCCAGGCCCATCGCCAGCGGGAGGAAGATCAGCGCCGTCTGTTTGGCGGCGAAGGCCAGGGCGAAGGCCAGGCCGGCTCTTCGGGATCGCCGACTGGCCGCCTCCCAGAGACCCCACAACCCGAAGGCCGTGATCAGGGGGTCTATGAACACCGTGATGGAAAAAAGGATGGCAAAGGGCGAAAGCGCGAAGGCCCACGCGGCTATCTGGGCGGTCGGCCGGTCGTACAGGCGGCGGGTCAGCGCAAAGAGCAAAGCGACGCTGATGAGACTGGCGAAGAAATTGGGCAGGCGCGCGGCGAGCTCGTTGCCGCCGAACACGACGAGGCTGAGTCCATTGACATACATGGACAGGGGTGGCTTGTCCACGATCACGCCCGATAAGAGGGGATCGCGCCCCGAGGCAATCAGCTGGGCGAACGAAGCGTACAGCGCTTCGTCCGGGTGAAACCGGTTGTCGAGCAGGGGGAGGGAGCGCAGGAGGGCGGCGACCAGCACGGCCAGCACAGCGCCCAGCCATTGCAGATTTGTGATGGTGGATGGCGGATGGATAGAGTGACCAGTCATCCATCAGCCATCCACCATCAGCAGTTTGAAGAAGCAGGTCGTCATTAGTCCAGGAAGCGGTACTTGAGCAGCGCCCAGACTGCCTCGAACGCATCCCGCAGGCCGATTTTCTTGCCCTCCGAGTATTCGCGCGGGTTGAAGGAGATGGGCACTTCGTAGATGCGGTAGCGGCGTTTGAGAATTTTGGCCGTCACCTCCGGCTCGAAGTCGAACCGGCGCGAGCGCAACGGAACGCCTTTGAGGACTTGAGCCTTGAAGACCTTGTAGCCTGTTTCCATGTCCGAGAGGATGGTGTCGTAGAGGACGTTGGTCATCAACGTCAAGAGCATGTTGGCGACCATGTGCCAGAACATCATGGTCTTGCGCGGCCCGCCTAGGAAGCGGGAGCCATAGACGACCTCGGCCTTGCCTTCCTCGATGGGGCGCAGGAGCGCCGGATAATCGCGCGGGTCATATTCCAGATCGGCGTCCTGAATGAGGATGACGTCGCCGGTAGCCGCGGTGATGCCAGTGCGGACGGCCGCGCCTTTGCCTCCGTTCTGCTCGTGGAAGATGATCTGGAGATTGGGTTGGGTCGTGATCTGGTGGAGGAGGTTGCGCGTCCCGTCGGTAGAGCCGTCGTCCACGAGGATGATTTCCGCTTTCGGCGCGGCGGCCCGGACGTTGTGGAGGACTTCCGTCACGGTTTGATGTTCGTTATAACAGGGGATGACGATGGAGAGGCGCATGGAGATGCATTATAGGGGCGCAGAGAGGCGGGGGCAAGGCGCGCTTTTGCTTTCGATTCTGGCGGGTGCTATAATCTCAAAATAAGGATGCTAATCAGTGAATCGAGGAGAAGTGGAATGACCAGTCGTCCAGCTGCGCCCCCGGCCGCGGCCCGGCCGCCAACCCAGCCGTTGGCGGCGCCGCCCCCCAGCTCCGCGCGCGCCGCGCCGCCGCCCAGCTCCGCGCGTGCCGCGCCGGCGCAGGCCGCCGCCCCGGCGAGCAGCGATAAGTTTATCCCGCCGCCGTTGAGCAAACTGGAAGACACGGGCCTATCTCTGAATTACCTGTCGGATCTGGCGCTGAAGATTCTGTACAGCAGCGGCTACCTGACCGGTTTTCGCATCGCCGATTTGATGACCTTGCCGTTTATCGGCATCGTGGATCAAATCCTGGAATTTCTCAAGCGCGAGAAACTGGTCGAGGTCAAGGGGGCCGGTGGTTTTGGCGAAGGCGCCTATCAGTACGCCATCACCGGCCTGGGGATCGAGCGCGCGCGCGAGGCGATGGCCCGCAACCAGTATGCCGGACCCGCGCCAGTGCTGATTGAGACTTATAACAGCGCGGTCCGCAGACAGGCCGCTAAACGCATCCAGGTGCATCAGCGCACCATGCGCGCGGCCTTGTCGCACCTGGTCGTCAGCGAGAAGACGTTCGCCCGCATTGGCCCGGCGGCCAACTCCGGAACTTCGCTGTTCCTCTACGGCGCGCCTGGCAACGGCAAGACCTCGATTGCGCGCTCGATCGGCGAGATGATCCTGGGGGAGGATATGTACATCCCCTTTGCTGTGGATGTGGACGGGCAGGTCATCAAGGTCTACGATAACGTCAACCACGTCGAAATCAAGGAAGAGGAAGTCCACACCGGCAACACCGGCTCGCTGCAAGCGAGCAAGCTCAAACGCGATACGCGCTGGATCAAGGTCAAGCGGCCTTTCGTCGTGGTGGGCGGCGAATTGACCATGGCCGGATTGGACCTGCAGTTTGACGATGTGAACAAGTTCTACGAAGCGCCGTTCCAGATGAAGGCGAACGGGGGCATGTTCCTGATTGACGACTTCGGCCGCCAGCAAGTCCGCCCGCGCGACTTGCTCAACCGCTGGATCGTCCCGCTCGAAAATAGGATTGACTTTCTGACGCTGCACACCGGGCGCAAGATCACCATCCCCTTCGAGGTGCTGGTCGTCTTCTCCACCAACCTGCCGCCGAAGGACCTGGTGGACGAGGCCTTCCTGCGCCGCATCCGCCATAAAATCGAGATCGTGGACCCGACCTTTGAAGAGTATCGGGAAATTTTCAAGCGCATGGCGATTGCCAAAAAAATCGCCTACGACGACAAGTGGTTAGTCTACCTGCTGCAGGAGTGGTACATCAAGCGCAACCGCAAGCTCCGCTCCAACCACCCGCGCGACATCTGCGAGCAGATTATTGACATCGCCTCGTATCTCAACCTGGAGCCGGCGTTGACGAAGGAACTCATTGACCGCGCGTGCGAGGGGTACTTTGTGGAATTGTAGTTGTGTAGCGCAAATGGCCAGTTTGCGCTACAAACGCTTAACGCATTTCTAGCAGAGCCGCCCGGGCGAAGGGATGCACAGCGCCTGCGCTGCTGGTCAGAATGCTCACAGCCTTGTCCAGTTGCGGGTCGCGCTCCGCAGCGTGATCGTCTTCCGTCATCTCGACCGCGACATCCGGAGTAATGCCTACCTGGTGAATGGAACGGCCGCTCGGCGTCAGCCAGCGGGCGATGGTCACGCGCACCGCGCCATTGTCGCCGCGCAGCTCGCGCCAGTTCTGCACTGAGCCTTTGCCATATGACTTTTCGCCGACAATCGTCCCGCGCCGGGTGTCCTGGATGGCGCCGGCCACAATTTCGGAGGCCGAGGCTGAGCCTTTGTCAATCAGCACGACGAGCGGGATCTGGGTAGCCAATCCGTCGGGGATGGCTTCATAAGTTCGCTCGCGCCCGTCACCGTACTTTTCGCGCATCACGACGCCGTCCGAGATGAACTGTGACACGACCTCGATGGCTGTGTTCAAGTAGCCGCCTGGATTGCCGCGCAGGTCGAGCACCAGCCCGACCGGCTGATTGACCTCAAGGGATTTGAGCGCGTCTTTCAACTCCGCCGTCGTCTTGTCTCCAAAGTCATTGACCTTCACGTAGGCCACGTTGCCGTCGAGCATTTTGCTCTCTACCGAGGGGATGTGAATCCTGGCGCGCACGAGCGTGAATTCGAGCGGCTCCTTTTCGCCTTCCCGCTGAATGGTGAGGTGAACGGTGGTCCCCTCGGGGCCGCGCACCCGGCTGATAATCTCAAACTCGCCTAATCCGGCCACATCCACGCCGTCAACTTTGATAATCAGGTCGCCGGGGCGCAAACCGGCGGCCTCGGCGGGCGAACCCGGGAAGGGGGAAACGATGCGCAGGTAGTCCCCGGCGGCCTCCACGTAGGCGCCGATCCCCTGCAAATCGCCGGATTGATTCGAAACCTCAATCTCGTACTCGGTCGGATTCATGTAGCTCGAATGCGGGTCGCCCAGCGCGGCCATCATGCCGCGGATCGCGCCCTGGGCCAGCTTCGTATCGTCCACCGGCTGGTCAACGTATTCCTGGTGAACCAGGTCCCACGCCTCCCAGAAGGGCGCCATCAACTTATCTTCGGCCGCGGTCGGGCCGCTCGCCTCGAGGTTGAGGAGCAGATCCAGTTGGGGGGCCGTGTCTGCCGGCCGGGCCGTGAAATGCCCGAGAGCAAGGCCGCCGGTAAACAGCGCCATGCTCGTGATCACGATCAGGCCGCAGGTCAACGTACCGCGCAAAATTCTGTTCATTCCCGGTCTCCTCGTTTCAATCCCCTGCTTGTCCGAGAGCAAGGGTATCTGAGTGTACCCTTAGTATATAAGAGTCAGATGAATTTGGACTAAGATGGGGTTAAAGCAAAAGCGCCGGGCCGTAGCCCGGCGCCTCAGGCGATCATGCATTACGGATTGACGGTGAGGGTCCCGACCATCCCCGCCTCTTTGTGGCCCGGCACGTCGCAGTAGAAGGTGTAGGTTCCGGCCGCCGAGGGGGTGAAGGAGACGGAGCCGGTCTGACCTGGCTGAACCCCCTCAAGCCTCACGCTGAATTCGTCAATGATGAACGAGTGCTCCAGCGCGCCCGCGTTCTGCAGGTTGACGGTGACCGAGTCGCCCACTTTGGCGGTGAGGGTGTTGGGGGTGAACTTGAGATCCTCCGCTTTCACGGTGACGCCGGTCGTCTGCCCGCCGCCGCCGCAAGCCGTCAACACGACCGTGGCGATGACCAGGACAGCTAGATAAATCTTTTTGCTCTTCACTTCTGTTCTCCTTGGAAAGTTTTGCGTTTCTGCCTGCGCAGGGCAAGCCCGGAAATTATATCACCAGTCGCCCGGCGATTGGAAATCGCGGGTGCAGTGTCAACGGCCGCGTCAAGGGAGCATGGAAAAGCCCTCTGATTGTAGTATCTCCCCCGCCCGGCGAAGCTGTGCCCGCACAGCTTCCACGCCCGCGCCGCCGTCGGCCAGGCGGCGGTTCACCGCCGCCCGGAAATCCCACACTTCGGCCGCATCCTCCTCGAAGAAGGGGCTTAACTCGCGTAATTCCGCGATACTCAGGGCTTTTAGCTCACGTCCTTCTGACTTCTGGACGGCCTGCCCCACAATGTGATGCGCCTCGCGGAAGGGCACGCCCTTGCGGACGAGGTAATCGGCAAGCTCGGTGGCGAGTAGGGACGAGTCGAGCGCCGCCGCCATACGGTCGGCGTGCACGGTCAGGGTGGCAATGACCCCGCCTAGGACGGGAAGCATCAGGTCGAGCGCATCGAACGCCGCGAACACGGGCGGCTTGTCCTCCTGCAGGTCTTTGTCGTAGGCTGAGGGCAGCCCCTTGAGCGTCGAGAGCAGCCCGGTGAGATGGCCGATCAACGTTCCGGCTTTGCCGCGCGTGAGTTCCAGCACGTCGGGGTTCTTCTTCTGCGGCATCAGGCTGGAGCCAGTGGCGTAGGCGTCTGCGAGGGTCACAAAGCCAAACTCGGAGGACGCATAGATGATCAGAGCTTCGGCGAGGCGGCTGAGATGTGAGGCCGTGAGCGCGGCGTTGAAGAGGAACTCGGCGGCGAAATCCCGGTCGGAGACGGCGTCCAGGCTGTTTTCGGAGGCCCGCGCGAAGCCGAGGTCAGTTGCGAGGGTGGCGCGGTCAATCGGGTAGGCTGTGCCTGCTAAAGCCCCGGCGCCGAGCGGACAGACCGACGTTCGGGCGGAAGACACGCTCCACCGGCCGCGATCCCGTTCGAGCGCCCAGAAATGTCCCAGAAGCCAGTGGCCAAAGGTGATCGGCTGTGCGCGCTGCAGGTGCGTGTAGCCAGGCATGAGCGTCTCCGCGTGGGCCTCAGCCTGCATGAGGAGCGCACCTTGCAGCGCGCGCAGGTGCGCGATGATCCTGGCCTCGGCTTCCATCACCCACAGCCGGAAATCGGCGGCGACCTGATCGTTGCGGCTGCGCCCCGTGTGCAGTTTGCCTCCCACCGGGCCGGCGATTTCGATGAGCCGCCGCTCGACGGCAGTGTGGATGTCCTCGTCCGTGGGAGCGAAGGCGAAGACGCCGGCCTTGAACTCGTCGTGAATCTGCTGCAGCCCGGCGACGATCTGCACGCTTTCGACCGGCGTCAGAATCCCGGCGCGCGCCAGCGCCATCGCCCAGGCAGTGCTACCGCGAATGTCCACGTCCCACAGCCGCTGGTCAAAAGACAGCGAGGCGTTGAACTGATAGGCGAGGGGGTCAGTTTGTTCGGCGAAGCGGCCGCCCCAGAGCTTGGTCATGGTGGGTCTTTGTCAACGAATAGGAAACGAATAAACGAACGCTCTGCCGCCGTTTTAATCCCGTTTGAATTTGGAATAGTCCGGCTCAGCATAGTGTAATCCAGCTTTCCCGGCGATGTTGAGCAGGGCGGTCACTTTCATAGGCAGTCCGAACAGGTGGATGAAGCCCTCCGCGTCGCTCTGGTCATAGACATTTTCCTGGCCGAAGGTGGCGAAGTCTTCCCGGTACAGGCTATAGGGGCTGCTCCTTCCGGCGACGACGACGCTGCCCTTGTAGAGCTTGAGCCGCGCCAGGCCGTTGACGTGAAGCTGGGTCTGGTCAATGAAGGCCTGCAGCGCCACGCGCAGCGGATGATACCACTGGCCGTAATAGATCAATTCGGCGTAGCGCCCGGCGATGATGTCTTTGAAGTGCAGGGTCTCCCGGTCGAGGCAGATGGACTCCAGCTCGCGGTGGGCCTCGAACAAGAGCGTCCCGCCCGGGGTCTCGTACACGCCGCGGGACTTCATCCCGACCAGGCGGTTCTCGACCAGGTCCACGCGACCA
>DATDRS010000353.1:0-8645 GCA_035291605.1 Anaerolineales bacterium | reverse complement strand
GGCTAATCCCTTTAGCGGTATCCTTCACCCGCTCGTAATGATTACCACCCTATTCTTGGGGGTGATTAATGGCGCGAAAGTGGCGCTTGTCATCTGCCTGGGTTTGGCTGGCTTAGCTCAGTGGTGGCTAGCCCGGATTTTGAAACTGGGGCGTACAGCTCGGCTGTGGAGCGCTCTGTTGATTGTCGTGGGAGGGCACCTCGCGCCGCGGATGGCCACCGGCCAGTTCGCCACTATTCTGGCCACAGCAACCTCAAGCCTGGCACTAGTAGCGGCCATTGATCTGGGAGTCACGGGACAGCGGCGTGCAACGCTGGTGTTGGCGATTGTGGGAGCGCTGGTCATCTTGTCAGGGCACGGCTACGTGCAGTTGAGTCTCATTAGCTGGGCACCAGCCTTGCTTTTCTTCGTGCTGGACAAAAGTTTGCGTCCGCGCCCGGTCTGGAAAGAATATGCGCTAGCAGTTAGCCTCAGCCTCCTCCTCGCGTGCGTGATCCTTGTCCCTATGTTGCACTTTCTGCCCAACTTTGCCAAAGATACCGATCCTGATTTTGGTCGAGCGCAACCACTGGAATACATTCCTCTAAATTTGGTGACCCGCGACTGGGGCTTCATGCATGCGGCAATATTAGGGAAGTTCGATGCGCCTGAATTGTTCGCGTTATACATCGGCTGGGTCCCGGTGCTGATGGCTTTCCTGTGTCTGCGCTACGCCCGGCGCGAGGATTATCCCGTACTCCTCTGTTTAACGATCGGTTTCGTAATGAGTATGCTTATGGCTAGCGCTCTCCCGCTTAGGTGGGTGGTTAAATTCGCCCCCTTTTTTGCAGGTTTTCGTCATCCCTCCCTCATGGCCGTCCTCGCGGTGCCTGCACTAGTGGCACTGGCGGCCTATGGCCTGGATAAGATTCTCAGCCAGGAATGGCCGCAGATTGTTTTCAGTATGCCGTCAAGCAGTTTGAAACTGCTGCCCATTAGCTCTGCTTGGATTCTTCTCCTCCCGCTGCTGTGGGGATTATCCACTGCTTATAGTGTGACACAGTTTTTTGTCGGCGCCCAGAGGGTAAGCGACCTCTACGGCTACTATGAGCAGGTTATCCGCGATTTGAAGGAACCTGGTTTGCAGTGGGTTGCCCCACCTTTAGGCGAGCACTTTCTCGTGGAGCCAGCTGTCCAATTAGGACTGAAATTGACGAATGTCGCATTTCCACAGTGGTGGAAAGATCGTAGCCTGCCTGCACCTCGCCTAGTCATAAGCCGCTCAGGGGATTATCCGGGCGCTGAAGTAGTGACCCGCCTGAATGATATCCCAGTATACTGGTATAACGATCGTACGTATGCATATGTGGACGCAGACAGCCAAGTTTTCCCCTGTCAGGCGAGTGGGCAGGGCGGCGACTTAACAGTCAGATGCTCAAACGCTCAGGCCGGAAAGCTTATTGTGCAGGAATATACATGGGTCGGCTGGCAGGTATGGCGTGATCAATCCCCGACGTCATTGCTCTCCGGGGACTGGCTCAGCGCCGATGCGCCCGCCGGCGAACACGTCTATCAGTTCCGTTACCGCCCCTGGGATGTGGCGGTGGGGCTGTCCGTAACCCTAATTGGCATTTCCCTGGTCGTGTGGTTATGGCTCCACCCCCCAGCTAAGTCGCCGGCAACAGAAACTGCGGAAATTTCCCAACCCGCTTTGTAATGCGACCAATAACCCACATTTGCCTTGTCGTAAACCGGCGAAACATTATCTGGCATCAGGACTACCAAGCCAACGCGTACTGGGCTGTTTGTGGTGTAGGACCCGTGTACTTTCAGTCAACCGAGGTGGTCAGCGGGTTGGTGGCCTTAGCAGGGTAAAACTGTCTGTGGAATTTGTCGTCTGCAATTTATGCGGCTCAACCGAGGGCCATTTGCGTTTCCCCTCCACCCTGGGGACAAGTGGTCAACTCACCAGCGAGAGCGCCTTCCGGTGCACCTCGGCGGGTTATGGTTTGCACCATGCGATTGTGCAGTGCCGGCAATGTGGGCTGGTTTATGCCAACCCGCGCTGGGAGGGGGCGGAGGTGCTCGATCACTACGTGGCCGTCGAAGACCCGCTTTATCTGGAGGAGCGGGAAGGGCGGGTGTTGACTTTCCAACGCCATTTGCTCCCCCTGCACAAGTTGACCGGCGCTCCGGCGGGCCGCCGTTTGCTGGATGTGGGCGCGTACGTGGGGGTTTTCGTCGAAATTGCCCAACAGGCCGGGTGGCAAGCGGTGGGGCTGGAACCGTCCCACTGGGCGGTGGCTGAGGCGCGCAAGCGCGGGTTGGAAATGCTGGAGGGCACACTGGCCAGCGCCGCTCTGCCAGAGGCGAGCTTTGACGTGGTAACGATGTGGGATGTGATCGAGCATTTGACCGATCCGATGGCCGAACTGCGGCGCGCCTACCGTGTGCTCAAGCCGGGCGGGTGGCTGGTCGTCCACACGATGGACATTTCGAGCCTCACGGCCCAGATGATGGGGGCCCGTTGGCCGTTTTTAATGGAGATGCATTTATTCTATTTCTCGCGCAAGACGCTTGGTGTTATGCTAGACAAGGCCGGCTTCGAGGTGGCCGGGACTCATACCCAAGGGCGTTATCTCCGATTAGGGTATCTGGCTGGTCGAGTAAAGGCCCTGTGGCGTCCGGCGGGCCAGATCATGGAATGGATAGTGTATTGGCTGAAACTGCAAACGATGCCGATGGCTATCAATACTTTGGATCTGTTCACAATGTATGGGCGCAAACCAACCGTTTAGCCCTCATGCCGATAGGTCTCCCACACGGCCCGTTTTCGAGACAGACAGGGTAAATCTTCAGCATAGTAAATGAAATCTAACAGGGCTAGCGCATAACGACCATTGAAGCTGAGCATGTAGGCTCTTTTGCTGGAATAGATATAGCCCACGAGACCCGTCAGAGTCGTGATCCGTTGTAGTAGCCAGGTTACAAAGGCATGGCTTCCGGAATAGATTGTGACCCGGATTGTCAGGTCGTCTTTTCCTCCCGGGTGATGTGGTGTAGAGATTGTCCCGTCACCGTCAATCACTCCGCGTAGAAAATCGCGGAAGACTTCGTCAGGGATCACTAATGGGCCAAGCCGTAGGCTCTTTTGAGAGGTTAAACCAAGGTTTTCAAGAAGTGCACGATAAGCGGGGTCCGACAGTGAGACCTCCAAGAGATCCTTGAAGCCTATTTTTTTCTGCTCCGATATGTGAACGTTCTTGAGGCCGAGGCAGGTCAGATAGATTTGCGCCAGTTCTACCTCGGTGGTTGTCAAACGCACTTGATTGTTATCGCTGGTGAGACAGCCGTCGCTGGCAATTAATCCAACGACATATGCCAGTTCAGGGGATGGCCATGCATCCAGTACCGATGGTGGGATAGTGTATTTGCGGCGGTGATCCCATGGGCGGCGAGGCACCAAACCGTGTTCGCGCATATGCCTTGCAACCCAGCCCTCGTCGTGACCTAATAAGTCGCCGATCTCTCGTAAGGAGAGAGCTTGATCGTAGTACAACGCTTCAAGCGTCTCTTTAGAAATAGGTATCTTTTTGCGGCCCATATCCCTTTGTTTCGTTGATCGCCAGCGTGAAATGATTACCAAAGCGGTAGCGAACAAAGGATGACGGTCAGTATAGCATGTTTGTGTATCTTTTATCCGCGCAAAGCCAGCGTCACTCTACTGCAATGAGGCCAAAATCATGAAAGCTGCTTTCTTTTCCCGACATGGCGGGCCGGAGGTGATGACCTATGGCGACCTCCCGGCCCCGGAAGTAAAACCCGGCGAGGTCCTCGTTCAGATCAAAGCCGCCGCCATGAACCGCGTAGACAAGTGGGTGCGCGATGGCTGGCCCGGCCTGAAGCTCGACCTGCCGCACATCCCCGGCTCGGACGGCGCGGGCGTCGTGATCGAAACGGCGGGCGAGGTCGCCGGCTTTCGACCCGGCGACCGGGTGGTCATCAACACCAACCTGGGCTGCGGCGCGTGTGAGTTTTGCGTCGCCGGGCAGGACAACCTGTGCCGCGACTGGCGCCTGATCGGCGAGACGATCAGAGGCACAAATGTAGAGTTCTTTGCCGTGCCCGCGCGGCAGCTGGTGCGCCTCCCGGAAGACTTTTCATTTGAAAACGCCGCGGCGGCCGCGCTGGTGTTCCAGACCGCGTGGCATTCGCTTATCACCCGAGGCCAGCTCCGCGCAGGCGAGACGGTGTTGATCGTCGGAGCGGGGGGCGGCGTGAACACGGCTGCGATTCAAATCGCCAAGCTCGCCGGGTGCACGGTGTACGTCGTCGGTTCGGATGAGAGAAAACTCGCGCTGGCCGAGTCACTCGGGGCCGCCGTGTTGATTGACCGCTCTAAAGAGGATTGGGGCAAGAAGGTTTACCAGCTCACCAACAAGCGCGGCGTGGACGTGGTCGTGGACAACGTGGGCGCGGCGACGCTGATGACCAGCCTGCGCTCGGCGCGCAAGGGCGGGCGCATCCTCACCGTCGGCAACACCTCCGGGCCAAAGTTTGAAATGGATAACCGCTACATGTTCGGCAAACACCTGAGCCTCATCGGCTCGACGATGAGCACCCGCGCCGAGTTTACGACGGTGATGGGGCTGGTGTTCGCCGGGAAATTGAAGCCGGTGATCGACTCGACCTTCCCGCTGAAAGACATCCGCGCCGCGCACGAACACATGGAGCGGGGGGAAGTGATGGGGAAGATCGTGCTGACGGTAAACAGTGATCAGTGAGCAGTGATCAGTGGGGTGTGCCTCGCCAACTGCTCACTGTTCACTGATCCCCGATCACTGACCATGCCTCGCCCCCTCTCCGTAACTTTCCTCGCCCTGGCGGTGTTGTGTTTAGCAGTATTCAACTTGTTTGGGGCGGTGAGCGGCGTTCAGCGCTATGCTTTCTTGCGGACCCTGCCGCTCGCCGTTTCGCCGGCTTATCTCATCGCCAGCCGCGCGGCCTGGGGCATTGTCTTCAGCGTCGTGGCGTTGGGCCTGTGGCGGCTCAAGCAGTGGGGCCGGCTGGGGGCGCTGGCGGCGTTCAGCCTGTACGCGGCCCAGGCGTGGTTCGACCGGCTGGTATTGAGTCGCTCGGATTTTGCGCGCACCACTGCGCCCTACGCGCTGGGAGTGAGCCTCGTCGGCCTGGCGCTGGTGTGGGGGATCTTGTTCAGGCGCAAAGTGAAGCAGTGCTTTTCGGCCTGACCATAGAGTTTCGACAACTACTCACTCCCGTCAACAGGATATTTTCCATGGCCCTCGATCCCAAAATCGAACAGCTCCGAAAACTCAAGGAAGAAGCCAAACTCGGCGGCGGGGTGGAACGCATCGAGGCCCAGCACAAACGCGGGCGGCTGACGGCGCGCGAGCGCCTGGATCTGCTGCTCGACAAAGGCTCCTTCCGCGAGCTGGACCAGTTCGTCACCCATCGCACGCACGACTTTGGTCTGGACGAAAAGAAGTTCCTCGCCGACTCGGTCGTCACCGGCTGGGGGACGATCAACGGCCGCCTGGTCTACGTGTTCTCGCAGGATTTCACCGTGTTCGGCGGCTCGCTGGGCGAAGTCCACGCGGAGAAGATCTGCAAGATCATGGATATGGCGATAAAGTCGGGCGCCCCGTTGATCGGGTTGAACGATTCCGGAGGGGCGCGCATCCAGGAGGGCGTCGTGTCCCTCGGCGGGTACGCCGATATCTTTTTGCGGAACACCCTGGCGTCGGGCGTTATCCCCCAAATCTCGGCCATCATGGGGCCCTGCGCGGGCGGCGCAGTGTATTCCCCGGCTCTCACCGATTTCATCTTTATGGTGAAGAGCACGTCGTACATGTTCGTCACCGGACCGGACGTGGTTAAGAGCGTGACGCACGAGGATGTATCGTTTGAAGACCTGGGCGGCGCGAGCGTGCACAGCACGGCCTCGGGCGTCTGCCATTACGTGGCCGAGAACGAGGCCGATTGCCTGTACCTGATCCGCAAGCTGCTATCGTACCTGCCGCAGAACAACATGGAGGACCCGCCGTTCGGGCAGACCGCCGACGACCCGCTGCGGATGGAAGCTGCGCTCGACACCCTCGTGCCGGACAACCCCAACAAGCCCTACGACATGAAAGAGGTGATCCGGCTGATCGTGGACCACGGGGAGTTCTTTGAAATCCACGAGAACTACGCGATGAACATCGTCGTCGGTTTTGCGCGGCTGGGCGGGCACAGCGTGGGCGTCGTCGCCAATCAACCGGCGGTGCTGGCCGGTGTGCTGGATATTGACGCCTCGGAGAAGGCCGCGCGCTTCATCCGCTTCTGCGACTGCTTCAACATTCCGCTGGTGACGTTTGAGGACGTGCCGGGCTTCCTGCCGGGGGTGAAGCAGGAGCACGGCGGCATCATCCGCTCCGGCGCGAAATTGCTCTACGCCTATTGCGAGGCGACGGTGCCCAAGCTCACCGTCATCACGCGCAAAGCCTACGGCGGCGCGTACGACGTGATGAGCAGCAAGCACATCCGCGGCGATGCGAACCTCGCGTGGCCCACGGCCGAGATCGCGGTGATGGGGCCGGACGGCGCGGTGAGCATCATCTTCCGCAAAGAGCTGGCCGAGGCCGAAGACCCGGCGGCGAAGAAGGCGGAACTCGTGGCGACGTACCGCGAGAAGTTCGCCAACCCCTACGTGGCCGCCGCGCGCGGGTACATTGACGACGTGATCGAGCCGCACGAGACGCGCGCCCGCCTGATCAACGGGCTGGAGATGCTCGCGAACAAGCGCGACAGCAACCCGCAGAAGAAGCACGGGAATATTCCATTGTGAGGGGGAGAGAGGCGTGAAACGTGAGGCGTGATACACGCCAGGGGGGCGCGCATCACGCAGCCCTTGCGGCCTCTATTCTGCTTCCTCCTCGTCCTGGCCTTTCAAGAACGTCCTGGCCTGCATGTGCGTCAGCACGCGCACGGTGTTCAGCCGTTCGGCGGGCGGCAGGCTGTCGTCGGTCAGGGCCGCGTTGATTCTTTGAAACACTATTTTTTCCTTGAACAGTCCGAGGAAGCGTTTGGCCTGCTTGCGCCAGCGCGCGCCGTGCCGGATGGCCGTGCCGGTGATGAACTCCTTGCAGGCGTTGTTGACGGTGGACTGGCAGGAGCGCAGGCAGTCGTTCAGGTCCTCCGGAGCGTGCGGCGCGCCGTTGACCAGGTTGGCGAAGTTGATCATCAGGATTTTGACCAGCCCGCCGGTGTGAAAAATTTCCTCCCGGTTGGGGCGATGCTCCAGGCTGCCGACAAACAACAAGTCGGAGATGTCGGCGTCGTGGAAGGCGCTGGCCAGCAAATCGCCGACGACGCGATCGGGGCGGGCCGCGTCCACGAGCATGCCGGTGGTGACGGCCTCGTCCACCAGGCTCAGGTTAAGCAGGCTTTCTTTGAAGTAACTGCCGAACTGGTGGCCGACGATCATGTTGATCAACCGCTCCTGGTCGGCCGGATCAATCCGGTCAAAGCCCAGCGCAGGGTCCGTCGCCAGGAGGTAGGCGCTTACGAGGTGGTGCGCGGAATCGTATTCCGGGGTGTAGCCGTCTTGTTCCAGTTCCAACCGGCGCCCCACGCCGAGGGCGAACAGGCCAATCTGGTCGGGCGTGAGGCGGAGTTTCTGGAAAATCGGGGAGGTCTCGGATAGGTCTGGCGGGGTCAAGGCTTTGAGCTCGTCGCGCGGGATCCATTTGCCGATGTCGTGGCCGAAGGCGCAGGCGTCGAGCAGGGCGTCTTCGTGCACGGAGATGAGGACGCTGGCGCCCGGTTTGGCGCGCTGGAGCTCGGTGTAATAGAGCCAGCGGGTGCGGTTGGCGACGTGGCGCAGGTGGTCGCGCTGCTCGACGCTGTCGTTGCGCAGACTGAGATAACGCCCGACCCGCTGTTCAATGCGGCTGACCAACGCCTGGAGTTCAGCCGTGCGGTCAACCGGCGGTTTGTCGGTCGCGGGGGGCGGGGAGGGCGTCTCCGGCTCGCTCATCCTGGGCTGATTGTAACCCGCTCTGTATTTCGCGCAAGCCTCGAGTTAAGAGGTAGTATGAGAAACCGTCCGAGCTTCTCGCGCGGCGTATAAGGCCAGCGACCCGGCGACGGCGGCGTTGAGCGACTGCACCTGCCCATGCATCGGCAGTTTCACCAGGAAGTCGCAGCGGTCGCGCACCAACCGGCGCAGGCCGTCCCCCTCGTTGCCGATGACCAATCCGAGCGGCATGTTGAGGTCTATTGCATTCATCGGCTGGGCCTCCGGGTTCAGCCCGAGGCCGACGAGCCAGATATCCTGTTGTTTGAGCCGCCGCATGGTCTCGGCCAGGTTCGTCACTTGCGCGACGAGGAGATTTTCAGCGGCGCCCGCCGAGGTCGTTACGACGGTGGGCGTGATCTCGCACCCGCGCCGCTCTTGAATAATAACGCCGTGCACGCCCATCGCCTCGGCGGTCCGCAGCAGGGCGCCGACGTTGCGCGGGTCTTGCAACAGGTCCAGCAACAGGATGAAGGCCGATTCGCGGCGCTCGGCGGTGCGGGCGGCAATGTCCTCGAGGTCGGCGTAGGGATATGGCCCGACCTCCAACAGCAGGTTCTGATGCCGCTCGCCGTGGACGGCGACATTG
>DATDRS010000352.1:0-13636 GCA_035291605.1 Anaerolineales bacterium | reverse complement strand
GCTGAAGCCGCAATCAAGGAAAAACGTATTGACGACGCCCGCAGGCTCCTCATGTCGCTGGTGCGCGTCAACCCGCGCCACGAGCAGGCCTGGCTGACGCTCGCCTCCGTGATGGACGACATGGACCGGGCGATTGACTGCCTGAAGCGGGTGCTCGCGCTGAACCCGAACAACGAGACGGCCAAGGAGTGGCTGACCTTCGCCGAGCAGGAGAAGGCCCGGCAGGCAGCCGTGGCCGAGATGAAGGCCGAGGATGCCGCGCTCCAGGTGATGATTGTCGAGCCGGGCGACGAGGCCCGCCCGGTGCCGCGCCTGGGCAAATATCTGTTGGATTACAAGTTCGTCACCGAGGAGCAATTGCGCGCTGCCCTGGTGGCGCAGAAGCAGGCCGCGAAACAGGGCGTGGCCAAGCGGCTGGGGGATATCCTGGTCGAGCAGCGCGCGATCTCGCGGGAGCGTTTGGAGTTCGCCATTGAGGAGCAGCAGAAGGACACCGACCGCCCGGTGCCGCGCCTGGGCAAGTACCTGCTGGATTACAAGTTCATCACCGAGGAGCAGCTCAAGAATGCGCTGGCGGCGCAGCACCAGGCAGCGGAGCGCGGCGTCTCCAAGCGGCTCGGCGACATTTTGCTCGAGCAGGGCGCGATCACCCAGGAGCGTTTGAACTTCGCCATCCGCGAGCAGAGCCGCAGTTTTTATAGCTTATTCAATGATTAAGCAGCGCAACTTGTCAGGGGGGAATGCGTAGTAGAAGGCGTCACTGGTTTCAGTGATCCGTCGTCCGTTGTCAGTCATCAGTGAAAGGCGGTTGCGATGGCAGAAGAAAAAAAGAACTGGTTGGGGCCTTACATCCCGGAGGGGAGTTGGATGCGCGAGATCGTCCAGCAGGTGAAGCTGGCCTATAGCCTGATGCTCGACCGGCGCGTGCATCCGGTGACCAAGCTCATCCCGCTGGCCGCGCTGGCCTACCTGTTCATGCCGGTGGACATCGCGCCCGACGTGATACCGCTGCTCGGGCAAGTGGACGACCTCGCCATTGTGATGCTGGGTCTGCGCTTCTTCTTCGAGTTTGCGCCCCCCGACGTGGTGCACGAACACCTCAAACACCTCGCCCAGTCCGCGCCGGGCAGTTGGAGCGTGGTGGACGACAAACCACCCCCCCCGCCCTCCTCGGGTTCGAGCGGGGAAGTCGTGGATGGGACATACCACGTGGAAGACGACAACGCTCCTCAGAATTGAGGAGCGTTTCATTTGTTCCACTTCTCTTCCCTGTTCCATCCGTCTCATCCGTTGACCAACCCCAACGGCGCAGTGACTGCCTGAGCCGAGGCCGTCTCCACCGTCCCCGACAAATCATACGCCAACGCGCCCGAAATGCGCACCGGGACCATCTCGCCCACCGGCGCTTCGCCGTCAATGACCACCACGCCGTCAATCTCCGGCGCGTCACGGTAAGTGCGTCCAATGCTCAGGCCATCCCCCTGCCCTTCCACCAACACGTTCAAGGTCTTGCCTACCAGCGCCTGGTTCTTCGCGAGCGAGAGGCGCTGTTGCAGCGCCATGAGCCTGTCTTTGCGTTCCTGCTTCACTGCTTCGGGGATGGGGTCGCCCAGCGCCGCCGACTCCGTGCCCGGCTCGTAGGAGAAGGTGAACGCGCCCAGGCGGTCAAATTTCAGTTCCTCCACGAAATCGAGCAGCGCCTGAAATTCCTCCTCCGTCTCACCCGGATACCCGACGATGAACGTCGAGCGCAGGGCGAGGTCGGGCATGGCGGCGCGCATCTTGGCAATGGATTGATGCACCCACGTGATGTTCGCCGGACGGCGCATCCGCCTCAGCGTCATGGGGTGGCCGTGCTGGAGCGGCATGTCGAGGTAATGCGTGATCTGCGGGCGCGCGGCCATTGTCTCGATCAGCCGGTCGGTGACGTAGCCGGGGTAGGCGTACATGACGCGGGTCCAGTCAATCCCCGGCGCGGCCTCGGCGATTCCTTCGAGCAGCGCCGCGAGGCCGTCTTTCATCCCGAGGTCGTGGCCGTAGTCGGTCGTGTCCTGCGCGATGAGGATCAGCTCGCGCACGCCCTGCGCTTCGAGCGCGCGCGCCTCGGCCAGGATGGATTCCATCGGGCGCGAAACGGCCGTACCTTTGATGAGCGGGATGGCGCAGAAGGCGCACGGGCGGCGGCAGCCGTCGGCGATCTTAAGATAGGCGCTCGCCCCCTGCACGGCGGCCCGCAACGCGCTGTGCTCGTCGGAACCGACGACTTTTGCGTCGTCCGGCAGGTGATAGAGCGGCTCAGGGCGCCGCCGCTCGCGCAGGCGCTGGACGAAATCTACGATGTCCATCCAGCGGCGCGTGCCGATGAGGCCGTCGAGACCGGGGACCCACTTCATCAGTTCAGCGCCGTAGCGCTGCGACAGACAGCCGGCGGCGATGAGCATCTGCCCGCGCTTCTTGCCGGAAGCCAGTTGGTTGAGCACGGCCACCGACTCCTGCTTGGCCGGGCCGATGAAGCCGCAAGTGTTGACGATGAGCACCTCTGCCTGGCGCGGATCGGTCGTGGCCTGATATCCGGCTTGCCCGAGCAGGTGGGCCATGCTCTCCGAATCAACCGTGTTTTTGGAGCAGCCGAGGCTGACGAGGTGGAAGCGTTTGGATTTGACTTTTGCCATAGGAATAGTGGAAGGTATTCTAACATGAGTGATCCGTGACACGTGACGAGCGAGCCTTCCATCCCGGATCACGTCTCACGCCTCACGTTCACGGCCTCGGCGTCCGCGTGGGCGGCGGGGTGACTGTCGGCGTTGGGGTGATCGTCGGCGTCGGGATCACCATTCCTTCGAGCGTCCACAGCCGGGCCACGACCTCCCCCACGTCGCCCAGCGTACCCTGGTCAATCCCATTCCAGATGACGTGCGTCCCTTTGCCGTTGCCCGTCACCAACTCAATCACCTGCCGCCCGATGAACTCCTTTGACTCGCCGGGTCGCATCAGCCCCGCGAAATCTTCGACGCCGTCAATCGTGACGCGCAGCCACAGGCGCTGTTCGGCGCGCACCAGCACGTGCACGCCGGTGTAATTGGGGAGCGGCGTCGGCAGAGGCTGGGTAGCAGGGAGAGCGGCTTCGACGATCGGCGCAGCGGCGGTCGCCGTGAGGCTGGGGGGGGCGGCTGTGCCTTCCGCAGTCGGCGTGCCCGTCGCCCCGGCGGCCACGCTGGTCAAGAGTTGCGAGCCGCCCCAGAGCAGCAACAGGCCGAGCGCGATGGTGAGCAGCGCGGCGACGAGCACATCGGCGGAGAGCAGGCGGCGCGGGCGGACCTGAATCCCCCCATCGGATGCCGGGGGCGCTGCTGTAGCCCGAGGCCGGGCTGCCGGCCGTGACGGCCGCGAGGTCAGCGGCAGCGCCAGGCCGGTTTTCTTAGATAACCTGGCGTGTTCGGCCAGCAGGGGGGAGACTTCCAGGCCCAGGAACTGGGCGTAATTGCGCAGAAAGCCGCGCGCCTGTATGGCGGAAGGCAGCGCACCGAAATCCTCGGCTTCCAGCGCCGCCAGATACTTGGCGCGGATGCGCGTGGCGCGCTCCGCCTCCTCCAGCGTGCAGCCTTTGGCTTCGCGCGCCTCGCGCAGCAACTGACCGATCATACAGGACTTCTAAAAAACAAAGCCACCGGCTTCCGGCGTGCGCCGGCCGTGGGCCGATGGCAAAAGTTTAGACAGGAATGCCAACCGTGCGGGCTTTACTGCGCAGGTGTGGCCTCGGCGGGCACGGCTTCGGTCGGCGCGGCCTGGGCCTCCGGGGCCGGGGCTTCGGCGGCGGTCTTGAGCACCTCGCCCTCGCGGTAGATGACGACCTTGACCGAGGGGATCAGGTCCGTCGTCAACCGCACCGGGACTTTGTACTCGCCCAGTTCGCGCAGCGGCTGGTTGCCCACGTTGCGGCGGTCTACCTCGAGGCCGGAGGCCTTCTTGATCTCCTCTGCGATCGTCGCCGGGGTGATGGAGCCGTAGAGTTTGCCCGTCTCGCCCGCCTTCACCGCGAAGGTGAGCGTAAGCGCGTTGAGCTTCTCGGCAACCCCGGCCAGCTCGGCGTTGATCCTGGCGCGGGCAATGGCGGCGTTCTGGCGCAGGGTCTCGGCCTGCTTCACCGCCGCGGGCGTGGCGAGCATCGCCAGCCCATGCGGGATCAGATAATTCCGCCCGTAGCCGTCGGCGACCTTCTTGATGTCGCCGGCGTGGCCGAGTTTATACACATCTTTGAGCAGCAAAACTTTCATGGGGATACAAGCCCTTTCCTTTCTGTAGCAGCGGCGGGCGAAGGGTACAACGCCCTGATTGTCAAAAAACTTCCCCCGCGTGGGGGGAGCGCGCGAGATTGTAGCAGAAGGGGGCTATTCTTTCAAGGGCGGAGGTGGCCGGGCACCTAGAATCTATCCCGTTGGCGCGACCAAGAACAAGCCCAGGTTTATCGCTGCAATGAGGATTGCCAGCACGCTATAGAGTTGCGCCATCCAAGTTGCCTATTTGATATCGTAGTAGACAGTAACGCCAGTCGGCGCACGCCGGGGTCGGGCGGCTCCTTACAGAACCGCTCACCCATCAAGAATTCACGGCTTAAAGTACACCTGCCCTACCCCCATCCGGTCCAGGCCTTCTTCCGCCCAATGCTGCACCATCGCCGACTCGTCTTCGAGTGCGTGGAACAACGCTGGGACGGCCGCGATGTCGCCGATGAGCGCCAGGGCGCGCGCGGCGTGGACGCGGACGTGGGGCGCGGCGTCGTTCTCTAGCGCGCGGATCAGGCTAGGCACGGCCGGTTTGCCGATGCGGATGAGCGCATCCGCTGCGAGGCGGGCGAGGTAGGAGCTGTCGTCGGCGAGGGCGAAGAGGAGCGGCGCCACGGCTTCGGGGGCGCGCTGCTCGCCGAGGCCCTGCAGGACGGCGGCGCGCACGTCCGGGTCGGGGTCAATGGCGGCGGCGAGGAGCGCGTTCAGCGCGCGTGCATCCGGCAGGCGGGCGAGCGCGCACGCCGCCCACCAGCGAGAGTCCGCGCCGCCCGAGGCCAGCGCCTCCGCGAGGGCGGGCAGGTGGGCCGCGTCAACGTGCTCCAGGACCGCGGCCGCGCGCGCGTCGTCCCCGGAAAACAACTCGTCCAGGACGGTCATCGCTTGTCGGTTTTGTAATGGCGGTGGCGGCGGTACTCCCAGGTGATGGCGAGGATCCAGATTTCGAGCGTGGCCAGGGCGAGGAGCACGAGGCCGATGGCGTCGGCCAGGTACATAGGCTGCGTGAAGAGGCCGAGCAACCCGTCCGGCCCAAAGGGTTCCGTGGCGATGAGCGGGCCGCGCAGCGGGTCCGGCGCGCCCAACGCGGCAAAGCCCGCCAGCGACATAGCCAGCGGGATGAGCGAGAGCGCGGTGTAGCGCCGGGCGATCATTGGTTGAGGCGGGTTAGTCTTTGGGGGGCGGGACGGGCAAATCCGCGACGGGCGTCTTCATCCACTTGCTCCCCTCTTCGATGAGCATCACTGGGATATCGTCGCGGATGGGGTACTTTCGCCCGCAGTCGGGTTCCTGGCACACGAGCCAGGTGTCTCGCTCCAGCTCCAGCATCCCCGGCTTTTCGCGGACGCAGTGCGGGCAGCGCAGGATTTCGAGCAAGTCAGGACTGACCATAGCATTCTCCCTAAAGTGGCGCGGATTCTACCACAGGCGGCGATTCTCGCAATTCGCAGCTGAGGCTGGCAGATGGCGGATGGCGGTTGATTTAGGCAATATGCCGCCTGAGCCACAACTTGAGCCAATCGGGCAGCGCCTGTCGCCACCGGCGCTGCGCCGCGCGCGTTTCCACGTCGTCGGGCGCGCGCGGGCTGAATGTAGCCTGCACGTACAGGTCGGTAGATTCGCCGAGCGCCGATTCCAATTTCTTGTAGGCATGCAGGCTCGGCGCGGCGGCGGCGGCGAACTCGCCCGGCGTGACGGATGGGGCGGCGGCGAGGCCGGCGCTCGCCAGCGCCCACCGGATGCGCCGGTACAGGGCTTGCGCCCGCCCGCGTGGCCCGCGTAATCCCGGCTGACGTGCCTGGCTCAACCACCACCAGGCGGCCCCGATGATTCCCAGTACCCCGATGGCCCCTATGACCCACTCAGGGATCCGATCCTTAGCCTGCGCTGGCGTGGGTGCTTCGGGGGCGGCGGCGCTGATCGGGGAGCTTTCACTCGCATACACGAACTCCGCGCGCGCCGCCGTCGGCTCGAACTCCACCCAGCCATAGTCAGGGAAATACACTTCGACCCAGGCGTGCGAGGCGTTCGCGGGCACGCGGTAGGCGCCGCGCGTGTAATCGTAGTCGCCCGTGGCGTAGCCCGTGACCACGCGCGCCGGGATGCCGATGGAACGGAGCATCACCGCCATCGCCGAGGCGTAGTACGAGCAGAATCCGCCGGGCGCCTCGAACAGAAAATAGTCCACTACGTCTTCATCCGTCGGCGGGCCGGGTACGTCCAGGGTATAGGGATAGGTCGCGCGCAGATACGCTTGCAGGCGGGCGGCTTTGTCATACGGCGCGCTGGCGCCCGCCGTGACGCGGGCGGCGAGGGTGCGCACACGCTGGGGAAGCGAGGGCGGCAGTTGCAGGTACGTCGCGCTGATTTCGGGCGGGTACACTGCTGCAGCCGAGTTGAGCTGCGCCTTGGTCAGTTGTGTTGCCCAGGAGGTGACGTCATAAACTGAAACTGTCCCCAACAATCTGGCGCTGTCGCCCAGCGCGGTGGAGCGGAGTTGGGCGCCGCCTTCGGCGGAGACGGGCAGGTTCACCGCAAAGAGCGCCTCGCCGTGCGGCGCGACGATCTCAAAATGCTGGCGAAGTTCGTAGCGCCCTGCTGGAGTCTGCAGGCGCTCCGGGGGCCCGAAGAAGGGAGACAACTGCAGCGGCGTCCAGCCTTTGCCGGTGTATGTGGCGAAGATGCTGCTGCGCCAGTAATGCCTGGGGACGCGCGCCTCGGGCCGGTCTGCCTGCGGCGGTGGGGGAGCCGGATCGTTCACGACGACCCACATCACTGTGTCGTTCCCCTGGTCGGGCGGTTCGCCGATAAATTCGAGGTCGGGCGTGCGGGCCGTCGTCCGCGCGGCCGGCCCGGCCGGCGGGTTCACGCCGGAGAAGAGCTGCGCGGCGGTGTCGGCGGTCCTCAATCGGGCCACGCGCGCCCAGCCTGATAGCATCTCCCAGCCCTGGGGCGTGCCGACGAATGGCGCCACCCCAGCCAGCAGGCCGATCACTAGTGTGATCGTCAGCGCGCTCGCGCCCCAGGTGAATCCCAGTTCGCCGGAATAATCCACCTGACGCCGGTCCCAGTCGGCGTGTTGCCGGACAAAGGCGGCGATAGCGGTCAGCGGCCCGGCGCTCACGACAAAATACCAGAAGACAGAGAACGGCTGCCCGCTCAGATGAACGTTCAGCGCGAGCAGGAAACCGGAGGGCAGCAATCCTTCCAACGCCCTTTGCCGCCGCAGGACGCACCACGCCAGCCAGGCGCTGGCATTCCACCCCGTGATGACAAGCAGAAAGACGAACAACCCGGTGTCCTTGATGACCTCGCCGCCGAAATAAGCGCCAACCCATCCGTTGAGCCGGTCCGCCAGCGTCAGCAAGCGCACGTGCATAATCCAGACCACGTCGGCGAAAGACGCAGATTGAAGCACGGTGACGGAGGGCAGCACGCGCCCGATGACCTCGGCGGCAGCGGCGAGGGAGAGAACAGCTGTGTACCCCAGCGCGCTCCAGCCCCGCCAGCGCGAGGCGGCGAGCAAGAGGCCGCACAACAGGCCGAGCCACAGCCCCCCGACATGCGCCGTGTTGCCGCTTACCCACTTGGCCTCGCTGAGGCTGCGACCAAAGAGCGCAACGGCCACAGCCATAAGGCTGAACGAGAGAAAGGAGGGACGAAGAAGGCGGGACATGCATCTATTCAAAATTCATTCTGCGGCGACACGCGGCCTCTGCTTCACCACCACCCTCCCCGTCCCTAACGTCATGAATTCCCAGCGACGCAACCGGCCATAAGCCGCCGGAATAGGGCGCACCTCGCCGCGCCGCACGATTTTGGACGTGATCCCCAGGTCAGCCAGAATCAGCGCGCACGCGTCGGCGTTCCCCTCGCCGCCAAAGGAGGCCGGGTCCAACAGAATTGCCTCGGCCCCGCCTCCGCGCCGGATGAGGCGGCGCAGTTCGCCTGGCCAGTCGGTGCTCGCCGAGGGCGTGATGACGACGACCAGGTCGCGGGCGGAGATGAGCGGCTGGGCGCGGGCGAGTGTTCGCGCCAGGGGCCATGGCGAGGCGGGCCAGAGGGGCGCGAGCGCGCGCAAAATCTTCCAGAGGTGCGGCGTCCCCACCTGGGGCGGGACCACAATCGGCTTATCGGCGTAGGCCGCGAGGCCCACCGCCAGCCGCCTCTGCAAAAGCTGATTGGCGAGGGAGGCGGTGAGGAGCATCATCGTCTCCTCGGTATCCTCACCCCCTATCCCTAAGGACGTTAGGCCGGGGAGGGGGGTGAGGTGGACGTTCTTATCCAAATCCGGGATCAGCCAGATGATCGAAGAGGCCTCCGGCTCAAAGACTTTGGTGAACAACGCCTCGCGGCGGGCGGTCGTGCGCCAATGCAGGTGGCGGAGCGGGTCGCCGGGATGATACACGCGCGTGTGCGTGGCCGAGATGGTTTCCGCCCGCAGCGGCTGGCGCAGCGGACGGTGATCGCCGACGGCCGCGCCATGCGGCAGGAGCTCTTCGGGTAAAGCCGCGAGCGGCGGACAGACGAGGACCTCCTGCGGCTGGGTGTAGATTTGCCGGACGAGGCAGACACCGAACGGGTCGCCGAGATGCAATTCCCACGGCCCGAGGCTGTACAGGCCATGCCGTGCGCAGAGCGCGCGGGTGCGCCAGCGGATCGAGCTGTGCGCGTCGGCGGCGCGCACGCTCGTGACCGTGTAGCCGGGGAGATCGGAGCGGTCCACGAACTCGGCCCAAAGGACGGGCAGCGCGGAGGCGTTGTCAAGCGTGATGTGCTCTTCAAGTTCCTCGCCCACCTGCACGGCGGCGT
Organism: Anaerolineales bacterium; assembly: GCA_035291605.1. Lineage (GTDB taxonomy): Bacteria > Chloroflexota > Anaerolineae > Anaerolineales > UBA6663 > DATDRS01. The sequence goes on along the minus strand of DATDRS010000352.1, from coordinate 4,544 downwards.
AGCGCAGTTTGCGCCGGCCGGCCACGCGCAGCGCCATCGCGCGCGCCCAGAAGAGGCAGGCGCCGAGTAATCCACCCAGCGTGACCAGGCTGATCGCCGTGACCTCGCTCGGCGCGGCGAGGTGCCAGATCAGGACGAAAATGAACGCTGCCGCCAGAAGCCGCTGGCGGAGTTCAATGGTGATGATGCAATTGGGCCGGGTGAAACGCCACAGGATCAGCGGGCCGTGCAAGAAGATTCGGGGGAAAGAGCGAAGGTCCATAAGCGTATGGCGTATTCTAATGCCATACGCCATCTGCGATCTGCTATCCGCTCTTAGCGATCACGGCGTGGGAGTGGGCGTAGGCGCCGGCGGCGGCATGCCCTCGGTGCCGGGGCCGTAGTGGTAAATCGCGCGCCATGGCTGATAGTGCGTCCGGATGGGCTTCTCGCCCGCGTTGATTTGCTGGCCGTCGCGGGTGATGGCGCGGTAAACAGTCACGTCCGCGCCGTCAGCGGCGTAGTCCACCTGCTTGACCGTGCCCGCCGGGAGCTCGGGGTCTTCTTCGTAGAGCGGGTCAGGGTGCGGGACGAAGTTCTCGACGACCGGGGGCGCGACGCTGACCTGCCGGCCGTCGGAGGTCGAGTAAAACTTCCACGTGATGCGCCCCGCCGTGGGGCTCACGTACACTTCCATCAACAGCCAGTGCGGCGAGTCGTTCTGGAACTTAAGATCCACCAGCGGCGCGAAGACCGTCGCGTCGAGGCCGGGGCCGCTCCATTTGCCCGGATCGCCGCGCTCGTAATAGCCCACGCGGTAGGCGTGCGAGTTGCGCTCGACGATGGGGTAGCCGCCGAAGTACGCGGCGCGGAAGAGCGTGGTGCTCACCTGGCACACGCCGCCGCCGACCCCGCGGATCGTGCGCCCCCCGTAAATGATCAGCGCCTCGGCGAAGCCCGTGTCGAGGCTCACGTCGCCGAGATGCTCATTGAACGAGAACGTCGCGTTCGGCGGGACGAGCAGCCCGTGGAAGCGCGCCCCAGCCACTTTGATGTTGTTGATGCGCTCCGCGCTGGAGCCGGCGAAATACGTGGACTGTTCGCTCACCAACCCGGTGATGCCCAGCCGTTCCGCCGTCATGTCATCGGTGATCTGCGGCGGCTTCGTTTGAAAGGTGAGCGAGACAGTGTGCACGTCTTTGGCGAGCGAGTCATGGATGGCCGCGATGGTCGCCTCGATGTCCAGGCGGCGTTCGTCAACTGCGCGCTCGATGACTTCGAGCTGGCGGGTGTCGTCGTTGAAAATGAAGCGCGTGTCTTGCGCCTTCCGCTCCAATGGTGGGGCCAGAGGCTCGAGAAAGGCGCGCAAAGCCCCCGCGTCGAGGCCGACCTCGAAGTGCGCGGCGTTCGGCCCGTCTTCCACGCGCCGGATGTGCAGCATCGCGCCGAGCGCCTCCTGGTCAATTGTCCAGCCAGTTGGGTCGCCGGGGGCGGGATTCGCGACGGCGAGCACGAGCGGCTGGCGCAAGATGGCCTCGGCGGCCGCGGCCTGGGCGGAGGCGTCCAGCACGAGCGGCGGCGTCTCGGCGTACTGGAGCGACATATCCGCCGGGGCGAGGCGCATGATCGAGGCGCGCAGCACGGTGGCAGTGGCGATCACGTCCAACTGTCGCCCGATTTGTCCCGGCGTGGCGGTGACTTTGGCCCCCTCGGCGACGAGCGAGGCCTCGCGCGTGGGCTGGAAGAAGACTTCTCCCAGTTGTTTCAAATAAGCGAGCGTGTGGCTCTCATCGTAAGTGACCACGGGCGCGATCTGCCAGCCGAAGTACCACGCCTCGAACTGGTCGAGCCAGTCGGCCAGGATATTCCCGGAACGCCCGACCGCATATGCGGCGTTCACCGTGGCATGCAAGTTCAACGCGACGCCGAGTTCGGCGGGCGTGGCGGTCCAGGCATGTTCGCCTTCGTGGAAGGTGAAGGCCGGGGACTGGGGATAAGTAAAAGCGCCAGACAGCGCGACGGCCGCTTCGGCCGCGGTCATCCCGGAGAGGTCAATCCCCAGCGCGCGCACACCGGGATAAATCCGGTCGCTATAACTGAGGTTGAAAGCCGCCGCGCCGATGACGCCGAGCGAGGCGAAGATGACGGCCATGCTGGCTGAGGTGTAGGCAAAGCGGATGAGCCAGGTGAAGAGCGTGGGCGTGTGGGCGCGTGGGAAAGTGGGCGCGAGGTCGGATTGCATGGCGCGAGGATTATAGCATGGGCCAATCGCCCGCCTCCGCAGATGGGCATGCAAAGACCCGGCAGGTCTCGGAGGCCTGCCGGGTCTGGTGACCTTTCTGACACATTTTGCTTACCCCCTTACTCGGCGCGTCAAGCGCTTGACGTGCCTTTCGTCAATCAGTCGTCGTCGTCATCGCCCTCCCCGTCGCCGCCGCATGGGCCGAGCGTGTCGCCGTGGCCCAGATGTCCCTGCAAGGCCCCACCATCCACCTTAATCGTGTGGCGCTGCTCTGGGTTGCCCGGCGGCTGGTGGCAGATGGTGAACTCGCCGCTTGTGTCGCCTGCCGGCGATGGTGTGACGGGGGTAGGGGTGGGCGTAGGCAGGCCCTCCAATTGGAAGACGACGACGATGCTCACCACCACAAGCTGGTCGCCCTCGCCCACGCAGGTACGGATCACGATCACGCTGGCGATGTTGATCGTCCCCTCGACGTTGACGCTCTCGGTCAGCGAGATCGTCCGCCCATCGAGCAGCACGACCTGGCCGTCCCCGACGCTGCTCACGATCACGCTCGTGTCGGCGCAACTGCGCGCCTCGGCCACGCGCGTGATTTTCTTCGCCAGGACTGTCCCGTCGGGCAGCAGGTTGCCCTTCACCGTGACCAGGTCGTCAACTTCGATCACGCCCTCGATCTGGGTCTGAGCGTCCACGGTCACGGAGATGCCGCCCACGACCCACGGGTCAATGCTCTGCACCCGTGCGGTGAATTGAACGTGATGCCGCCGGTCCTCGTCGAGCTGCATGATGCGTTCGGCCAGCCACGTCCCGTCTGCCAGGATGCGTCCCCTCACCCGCACCCGATTGCCGACGCGGATCCCCTCGTCAATATCTGTGTGCTCGTCCGTCTCGAATTCGACGCCGCTGACGTTCCACGGGTCCGTGCGGACGACCACGCCCACAAAATCGAACGTGTCCGCCGTCGTCCGCTGGATGGAGGTCGCCAGCCAGGTGTCGTCCTCGAGAATCTGCCCCCTGACCAGCACGACGTCGCCCGCCACGATCTCGGCGTCAATCGTGGTGCTCACGTTGACGGTGACCGAGATGCCGGAGATTGTCCAGCTTCCGGCTCCCATGCGCTGGACCACGCCCGTAAACTGGAAACGATTTGTCGCCGCGCGCCGGATGCTGGACGCCCAGAGGGTTCCATCCAACGTGACCCCGCCCTCGATCTCCACCTCGTCGCCGACGCTCAGGCCGGGTTCAATGGTCGTCTGGTCGTCCACGTGGACCGTCCGTCCGGAAATTGTCCAGGTCAGCACCCCAATCGCCTCCACCGTCCCTGCGAAGGTGAACCTGTCCTCAATCGCGCGCCGCAGCAGGACAATCCGGTCGGCGTAACGCGTGCCGCCGGCGAAGAGACGTCCCTCGAAGGCGACCCAATCCCCGACCTGCGGGTTCCCGACGATGACGGTATTCTCGTTGGTCAGGAAATCTTGCCCGGCGATGCGCCACGTCGCGCCGGTCCGCTCGACCTCGCCCTCGCCCGTGATGCGGAACATCGGCGTCACGGGCGGCTGGCCGACGACGATGACGGTAGACTGCCCGGCGACGACGACGACCGTCACGTTCACGTTGGTGACTTCTACCGCGCCCTCGTCCACGTCAAACCGGATGAGCACTGTCGTCACCGAGACGTGGAAGAAGGTGCCCTTCGCCTTCCCCGCACCGGAGGGCGTGTTCACCTCGTAGACGGAGGCCGGATCGCTCGGAGGAGCGACGTCGTGATCCGTATCGCCCAGCCATTGGGTCAGCCGCACCACGCGCGGGCCGGATTTCTGCGCGTCGAGCGCCTCCACCGTGACCTCGGTGTTCGGCCCCAGGCGCGTCTGGCTGCCGTCGTAAAAGACGAGCGTGGCGCTTGACAAGGCCCCTGTGCGTAGGCGCTGCCCGGCGGTGACGACGTGACCGGTCTTGACCGCCCTCCACGATCCATCGCCCGCCTGAACCTCGACCAGGCCGCGCGCCTCCCTCACCGCGCCGCTTTGCGGGTCACGCGCCTCGACGACGACCTCTCCTCCGGTCGGGCCGCGTTGGGCCTCGGACAGCCTTCCACCTCGCCACCACCAGACTGCGCCGGCCAGTGTGGCCACCGCAAAGGCGCAGACGAAGAGAGCCGCAAGACCGCCGAGGAGCGTCAGCGGTAATCCCCAGCGTGTTCGGGTTCCTCCGGCGTCCGCGGGGTCAGGTTGAATCGTCATGGTTTTTCCTTTCTGAGCAGCGCGCAATAGTTCCCGGCGCTGGGCGGAGACCAGGCTCGCTTCCCGGCCAGGATACGCAACGG
>DATDRS010000351.1:0-5657 GCA_035291605.1 Anaerolineales bacterium | reverse complement strand
GCAAAACTTCGAGATCATCCAACAGATCAACCGGCAGGGCACGACGATTTTCATGGTGGAGCAAAACGCGAACATGGCGTTGTCCATTGCCCACCGGGGCTATGTCCTGCAGACCGGGCGCGTGGTGCTGGCGGACAAGGCGGAGAATTTGCTGAACAATGAATTGATGCGGAAGGCGTATCTGGGGCGGTGACGAAACGTGAACTGCCGGAGTAGACACCGCAGGAGTGGAGCGATCTCCAGTTGGTTTTAGATAGGTTTGTTTGTGCGTTTTGCGTTTCGTCATAACAGGGGTAAATTCTAAAGCATGCCCCAGATCTTCAAAGACTTTTGGCAGTTTCTCACGAACAACAAAGACCCGATTGAGACGGTGCTGAAGGTCCTCACCTTTCTCGTTATTCCCATCAGCGCGATCTTCACGGGGCTGGCCTGGCTCGTGCGCCGCTGGTGGCTCCGGCGTCTGCGCGTTGACGTCAAAGCCTTTGAAGTCATCAGCGACCCGGTGGCGCTTCTGCCCAGGCTCTACGGCACGGAAGATGACCCACGTCCCCTGGCCAACCACCGCATCCCTTATCAACCGCGTGACCCTGACCGTGATATTCAGGCAGAGCTGCGCCAGGCTCTGCGTACGTCGCGCTATTTGCTCATCACAGCGCGCACGGGGCTGGGCAAGACCCGCGAGGCGGCGACGCTGGCGCAATCGCTGATCAACGAGGGCTACCGTGTCGTGCGGCTCAAGATAGGCTGGCTGGACAAGCCTAAAGAACTCCTCCCTGAACTCCACGGCGACCGCCGCCGTATTCTCATTCTGTTGGACGACTTGAACGGCCTGTTCCGCGCTGGCGGGTATGTGCAGTCGCCCAAAGCGGAGCAAATGCCGTTACTCGGCCAATCGTCTTATCGCGACCGGCTGTTAGACGCGCTCAATGCCTTTGAGACGATGTGCGGCGCAGACGAAATTCGCGTGATCGCCACGGCGCGGGACGAGGCCGAGGAATGGCTAATACTCAATTTCAATCCGCGCGACGCGTTCTGGAAACGATTCACGCGCTTTGAACTGCCGGAGCCGCGTCATAAAGCCACGGTCGAATTGTTAAAGGAGTTGGTCACCCGCGCCGACTTGAAGGCGGCAAGCGAGGATTTCCCGGCGATTGCGCGCCAGAACGACGGGACTTACACGAACGTTGTGCTCAACCTCCAACGCTTGCAGACCGAGGACAAGCCTGTGACGCTGGTCAACTACACTGCGACGCTCGACGGCTCGTGGCGGGAGGTTTATCAGCGTGCGTTGCGACAGCGCCCGGCGGTCCGATACGTTTACGACGCTATTGACATCCTGCGGCAGGCCAGGATTGATCTCTACCCCTGGCTGGTCGAGCCGACGGCGCGCAGGTTGTGGGCTGGCAACGCGCCAGAGCGCCTGGTCCACCGCTGGAAGGTCAGCCGTGCGCTGCGCTATCTGGCGTACGAAAAGAAGGTGGTCGTAATGAGTGGAGGTAAACTGTCGCCGCGTGATGGGCAAATTGAAGCCAAAGGAACGCAGGCAGACTGGAAGCCGCACGCCTCGTTCTTGCATGATCTGGTCTTGCGTCAGGCCGGCCGCCAGCCGGGAGCAATGCCTGGCCTGCCCATAAACTTTGGGGCTACGCTCTTCCTTGCGAAGCAATTGGAGCGGGCAGCGGCGCTGTGGAAAAAGGGAACCGAACTCGAGCCCCAGAATGCCATCCTCTGGTCGAACCTGGGTGTCGTGCTCGCTGAGTTGAACCGCGCGGCGGAAGCGGAAGACGCCTTACGGCAGGCGATTGCGCGCGACCCGAACCTGGCGGGGGCCTACGCCAATCTGGGCAACCTGCTGGCGAAGTTGAACCGCGCGGCGGAAGCGGAAGGAACGTATTTGAAGGGATTAGACGCCAGTCCGAACGATACCGCGATTCTCAACAACCTCATCTTGCTTCTTCGCTTGCAGCGTCGTGAGCGCGATGCTGTCCCCTACTTAGAAAAATGGTTGGCCATTGCCCCACAAGACCTAAACCCATTGCTTGCGCTTGCCTCCATCCATAAGCTATTCAGCGACTTAGCCGCCTCCGCAAAATACGCGGCGCAAGCGCGCGGGTTTATTCCACGAGACGACTGGTACAACCTGACCTGCCTCGAGTCCGTTTGCGGGAACGTGGACCTGGCGCTAGAGCATTTGCGGCGCGCGGCAGGACGGGAAAGTTTTGACCGACAATGGGCGTGGCGTGACCCCGACTTTGTGTGGATTCGCGACGACCCGCGCTTTGGCGAGATTGTGGGCAACGCAAGGTAAACTCATACTGCTCAGGAGAATTCAGTGGCTTTCCGTGATCACTTCCCTATCTTTGAGCAAAAAACCTACTTCAACAGCTGCTCCCAGGGCGCGCTGTCAACGGAGGTGCAGCAGGCGTACGCGCAGTACCTGCGAGACTGGGACGAGAAAGGCTCGCCGTGGGAGTTGTGGGTGGAGCGGAGCGAGACGGCGCGGCAGGCCTTCGCCGGGTTGATCAACGCCGACCCGAACGAGGTCGCCGACTGCACCTCGGTCTCCGCCGGGGTGAGCGCGCTGGCCAGCGCCCTGGACTTCGGCGGGGAGCGGAACAAAATTGTGGTCAGCGATTTCGAGTTCCCGACCATCGCGCACATCTGGCACGCGCAGGCGCGGCGCGGGGCGCGGGTGGTGCACGTCCCGGCGGCGGGCAACGTCATTCCGCTGGAGCGCTTCGCAGAGGCGATTGACGAGCGGACGAAGCTGGTTTCGATCACGCACGTTTGCTTCCGCAACGGCTCGCGGCTCGACGTGCCGGCTATCGTCGAGCTGGCGCACCGCAAGGGGGCGCTGGTGCTGCTGGACGCCTACCAGACCCTCGGCACGCTGCCCGTTGACGTGAAGGCGCTGAAAGTGGATTTTCTGGCGGGCGGGGTGCTCAAGTATTTGCTGGCCTCGGCAGGACTGGCCTTCATCTACATTCGTAAGGACCTCGTGCCTGACTTGTATCCCACGACGATGGGCTGGTTCTCGCAGGCGGACATTTTTGCAATGGATATTTACGCGAACACGCCCTCGCCCACGGCCCGCCGTTTTGAGTCCGGCACGCCGCCTGTGCCCAGCATCTACGCCGGGGTCGCGGGGATGAAGTTGATCCAGTCGGTGGGGCTCGAGAAAATCCGGGCCGAAATCGGCGAGATCACCGGGGCGCTCAAAGAAGGGGCGATGCGGCGCGGGTTCAACCTCGCCTCGCCGGCTGACCCGGATAAACATGGCGCGCTGATCACCCTCCGCTCGCACAAGGTTGACCTGCTGGTGAAGCGGCTGGAAGCGGAGGGGATCATCACTTCCAGCCGCGACAACAACTTGCGCGTTTCGCCACACTTCTATAATAATCAGAGGGACGTGGATGTGTTAATGGATTGTTTGACGAAGCACAAGGAGTTGTTGGTGTAGCGCCAACGGGAGACAAGCGATGCCTTACGTGTTTCAAATTGGCACGAGCGCTTCGCAGGATCGGCTGGAGAAGTTGATCGAGGAGCGCCTCAAGCCCAGCGCGAATAAGGAACAAATTGACACCCGCATCTGGGATTTGTTCGGCGAGACGTGGGCGGTGATGTTCACCGACCTGGCGGGGTTCTCGCGCAACGTGGCTGCGTTCGGGATCATTCACTTCTTGCAGGTCATCTATGAGTCTCAGCGGGTGCTCGTGCCGTGCATTGACCAGCACGACGGCATCCTGCTCAAGATGGAAGGCGACAGCATGCTGGTGATTTTCCGCAACGTCACCAAGGCGCTGGAGTGCGCCATCGCCATGCAGAAGACGCTCAAAGCCTACAATGCCGGCAAGCCGGAGACAGATCAGATCTTGCTGAGCGTCGGGTTGGGGTACGGGCGGGTGCTGCGGATCGGCGACCAGGATGTGTTTGGCTCGGAGGTCAACGCGGCGAGCAAGCTGGGCGAAGACACGGCGAAAGCCTGGGATATTCTGGTGACCGGCTCGGTGAAGAAGGCGGCGGAGGATATCCCGCGCTTCGTGTTCGAGCCGATTGAGGATATCCCGCCGGGGGCGGATGTAGCGCTGCGGTTGGTGTATTCCGTGTGATCCACGAGGCGCTTCGCGCAGAGGAGCGCGAATTATTCGTGTCCATAGGTGCGGCGCACTTCACAAGTGCGCCGCACCTTACTTATGGGCGGCTTCGTTGACAATCGCTTCGGCGTCAAAGGGCAAAGCGGCGCGCCGATTGAGTTCGGCGGCTTCGGCCTCGGCGAGGTGCGGGTCTTTGAAGCCCGCACCGCTCAGGATGCAGACGATCCGCTCGGCGGCGTGCAGCGCGCCCCGGGAGAGCAACCCGCCCAACGCGGCGACCGGCGCAGCGGAGGCGGGTTCCACCCAGAGACCCTCTTCCAGCGCCAGGCGCCGCTGCATGGCCAGAATCTCTTCGTCGCTCACGCCCGCGACCAGGCCGCCCGACTCGCGCACAACTTTCAGCGCGTGGTCTCCGGTGAACGCGACGTTGACGCCGGAAATCTTCGAGTTGGCGCGGTCGAGCGGGATCACACGATCCGCGCCTGCCTCGAAGGCTTTCAACAGAGGCGGGGCGCTCGACGATTGAACGGCGATCATCCGAGGCAATCGCTCAATCACTCGAGCGCGCTTCAATTCGAGCCAGCCGCGCCATTGAGCGGTGAACATGTCGCCGCCCCCGACAGGACATACGACCGCCTCCGGGGGGGCGGGTAGTTGCGCCGCGACCTCGTACGAGATCGTCTTGATGCCCTCCAGGATGTACGGGTTGACGGGAGCCCAGATGAAAGCGAGGTAGTAATTCAGGCGCGCAGCCGTTTCGATCAGCAGTCCTTGCAACGCCCTGGGGCCGTGGGCAAAAATGCCTTTGATCGGCAGAACCTGGGCGCCTGTAGCGAGCGCCTGCCGCAGTTTGGCGGGCGGGTTTCCGGGTTCGAGCAGGATGAGGCAGGGGATCCCGGCGGCAGCGCAGTAGGCGGAGAGGGCGGAGGCGGCGTTGCCGGAGGAGGCCGTGAGCAATCCTTGTGCGCCGGATTCGATGGCCAACGCCGTCGCGAGCGCCGCGCCCCGGTCTTTGAATGCGCCCGTGGGGTTGCGCCCTTCTTGCTTGAAGTAGAGGTACGGCAGGCCCAGCGACGGGCCGATGCGGCGCGAATGGATGAGCGGAGTGTCGCCCTCGCCGAGGAAGGGAAGCGGAGTCGAGACGGGCAGAACCGCGCGATAGCGGTCAATGCCGGGGCCGGGCTGGATGCGCTGAAGTTGGCGGACGGCTTCGTCCGGGTAATCGGGGCGGAGGATTCCATTGCAGTACGGGCAGCGGCCTAACGTGCCGGCCGGGACTTCGTGTGAGCAATCAGAGCAGACAATTCGCATCGTAATAGCCTCATAGCGCAGTTGATAGTATACTGAACGGGCCCTGAGCAGGCAGGGTGGTGGCACATTCAATATGGCGCTTCCGCAAATTCCAGACTATTGGCCGTTGATGGAGGCCTATCACCGGGTGCGCGAGCCGCTGTTCCGCCGCATCATCACGGACGCGCTGGGGGATCTGAGTCCGAGCGCGCTCGTGCTCGACGCGGGCAGCGGCGATGCGTTCTATAGCGAACTTTTGAGCGAGGTGCTGGG
>DATDRS010000350.1:0-4443 GCA_035291605.1 Anaerolineales bacterium | reverse complement strand
GTCACCTCTCACGCGCGTTTGCGCGTGTATCTCGCGATGAAATTGTAAGGCGAAGGGAGCGGAATGTCGCTCGCCGCGTTGAGTTTCGCCATCTGCTCCGCGTTCAGCGACCAGCCCACACTCCCCAAGTTGTCTTCCAGTTGAGCCAGCGTGCGCGCGCCGATTATCGGCGCGGTCACGCCGGGTTGTTGCAGCAGCCAGTTCAGCGCGACCTGGCTTGGCGATTTACCGCACGCACCGCTCACTTCAATCAAGGCATCAACGATCTGCCAGGTGATCCCGCTCTCGCGTTGCTCGGGCAGATCATCCCAACGGTCAGCCCGTCCCACTCGGCTATCCGACGGTGGCTGCTGATTACGGCGATACTTACCGCTCAACCACCCACCCGCGAGCGGCGACCAGGCAATTACCCCGATGCCCTCCTCACGGCAGACCGGCAACAGTTCCCATTCCGGGCTCCGGATGAGCAGGCTGTATTCCGGCTGCAAACAGTCGATGCGCGCCCAGTGGTGCTTCTCGGCAAGCATGTTCGCCCGGACCAATTGCGAGGCGGTCCAGTTCGACGCGCCGATATAGCGGATCTTGCCAGCGGTCACCAAATCGTCCATCGCGCGCAGCGTCTCGTCCAGCGGCGTCGACGCATCCCAGCAGTGCGTCTGGTAAATGTCAATATAATCCGTCTGCAAGCGCTTCAGGCTGCGGTCGATCTGGTCCATAATGTGCTTGCGCGTCAGCCCGTTATCGTTCGGCCCCTTGTCGTCCGCAGGGAAAAAGACCTTGCTGGCAATCACAAAACGTTGCCGGTTTCCCTGGCTCTTGAGCCAGGTTCCGAGAATCCTCTCGGACTCGCCCTCATTGTAAGTATTCGAGGTATCGAAAAAATTGCCACCCGCGTCGACAAAGCAATCGGCGAGTGCGTGCGCCGTCGGCTCATCGGCACTCCAGCCAAAGGTCTGGCAGCCGAGCATAATCTCCGAAACCTTAACGCCGGTTCGTCCCACAAATCGGAAATCCATTAGGGTGCCTCCAGTGCGTCCACTACTTGATCGCGCCCACTACCAGGCCGCGCGTGATATACCGCTCAACGAGCAAGCTGATGAGAATCATCGGCGCAATCGAGAGCAGAGAAAGCGCAGAGAGATACCACCACTGCGGGCCATACGACTGCGTCCCCTCCCCGGCGATGAACATGGGTAGCGTGCTGGCTTTGCTAAAGGTCAGCATCAGCGCAAAGAGATAGTCGTTCCACGTGAATACCAGGCAGAACAGGAAGGTCGCAATCAACCCAGGTGCGGCTAACGGCAGTACGATACTGCGGAATGCCTGAAAGCGGTTCGCGCCATCAATCAGCGCACTTTCTTCGAGGTCCACCGGCAGGCCGGCAAAAAAGTCGCGCAGGATCCAGACCGCGAACGGCAGGTTAAATACGGTGTAAGCCAGGATCATCCCCAGATGCGTGTCGATGAGCCCAAAGATGCGATACATGATCATGTAGGGCAGAATCACCACGACCGCAGGCAGCATGCGCTGGGAAATGATGAAAAAGGCAATGTTGTTGTTCTTCCATTTCAGCCCAGACCAGTAAAAGCGGAACCGCGTCAGTGCATAGCCGGCCATCGCGCCGATGATGACGGCGATGGCGGCGCTAGTCGTTGCCAGGATCGCGCTGTTGGCCCAACTGCGGTACACAGCGGCCGAGGTCGGGCCGGTCAGGAGGAAATTCCACGCGTTGAGAGTGGGCTTGAAATCAATCCACGGAAAATATTTGGGCCCCTGAAACACCGCAATCGGGAGCTTGAACGACGTGATGAGCACCCAGTAGATGGGAAAGAGGCAGACAAGTGCCCAGAGCACAAGTAAAAAGTGAGTGATGAAGGACTTGGCCTTCTTGGTCTGTCGCCTTGTGAGTTGCATCATTCCACCTCATCCTTCTGCTGCGGCAGCGCGACCGCGCAGAGAATTCAAAAAGATCGTAGAAAACAAGATGACCAGGACCAGCAGGGAATAGGCAATGGCAGAGGCATAGCCCAGGTTGCCGCTCTTCATGCCCACGATGTAGGCATACATCGTCACAGTCTCAGTAGCCGTGCCCGGGCCGCCGCCGGTCATGACCACCACAATGTCGAAAAGCTTGAATGCTTCCAGCGCCCGGATCAGGATGACCGTGATCGAAACCGGCGCGAGCATCGGAAACGTGATGTACCGCAGGATCTGCCAGTCGCTCGCCCCATCGACGGTCGCGCTTTCAAACACCTCCGGCGGCAGCGACTGTAACCCCGCCAGCAGGACAATGGTTATAAACGGCACCCACTCCCACGTATCCAGCAAGATCAGAGAAGGCATCGCCATCTTCGAATTGCTCAACCACGGGACAATCGGCAGGCCGAGGTGTTTGATCATATCGTTGATCGGGCCCATCGATTCATTGAACAACATGCGCCCGACATAACCGACCGCCGCCGGGGTCAGCATCATCGGCATCAGGAAAACGACGCGGAAAAAGCGGCGGAAACGAATCTCCTGATTGAGGAGCATGGCCAAGCACAGGCCGAGGAGGTATTGCAGGGCGACCGCGCCGCCGACAAAGTACACCGTATTCTTCGCCGTATCCCAAAAGCGCGTATCGGAAAACAGGGTCGCAAAATTCTGAAAACCGATAAAGCGCACGCCCCCCTCCAGCCGGGACAGGTCCCAGCTCGCAAACGACAACGCCAGCGAAAAGACCAGGGGGAAGATAGACAAGATTAAAATCAGAATAACGGTCGGCATTAGAAACGCATAGCTGACTCCGCGATCCTTTTTCGTCGTCGGCGATTCCTCGACCGCGAACATGCGAGGCGCGGAACCGCCCATCGAAACATCCGCTTTTTTCATAGACATCTTCCTATCTCGCCAACGCTTGGTCGGCGGTAGTCTGATTGAGAAATCCCACGAGTTGCTTGTTGCGTGCTCTCCTCATCGAAGAGTCGGTAGCCAGTAGCCTGATTGTCGCATCAACTACTGACTACCGATAACTAAATTTCTCTAACAGCGCCGCATCCGGCTTTTGAAGCGAAAAACCAACTCGGAACGGGGGCCCCCTTTGTTATGCACAAATGCGGAGCGTGGCACTGTCAGATTGACTACCAACGATCTACGGCAGTCCCAGCATTTGATGATAGAGCGCCTTTTGTTGGTCCCTGCCTAGTCGGTCGGTGATTGCATTCCAATCCTTCGCGACCTGGTCCAACGCCTGCTGCGATGTCACCTCCCCAGCGACGGCTCGCGCCAGTTGCGTGTCCAACGCATCAAAGTACTCGGCCGCACCCGGGATGCGAAGGTCCACCACCGCATTCGGATGATTGACGGTGCCCCGAATTGCGTCCAGGTATTCCGTCGCCTGCGCCGGGCTCATCCCGCTCTTGATCCACGGATCCGGATTGTTCATGTCGCTGTAGTAGTGCGGGTTCACACCCGAGCCGCCCGTCACCACCAGCAGTTGGCTCATGTTCTGGCTGCCCATGAACGACAGAAAGTCAAACGCACAGTCCGCGTTCTTGCTCGTCTTGGAGACGCCGCCGACCCAGCCGCCGAACGCATGGAACGGTGCCTGGTTATACGCCTCAACCCACTGCTGGGCTTGCGCATCGTAATACTTGTCCACGCCCGGGTGGGCCTGGGCGCTCCAGCCGGCGGTCACAACCGATGAGTTGGGATCGGCCGATAACGGACCTACATCGCCCCAGTCAATCCCCAGCGCCAACTTGCCCGCCGGGAAGTTGGCGCGAATGTCACCCACGTCCCAGTTCAGGACGTCCGGCGGCCCCACCTTGACCAGCGAGCTGTAGAAATCCAGCCCCGCCACGAACCCCGGGTTGTTGATCCGCGGCTCCATCGTGTCCGGGTCAAAGAAGTACGCCGGATCGGTCGGCGACTTGGCGAACGGTGCGGCGACGCCGAGATAGGTCCAGTAAGACTGGCCCCCGCGCTTGAACGCCGTCCCTGCGCCATAAATCGTCGTTCCGTCAATCTCTTTGCCGTTGAAGAACTCGGCTATTTCGTAATACTGCGTCCACGTCTTGATCGGCACCGGCAGATCATAGCCATACTTCGCTTTGAAATCGGCCTGGTTCTTCGGGTCTGTCAACAGGTCTTTGCGCAGGTACGTGTTGTGCGCATCGCCATCATACGGAGTGGCATAGACCGTGCCGCCCCATGACAGAATCCGATCGCGGTAGGTCGGAATAAGGTACTGGTAGCCCATCATGTCCTGATACTTCTGTGGGACTTCCAGTAGATAACCGGCGCCCATGAGGTCGCCCGCCCAGTCCGAAGCGTAGACGATGATGTCGAACGGGCTAGCGCCACTCACATAGCCGGTCTGGATCTTTGCAAACAGATCACCAAACGGGAAGGTCTGGACTTCAACCGTGCCGCCCGTCTTGGCGCTCCACTCTTCCCAGT
>DATDRS010000349.1:0-12553 GCA_035291605.1 Anaerolineales bacterium | reverse complement strand
GCCGACAGCCTCGCCCTGCTCAACTGGCTCAATCGCGTCGCGCCGGAAATCCGCCTGCTCGTCGTCGCCAATTATCGCGACGACGAACGCCCACACCTGCCAAACGAACTTCCGGAAATGACCCTCTTGCCGCTTAAGCGGTTATCGGATGAGAGCATTGCCGACCTGAGCGCGGCGATGCTGGGGCCAGCCGGAAAGCAAACGGCGCTGGTAGATTTCCTCGTCCGCGAGACGGAGGGCAACGCTTTTTTCATCGTCGAAGTGGTGCGCGCGCTGGCCGAAGAAGCCGGGCAACTCGACCGGGTGGCCCAAGTGAAACTGCCCGAACACGTGGCGGCGGGGGGGATGATGAGCGTCGTTCAACGCCGCCTGAGCCGGGTGCGACCCGCCGACCGTCCGCTGTTGGAGCTCGCCGCCGTCGCCGGGCGGCAGTTGGATGTTGCTTTATTACAAAACGCCGCACACGAAATGGCTGTGGCTGCCTGGCTGATGCGCTGTGCCAATGCCGCCGTGTTGGAGCCGCAAGCCACCGTCTGGCGCTTCGTCCACGATCGGCTGCGAGAAGGTCTGCTTTCTGAACTATCAGCCGAACAGCGGCGCGCTTTGCATCGGCGCGTCGCGCTGGCGCTTGAGGCGGCCTACCCGCAGGCGGCGGAGCAGGCGGCGGCGTTGGCTCATCACTGGGGCGCGGCGGGCGACGCGGCCAAAGAAGCGCGCTACGCCATGCTCGCCGGCGAGCAGGCGCTCAAGACCAGCGCCCCCCGCGAGGCTTTGCAATACTTCTGGCGGGCACTGGCCGTGTTCCCGGAGCCGCCAGAGCAGGCCGACGAAACCTCGCGTCTGCGGATGACGCTGCTCTACCGACTGGGCGAGACCTATTTCCAGCTGGGCGAGTTGAGGGAGGCTCACGACAACCAGCAGGCCAGCCTCGCCCTGGCCCATGCGCTGAACGATCAAAAAGCCAAAGCCAGCGCGCTCAGCCTCCTGGGAGCACTTTTGCTGGCACAAGGCAAGACAGAACAAGCCGAGGCCAGTTTGCAAGATAATCTCACCTTGTTTCGCAGTCTCGATGCCCCTGCGGGCCTGGCCCAAACCCTTAGGCGGCTGGGCGGCTGGGCGACAAGCTGCGGCGAGTATGCGCGCGCCAGACAATTCCATGAAGAGAGTCTGATCATTGCCCGTGAGATTAGCGACCAAAAGACAATCGCCAATAATCTGAACGAACTCGGCAGGATTGCCAGTAACCTCAAAGCATGGGAAGAGTCCGCTCGCTGCTATCAAGACAGCCTCATGCTCTTCAAAGCCTTAGGTGACCGGGGCAGCGCCGCTCTGGTCCTCAACAATCTCTCGCTGGTATTTTCGGCGCAAGGGCGACATGCCGAGGCCCTGCAATTCTGCCAGGAAGCCCTGGCGGTCTTTGAGGAGATTGGCGACCGCATGGCTACAACGCTCATCCGCGACAGCTTAGGTAGCATTGCCCATGCTCTTGGCGACGATGCCCAAGCCAGACAGCATTTCAAGGATAGTTTGGCGGCGGCAATGGAAATCGGCCTCACCCCTTCGGCCATTCTCTCGTTAGTCGGTCTCGCCAAGGTCCGAGTATCTGCAGGCGACAGAGAGCAAGCATTGGAGTTGTTAGGTCTGGCCTTCAATCATCCTGCCTGTGACGCCGAAGGCCGGGAGCGCGGCGAACCGCTCCTCGCCGAACTGCGCACTGTCCTCCCGCCGGACGTGGTGGAGGCAGCGCTGGAGCGCGGAAAGACGAAAGACCTGAACGCAGTGGTGGCCGAAATCCTGGGCGAAAAATGAGAGGCCGAGAATGGGGGAGAGTCAGGGGGTAGACATCGGCGCGAATCCGTAGTCAAATAAACAGGCAAGCGCCGGGGATTTCGGGCGCGACTTTCCGGTATACTCATCTCGGCAACCGGATGTGGTATGGAGGTAGGCCTATGTCTAACAACTTTCACGCTCAAGAAGAGATCGCAGAGCGCGGCTTTTCGCGCCGCCGGTTCCTGATGCAGGCGCTGGGCCTCTCCGCCGCCGGGTTGGCGGTGGGCGGCGGCGCGGCGTGGACCAGGAGCCGGCTGGAGGCGGGCGCAGAGGCCGAAGCCGAAGCGCGGGTCTTGCAGACTCAGCTGGCCGATGTCTCCGCGACGAAGTCCGCGCTCGACCTCTCGGTGTCCACGCTCAATACGCATCTCGCCGATCTGCGTTCACAACTGGACGGCGCGCTGAGCCAGAACGGGCACCTGGCTTCGGCGCTCTCCGTTTCCCAGCAGGAAGCCGCCGATTTGAAAACGCAATTGGCGAACAAGCAGGCTGAACTGGATGTGACCCACGCGCAATTGTCCCGATCCAAGGAGTTAATCAGCCTGTACGATGTGCTGGACAGGATTGACCTAGATGCGACCGTCGAGGCCGGCCTGGCCGCCGTAGCCGGAGGCTTGACCACCTCCCTCAACTTGATCCCGGCGCTGCAAGAAGGTCTGGTCAAAGCCAGAATCCTGCTCGCCGATTTCGAGCAGTCCCTGCCGGATATTCAGGCGACGATGAACTGGGTGGGCGAGCAGGTCGTCATCCTCAAACTGGGGTTGTACGCGATTGAAATCGCCGCCCAGCGGACCATCAACGAACTGATCACGGGGCTGGAAGCCGTGTTCGGCGGGTTCGTCAAGTTCATCCTCGATCACCTGCCCTTCGGCGTCGGCGAGAATGTGAGGCAGACGCTGGCGGTGACGCAGAAGCTGCTGGTCAGCCTGCCGGACGTGGCCGACGGATTGAATGAAAAGGTGCTCGGCCAGATTTCGCCGCGCGTGAATGAAGGCGCCAAACACTGGAAGCGCTCGTTGGTCGAGCCGATCCGGGAGAAGGCGCTCAGCCCCACCGGGGAGTTGCTGCATCAACTCTCCGAAACCAACGCCGTTTTCTCCAACACGCTTCAAACCCCCGTTAAGACTGCGTTGGAACAGCGCGCCGAGCTGCGAAAGCAGATCGAAACCTTTCGCCAGGCTCACAATCTCTAACGCATCTCAAACTCGAATTGATGCAAATTGACTGCCCGGCCTCGTATCTTTGAGGCCGGGCAGTCGGTTGATTCATCAAAGACGGAACGGCGATGGCAAAACGCCTTATCCCCCGGCAGTCCTCTAAACTTCTGCCAAAAGACGATGCTATACTGATGTGGAACACCTATTTTCGGTTGTCCATTCAGTGAAGGGTAACTTCCCCGCCGCCGGAGTGATGGCGTTCGCTTATTTTTCGAGTTTAGGCTAACATATGCGAACGTCACCTGACCCGGCAGCGGGGAGTCTGTAGGACAGTCGCCAAACTTATTTTAAACCAAGGTGATGAACAAATACACTCCTGCACCTCAGAGCATATCAGTGGCTTACCTATCCCCCGGAGGTATCATGCCCCCCAAAGTTCTGGCATGCAACCTTATCCTGCGGCAGTGGGGTCAGACAGGCCTGATCGAGACGTCGAAGACATTCGCCTCCCTGGACGAGCTATACGCCTATTGCCTGACGGCGGGCGATGAAGAAATTGTTGACCGGATTGTCATCCAGGGCAAAAATGAGGCCGGCCAGTTGTGTGAACTGACCTTTGTTTTCCAATCCATTACCGTCGCCCCTCCTCCCCAAAAAACATAGACGCTAATTGACAACTCTTATCCGACCCCGGCAGAGAGAGCGCTGGGGTCTTTTTCTTGGTTCTCCCGACTTGAGCGGGATTATGGTCAAAAAGCCGTGAGGACGAGCAAGCGGAAGTGATCAAAGTTACGATAGCCAAAGCCCCGCCGATTGAGCCACTTGATTTTGAGATTGACGCCTTCCGCGAAGCCATTGCTATGCCGCCCGTCAAAATAGTTCAAGATCCGCTCCCACCAGTTTGTCAAGGTTTTGATGAAGGCTTGCAGCGCCTTCAATCCGCTGGCTTCCACCCGAGCGATCCAGTCCTGCAGGCCTTGTTCGGCGGCTTGGCGATCGGGCGTTTCGTTGAACCAGCGCCGAAAGTCTTCTTTCAGGTCGTAGCATGCCTTCAACTCGGGCGAGGCGGCCAGCATGGTCTGAAGTTTCACCTGCTCTTCAGCCGTCAAGTTCTCCGCGTTCTTCACCAGCAGCCACCGACACCCTTTCAACAAGGCCTGGGTCGGTTCATCGGCTTGTTTCTGGATGGCGCGACGCGCTTTCGTCACGGCGTCATTCAGGTTCTTCATCACATGAAAGCGATCCACCGTCAACCGGGCGTTGGGCAACTTCGCCTGGGCCGCTTCGTGGTAGGCGTCCCACATGTCGGCGCAGCAGACTTCCACCGCCGCACACCAGTCTGCGCCCCGTTCGTCAAACCAGGCTTCCAAACTGGCTTTTTTCCGGTCTTTCAGCACGTCCAGGACGATCCCCAACTCCGGCGCGGAGATGACCAGGTAATACCGCCCGTGGCCTTTGTGGGGCGCAATTTCACGCTTCGCGAGGCACAAGACCCTCACGCGGGGATAGCCCCGCTGAGCGAGCGTTTTTTTGCCCACCGCTCAAAAATGCCCTGGACGATGTCTTCGCTCAAGCGTTCGTCGCGGGCGACTTGGGCGACCGATTGCCGACGGACTTGCTCATAGATGAACTGCTCATAGCGGGTCGTATACTCCAATCCCGGTTCCCGCCACGCCACCCGCTCGACAAACGTTTTCTCGCAGCTCGCGCACTCAAATCGGCGGGGACTGTAGCGCAACCAACACCGCCGGTTCCAGATGGGTAAGTCTCGGATCAGTTGCGGTTCGCCGTAATCATGCACGGCCAAACTGAGTTGCTGACAAGTAGGACACAGACCGGCAGCCACCGTTGACTCGATGAACAGGTTCAGGCGGTTTGGCCCTACCAGTTGATAATGGGTCACCTGGACATTCGGCAACCCGAGCAACTCTGTCAGATGATCGTATTTGGCCATTGCACACCTCGCTGGTCAGGAAGATGTGACAATGGTATCAAATCTCGCCAAAAGGGCTTACCCCGTCAAAGTCGGGAGAGCCTTTTTCTTTTGCCTGAGCATGTCTCTGGATAACTCTATTAAGGTATATCGTCGTAGTATTAGGCGCTGGGGATATGTGGGAAGTGAGATCTTAGCCTCTCCCGACTGGAAGATATAGGGACTTTACCTGCCGATGACCAATATATGGGGCCAAATCAGCCTTTTAGTTTCCACAGCCTACATGTGGGTTCAATGTGGATGGGTTGGATAGATTTCAGCCAGGCACGGGGTCATTTTTCAGGAAGCAAATATCTAACCGGTTTTTACTTCCTACCCCAATATATGGGCATGTAGTTTTTCAAGCACTTGAACATGGTTCTAACCTATGTATCGATCTCTCCCCAAAACGGGGGGTTTTTCCACAGTTTCCACCGAGTTATCCACACCGGAAAGCATCTGAATGACATAAAAACATTCACGTGCTAGTGTATTGCCTCCCTACCAGTGGCGTGTCGTATCGCTATTTAGGGCAAGGAGAAATAAAAACCGGGAGGACTGACAATCAGCCCTCCCGGTTTTGCCTCGGCGGGGAGTTCAGACAGGGATCCCTGCCTGGTTATACAGCCTTTCACGGATCGCGATGAGCTGGCGACGGATAGAGTCGTCGCGCTCGACCATGTCGGCGACCTTCTGGCAACCATACATGACGGTCGTGTGATCGCGGTCGCCCAGCGCCTCGCCGATGGCCGGGAGGGAGGCGTCCGTTTCCTCGCGAATCAGGTACATGGCGACCTGCCTGGCCCAGGCGATGTCCTTCGAGCGCTCGCGACCCTTCAGGATCTCGGGCGAATGGTTGTAAAACGCGGCGACGGTTTCGATGATCTGCGGCGACGACAGGGTGCGGCGGCGGGGCAGCAGGTCCACGAGGGCCGAGTTCGCGAGCTCGAGGCTCAACGGATGGTCGGTCAGGTCGGCGTAGGCCATCACGCGGGTCAGCGCCCCTTCCAACTCGCGGATGTTGCTCTGCACCCGGCGCGCAATCAACTCGATGACTTCCGGATCAATCTTGCGCCCGGCGCGCTCGGCCTTGGAGCGCAGAATCGCCTGTCGCGTTTCCAGGTCGGGGGGTTGAATATCTACCGTGAGGCCCCATTCAAAGCGGGAGCGCAACCGCTCTTCCAGCGTTACCATCGCTTTCGGCGGACGGTCCGAAGTGATGACCAGCTGCTTGTCCTGCCCGTGCAAAGTGTTGAAGGTGTGGAAAAACTCCTCCTGCGTGGACTCTTTGCCGGCGATAAACTGAATGTCGTCAATCAGCAGGACGTCGATGTTGCGGTACTTCTCGCGGAAGGTCTCCGTCGTATGCCTGCGGATCGCGTTGATGAGGTCGTTGGTGAATTCTTCCGACGAGACGTAAAGCACCTGCAGGCCGCGCGCGCCGCACGCGTTGCCCACAGCCTGCAGCAGGTGTGTCTTGCCCAGCCCCACGCCGCCATACAGGAAGATCGGATTGTAAGCCCTGGCCGGGTTCTCGGCGGCGGCGAGGCAGGCCGCGTGCGCCAGCCTGTTGCTCGGGCCGACGACGAAGGTTTCAAACATATACTTGGGGTTCAGGATGGCCGGAACGGGCAACGGCCCCAGAGTTTCCTGACCCCCGTTGGCCGGTTCCACGCCCAGGGGGCCGATTTCGGGCCGGGCTTCGTCCTTCTTGTTCCCAGGCCACACCACGAAACGCACCTCCACAGTCCGGCCCGTGACGCTGGTTAGCGTGCGCTTCACCGTGCTGAGCAGGCGGTGGTCCAGCCAGTCTTTGGTGTAGGCGTTTGGGACGCCGACGACATACAAGCCGTCCTCATACGTGAGCAGCGCCGTATCGCGCACCCACGTATCGAACGTGCCTTTGCTCATCTCAAGCTGAAGTTGGCCGAGCGCGGCCTGCCATACTTGTTCGGATTGCATTGAGCTGCTGCCTCACACGTAAAAAGATGTGCCGGAAATCTTTCGCCAGCGAATACACAATCACGCACCGGACTTATGTTGCCCCAGCCGATGTCTGCGAACGATGCCCCTACCTGATTGTGGTTGATTCCCTGACGGCGTCCCAGATTGTAACAGAGTGACCAAGTTGATTCAATACTCTTCCCCTACGCAAGTGTAAAAGAATCGAATCTTTTAAGAAACGCCTACCTTAAGGGAAAGCGATGGGTATCGGGTTCAGGTGATCCTCTGTTCGAGGTCAACGCCTCCCCCTACGGATGCCCAGATGGAGATGAGTCAACCCAACCTATGGGGCTAATTTTTATTCGCGACCCAGCCCACGAGATTTCTAACTTAAGAAATTCCTATCAGACATTGAGGCGATGTGATCGCCTGACAAGCCTCACACTTGATGTTTCCGCGGGGTGATTCAGTCGGCGGAGAAGACAGGGACGAACATCGCGCCAGAAAATTCGCAGAGACGTGCAAAACCGAAATTTTCTCCACAGTTCTCCAGAGATTAGCCTAACCTGTCCACACACTTATCCACTTTTACGCCGGTTTATCCACAGAAACAGGCTGCTTATCCACAGGGTGAAGCAAGGGAGCGCCGCGTTTCCCGACTGAGTTGCGCCCGGAATGCGCAACACGCAGACATAGGACGCGCAGCCTTCGGCTTCACTGCTTTCCATCCAGGCGGCGTGAACACCTGCCCCCTGCGCGGCGCGCACCCGCTGAAACCGGCCCTTTCGCCATCAGAGTATAATCAGCGCCATGCAGCACGCACTTTCCGCCCGTCTGCTCAGATGGTACGCCAAGTCTGGGCGCAAGCTTCCGTGGCGCGGGACGCGCGACCCTTACCGCATCTGGGTTTCGGAGATCATGCTTCAGCAGACACAGGTGGAGGCAGTGATCCCCTACTACCGCCGCTGGCTCAAGCGTTTCCCCACCCTGCGCGCCCTTGCCGCCGCGCCTCTGCACGATGTGCTCACTGTCTGGGAAGGCCTGGGGTATTACAGCCGGGCGCGCAATCTGCATCGCGCCGCGCAAAAAGTCACGCAAGAATATGGCGGGCGACTGCCGCGCACGCCGGAAGGCCTGCGCGTCCTGCCCGGCATCGGTCGTTACACCGCCGCGGCTATCGCTTCCATCGCCTTTGGCGTGGATGCCGCCGTCCTCGACGGCAACGTCAAGCGCGTCTTGGCGCGTGTTTTTGATTTCCGGGAAGAGGTGAGGTCATCTCAGGGCGAGAAAAAACTCTGGGCGCTGGCCGAGAGCCTCACGCCGCCGGGCCGCGCGGGCGATCACAACCAGGCCCTCATGGATCTGGGGGCGACCATCTGCACCCCCCGCGCCCCCGCCTGCGCGGCCTGCCCGCTCCGCGCGATGTGCACGGCTCACAGGCTGGGCGTGCAGCTTGAGCGCCCGGTCACCGCGAAGCGTTCGCCCGTCCCGCAGCACAGGCTTGTCTCGGGCGTCATCCGCAAAAATGGCCGTGTGCTGATCGTTCAGCGCCCGGTCGAGCAACTCCTCGGCGGGTTGTGGGCTTTCCCCGCCGGGCAGTGCGAGAGCGGCAAAGACCAGGCCGACTGTTTGCGCCGCCTGCTGCGCGGAGAATCAGGCATCGAAATATCCGTCGGCCCCCAGATCCAGACGCTCGCCCACGCGTTCACCCACTTCCGCGTCACTCAGCACGTTTTCGACTGCCGCTGGCGCAGCGGCTCGCCCCGCAGCCAGAGCGGCGCGCTCGCCAGATGGGTGCGCGTGGCGGAATTGAACCGCTACCCCATGGGCAAAATTGACCGGCAGATCGCCGTGCGTTTATAGACAGGACAGGTAGAATAGACCCTCTCGACACAACAGGCAACGACATGATTCTTTGTGAGCCATCTGATTTGAAACTGGGTCACGGTACTCACCCGGGCGAAAGCGGCAAGAATAACGAGGACCACT
Source organism: Anaerolineales bacterium (assembly GCA_035291605.1). Classification (GTDB taxonomy): domain Bacteria; phylum Chloroflexota; class Anaerolineae; order Anaerolineales; family UBA6663; genus DATDRS01. The sequence continues at coordinate 3,661 of DATDRS010000349.1, read as the reverse complement.
ACAATGTTTCTGTGTTCTGCACCGAGGACGGGAACGAGGTCGTCACCCTCGGCGTGATTGCCGACGGCGTCGGCGGGAACCGCGCCGGCGAGGTTGCCTCGGCCCTCGCCGTGAAGACGATCACCGAGGCCGTGCAGAAGAGCCAGGACCGCGACTACAAAGGAATGCTCGAGCTGGCCGTCGTCCAGGCGGCCTTCGTCGTGGCCGAGGCGGCCCAGCAGCCGGATTACTACGGGATGGCGACGACTTGCGCTGTGGCGCTTGTCGCCAGCCGTCGCCTGTACACGGCTTACGTCGGCGACAGCCGCCTGTACCTCATCCATAAGCAGAGCATCCGCCAGATCAGCGTGGATCATACCTGGGTGCAGGAGGCCATCGAGCATGGAATCATCACGCGCGCGGAGGCCAGGAAACATCCCAACCAGCACGTGCTCCGCCAGCACCTGGGTCGGGACGCCAACGTGAAACCGGACTTTCGCCTGCGCCTCTACGACACCGAAACGCCGGAACAGGCGCAGAAGAACCAGGGCTTCCTGCTCGAACCCGGCGACCAAGTGCTGATCTGTTCAGACGGGTTGAGCGACCTGGTGGAGCCGGAGGAGATGCTCGAAAAACTCGCGCAGCTCGAGCCGCAGCCGGCCGTGGACTCACTTACCCTCCTCGCGCGCGCGCGCGGCGGCCACGACAACATCACCCTCATCGTGATGCAGGTCCCGGACTGACGCGCCTCCCCTTGCCCCGGCCTCGCATGACCGATCCTGTCCGCCTCGAGATCTTCAAGCATCTTTTCGCCTCGGTGGCCGAGGCGATGGGCGTGACGCTGGGGCGCACAGGATATTCCCCGAACATCAAAGAACGGTTGGACTATTCCTGCGCGCTGTTCATGGGCGACGGACGCCTGCTCGCGCAGGCCGCGCACATCCCGGTGCACCTCGGCGCGATGCCCGCCTCCGTCCGCGCGGCGCTGGAACGCTGCGCGCCCTTCACTCCAGGCGACGTCGTCATCCTCAACGACCCCTACCTCGGCGGCACGCATCTGCCGGATATCACGATGGTCTCGCCCGTCTTCGTCTCTAATCTCCAATCTCCCACTCCTAATCCCCATTTTTTCGCCGCCTCCCGTGCGCATCACGCCGACATCGGCGGCATGTCCCCCGGCTCGATGCCGCTCTCGACTGAGATTTATCAAGAGGGTATCATCATCCCGCCGATCAAGATCGCCGCTGGCGGCCAGCGCGCCGAAGCCGCCTGGCAGCTCATCCTCCGCAACGTGCGCACGCCGGAGGAGCGGCAGGGCGACCTCGAAGCGCAGCTCGCCGCGCATACCATCGGCGCGCGCCGCCTCGAAGAGATCGTGGCCCGCTACGGGTTGGAAGAGACGCAGCGCAACGCCGAGGCGCTGATCGCCTATACCGAGCGGATGGTGCGCCAGGCGCTCGCCGCTATCCCTCCGGGCCGTTACGAATTCACCGATTACCTCGACGACGAAGGCCAGCAGGTTGACATTCCCATCCACGTCGTCCTCACCATCCCCCCGGCCCCCCGGCCTCCCGGCGCCCCCGCACTCCTCGCAGACTTTACCGGGTCAGCGCCAGCGGTGAATGGCAACCTCAACGCCGTGCGCGCCATCGTCGAAAGCGCGCTGGGATACGTGGTGCGCTGCCTCGTTGGTTCCGATCTCCCGATGAACGCGGGCGCTTTTGCGCCGTTGAGCGTGATCATCCCGCCCGGCAGCTTGCTCGACGCTCAGCCGCCTCACGCGGTCGCCGCCGGGAACGTGGAGACCTCGCAGCGGGTGGTGGATGCGCTGTTCGGCGCGTTGACTCTCGCCCTCCCGGACCGCATCCCCGCCGCCTCGCAGGGGACGATGAACAACGTGACCTTCGGCGGGCAGCATCCGGACACGGGGAAGCCATTCGCGTATTACGAGACGATCGGCGGCGGCGCGGGGGCCGGCCCTGTAGGGGCAGGCCTTGTGCCTGCCCTCTCCGGCGTCCACGTCCACATGAGCAACACGCGCAACACGCCTATCGAGGCGCTGGAGTACGCCTTCCCCGTCCGCGTCGAACAATATTCCATCCGGCGCGGCTCGGGCGGCGCGGGCAAATATCGCGGCGGCGACGGGCTGCGACGCGACATCCGGTTTCTGACCCAGATGAAGGTCACCGTGATCTCCGAGCGCCGCCGCCGCGCCCCGTGGGGTTTGCTGGGGGGGCAGCCGGGCGCGCGCGGGAGGAATGTGGAGATAAGAGCCAGAGAGAAAGAAAGCGACGAGGAAGAACTGCCTGGCAAGTTCACGCGCGTTTTTGAGCCGGGCGAAGTGCTGAGCATCCAAACGCCGGGGGGCGGAGGGTGGGGAAAGGATGAAAGCTGAGGGATGAAGGATGAAGACGAAATACGGAATACACCATACGGAATACGCAATCCGCAATACGCGCTATCAACGCCATTGCTTGACGCCGCGCTGACGTTCGCCGCCTGCGCGCACGCCGTCCAGAAGCGCAAGAGCACCGACGTGCCCTACATCGTCCATCCGGTCGGTGTGATGCTGGTGCTGTTAGAGAGCGGCGAAGCGGATCCTGAACTGCTCGCGGCGGCGCTCCTGCACGACACCGTCGAGGACACGGGGGTGACGCTCGCTCAACTGCGCGAGCAGTTCGGCGCGCGCGTGGCCGAGATCGTGGAGGGCTGCTCGGAGCCGGACAAGCGCGCCCCGTGGGAAGAGCGGAAACAGCATACGGTGAATTACCTCAAGACCGCGCCGCGCGCCATCCAGCTCGTCTCCGCCGCCGACAAGCTGCACAACCTGCGCTCGATGGCCGCCGACCACGCCGAACTCGGCGACGCGCTGTGGGCGCGTTTCAAGCGCGGCCGTCCGGCGATTGCCTGGTATTACCGCGCCGTGACGGCGAGCTTGAGAGAGGGCGAGCTGCGCGCCCATCCACTCATCCGTGAGCTGGACAGAGCGGTGGAAAGTTTTTTCTCGACGAGTGGGGCGGAACGAACGGTCTGACGAGGCATGGGAGGTCCTGGAAGGATGAAATCGGCGCTGTTTGTGTGGGGCGGCTGGGAAAGCCACCAGCCTGAGCAGTGCGTGGAGATCTTCGCGCGCCTGCTGGAGGCCGCCGGATATCACGTTGAGATCGCGGACACCCTCGACGTCTATTGTGACGCCGAGCGCCTGCGCGCGTTTGACTTGATCTCGCAATGTGTCTCCATGAGCAGCCTGACGCCGGAGCAGGAAAAGGGCCTGCTCGCCGCGGTCGCCGGCGGCGTGGGCTTCGGCGGCTGGCACGGCGGCATGTGCGACGCCTTCCGGCAGAACACCCACTACCAATTCATGTGCGGCGGGCAGTGGGTGGCGCATCCCGGCGACGTCCGGGACTATACCGTCAACATCATCAATCACGCCGACCCCATCACCGCCGGGTTGTCCGATTTCGCCATGCACTCGGAGCAGTATTACCTGCACGTGGATCCGAGCAATGAGGTGCTGGCGACGACGACCTTCGACGGCCAGGCCGCGCCGTGGATTGCGGGCTGTGTCATGCCCGTCGTCTGGAAACGCCGGTGGCAGCAGGGGCGCGTCTTTTACTGCTCCCTCGGCCATCAGGCCCGCGACTTCGATACGCCGGAAGCGCGCGAGATTGTGCGTCGCGGC
>DATDRS010000348.1:0-3256 GCA_035291605.1 Anaerolineales bacterium | reverse complement strand
GATATTACGCTGGATCACGGGATGGCCTTTCAACTCCCGTATCCTGACAATTCGTTCGACCGGGTGGTATCGAGTCTCGTCATGCACCATCTGTCCACCGAGGACAAGCGGCGCACGGCGAACGAGGCGTTTCGGATCTTGCGCCCTGGCGGCGAACTGCACGTCGTTGACTTCGGGAAGCCGCATAACGCAGCGGCTCGCCTGATGGGAGCGGTGGCGCAGCATCTGGAACGGGCGGCGGATAATATTCAGGGGCGGCTGCCGGAGATGTTTCGTGCGGCTGGTTTCGTCGCCGTTGAAGAGACGGCGCGTTACTTCACTCTCGTCGGCACGCTTTCCGCCTATCGGGCCGTCAAGCCCAGATGAGCATGGTGGGAACGCTGATTGTGAAATAGGCGGCTGAACGTTCACCTTGTCAGCCGTTCAATCCGAGGGTAACATAGCGCAGGGGCCGGGGCGGCTGCACAGCGCTGCCCCGGCCTTTGATGCTTTTGTAATAAATTCCGGCCATAGCGCATCTAAAAGGTGACAGGCGCGACCTGAGTGATGGCAGTGCTCTCTCGACGTTCTTTTCTGAAGCTGGCTGGCCTGACGGCGGCCGGCGCGGCCCTCCCGCTTCCGGCGGGGCGGCTGACCGCCGGGCCAGCGTGGCCGCAAGGCCCGCACCTCCGACTGGGGCGGGTGGCGTGGCCCTGGGGGGTGAGCGTCTATTCGCGGCCGCGCCCCGATGGGCAAGTCATCCGCAAGCTTTATCCCGAGGACGTCGTGGTCGTCCTTCGCGACGTGGTTGGACGCGGTCTGGCGCCGCACAACCACGTGTGGAATGAGGTCGAAGACGGCTACGTTTATTCGCCGCATCTTCAGCCGGTCAGAAACATCCCGCAGACGCCGCTGGCGGCCTTGCCGGGCGACGGCGTTTGGAGCGAGGTCTGCGTCCCGTACGTGGAGGCGCGCGCCGAACCGCAGGCCGATGCGCCCATCGTGTACCGGCTGTATTACAGCGCGGTCTTCAAGATCACCGAATTAAAGACGGCCGACGATGGGTCGGCCTGGTATCGGGCGTATACCGAAACGGAGAGGCGCATGTACGCCCCGGCCGAGGCTTTTCGAATCATTCCGCTGGAGGAGCTTACCCCGATCTCGCCGGATGTGGACCCGCGCGACAAACTGATCGCCGTGGACGTGAAGGAGCAGGCGCTTTCCGCCTTTGAGCGCAACACCGAAATCTTTCGGGCGCGCCTCTCGTCGGGCGCGTTGTATTTCGGCGAGGACGGGCGCACGCTCACCAGCGGCACGCCGAAGGGCGCGCATTCCATCTGGCAGAAGCGCATCTCGCGGCACATGCAGGGCGGCACCGCCGAGGCCGGTTACGATCTGCCGGGCGTGGGATGGGTCTCCTACTTTGCCTCGAACGGCGCGGCGCTGCACTCGACCTACTGGCACAACGACTACGGCGTGCCCAAGTCGCACGGGTGCCTGAACTGCCGCCCGGAGGACGCCAAGTGGCTCTTCCGCTGGACGATGCCCGTCGTGCCGTACGACCCCGGCGACATCATCGTGAACTGGGAGCATCGAGGCACGCTCGTGGATATCCGGATGGAGGCCTGAGATGAGTCCCCTGGCGATCCTGGGCGTAGCACTGGGCCTGGGCTGGGTGGGGGTGTGGTTCCTGATGAACCGGCACGTCCGCCGCCAGGATGAGTTGGAAAAGAGGCTGGCGGAACTTGAATCGCGTGAGTGAGAGAGAAAAGGATCAGCATGAGTGAGGCAACTATTTCCAAGCCGGCGCCGGGTGTGAATCCGCGCCTGACGACTTTTCTACATGCCGTGATGTTCGTCGCCGGCTTCTCCCTCGTCTTCGTCGTGGGGTGGGGCGGCGTGACCACGCTGCTGGGGCAGGTGTTCGGGACGTATAAATCGCTGCTGGCGCAGATCGGCGGCGCGGTCGTCATCGTGTTCGGACTGGCGACGCTGCGCCTCATCAAGATCCCGTGGCTCTATTACGACACGCGCCCGCAGTGGCAGGGGCAGGGACGCGGCGGCTTTCTGGCCTCGAGCCTCATGGGCGTGTTCTTCGCCGCGGGCTGGACGCCGTGTGTGGGCACGACGCTCGGGGCCATCCTCACCCTCGGCCTCAGCCAGGAAACCGCCGGGCAGGCGATGGTCCTGTCGAGCGGGTACGCGCTCGGCCTCGGCGTGCCTTTTCTCGTCATCGGCCTGGGGATGGGGCAGGCGACGGCTTTCGTCCGCCGCTTCCGTAAGCATTTGCGCACGATAGAAATCATCACCGGCGCTTTCCTCATCCTCATGGGTGTGCTCATGCTCACCGGGACATTGAACCTGATCGCCATCTGGTCTCAGCGCGCCGGGCTGTTCCTCGACCTCCCCCTCCAGAGCGCGGCCGTGCCGAGTTATCTCGTCGCGGTGCTGGCCGGCCTGTTGTCTTTCCTCTCGCCCTGTGTGCTGCCGCTCGTCCCGGCCTATTTAAGCTACCTCGGCGGGCAGGTGTTGGGCAGCGCCGCGCAAGAGGCGAGCGCGGGCGGATAAAGGATGACACGATGAACCTCGAAGCGTCGTCCTCAGGCCGCGCGGCCTGGCTGCTTTTAGGGGCGGGGCTGCTGATTGGCCTGGCGCTCGGGCTGGTGGTGTTTTACGGGCTGCCGGCCCTCCCGCTTGGGCGTGATGCATCCGCGCCCGCGGCCGGGGGCGGCCTGCCCGGCAAGCCGGCGCCCGCGCCAGTGGTCGGCGCGCCCGCGCCCGATTTCACGTTGAAAGACCTCGACGGGAACTCCGTCTCGCTGTCCAGCGAGAAAGGCAAGGTGGTCCTCATTAACTTCTGGGCCACGTGGTGCGGCCCGTGCCGCCTCGAAATGCCGGCGATTGAACAGCGGTACGAGACCTACAAAGATCAGGGCTTTGTGGTGCTGGCGTTTGACTTCGACGAGCCGGTCACCGACGTGGGCGCTTTCGCTCATGCCTATAACCTGACCTTCCCGGTTTTGCTCGACCCCGGCGCGAAGGTGAACGATTTGTACCGCATCATCGGCTACCCGACCACGTTCTTCGTGGATCGGGAGGGGATCATTACCCGCCAGCACGTCGGGGCGATGACCGAGGCGCAGTTGGACAACTATCTGGCAGATTTTGGGTTGAGTGGAGGACTGTGAGATGGAACAGATCGAGATAGACAGCGTCCCCGGTAAGCGGCGCGTCACCGGCCAAACGCGGGAGGTGGTGATCGCCCTCGACCGGAAAA
>DATDRS010000347.1:0-22790 GCA_035291605.1 Anaerolineales bacterium | reverse complement strand
GAAGTCGCGACTGACTCCTTTGAGCTTTTGATGGTAGGCCTCACCGGCCCATTTGCCGTGATCTATCTGCCGCTGTTTGGGTGGCGATTCTTCACTCGCCGGACCCGCTTCAACGCCTGGAGCCTGATGCTGGCGGGCCTGGCGGCGGGCATTCAAGGCTGGAGCCTAGTGGGGCGCGCCCTCACGGCCAGTTCCAGCAGCGCCGTGTTGGGGCGGCTGGAGGCTCTGCGCATCGTCGCGGAGAAGTTCATATACGTGTTCTTCGGCGATTGGCCGGCACAGTCGAGCTGGATTTTTGCCGCGCTTCTCGTCGTGCTCCTCGCGATGTGCGGCCTGATGGTTTTCGACTTCCTGACCGACAGGCATCGTGAAGCATTGACGATTATGGCTGGGGGTATATTGGCCCTGTTGGTTACGGTGTGGGTCACTGGTTTTGATCCGTTCGAACTGGCCGACTTTACCCGCTACTATTACATCCCGGTGGTCACCTTGCTCTGGGGACTGATCTTGTGGCGCAAGTATCGGCCTCGCCTGGCTTACACGCTGCTGGGCTTGAGCGCGCTGGTAACGGCCACCCATTACCCGGCGACCCCTTTCGTGGACTACCACTGGCCGGAGGCCTCCCGATGTATTGATGCTCAGGCCGAGTGCTTGATCTCTATCAACCCCCCCGGCTCTTATCTCAAAATCGGCCCCGCGCGTATGCCCGACGTGCAGACCCGGTGGCCGGCTGTCTTTGGTGACCGGATTGAACTGTACGGATACGACGCCGAGTATGACTCCGCGCGCCTGCGAACTAAGTTCGTCTGGGTCGGCCTGCGGCGCATGGACACCGCATACAAATTCTTCGTTCATCTCTATGATCCGGCTGACGAGTCCAAAGTGATTCGACAGGTGGATGCCGGCCCGCGTCAATTTTCTTATCCGACCTCTCAATGGCTGGTCGGCGACATCGTGACCGATGAAGTTGAGTTGCCTTTGGAGGACGTCCGCCCGGGGCAATATCGGGTGGCGGTAGGCTGGTACAACCCGCTCTTGCCACACATGGATCGTCTATCGGCCGTTGACGAGGCGGGAAATCGGTGGAAAGATGATCGGGTTGTTCTCCCCTTGCTCGTAGATGTTTCCAGATGACCTCCTGCATGGTAAGAGAAACAAACTCAACACTGGATTGAGCGCCATACATACGATGGATTTCCACACTTCTCTGTTTAAACGCCTGAAATTTGATCCAGGACTGGGTGTGGTGATACTGCTGACTATATTTGCAACCTGGCCTCTCCTCAGACGACCTGGTCTGCCCACCTTTACCGATGCTGATCATCACGTCTATCGTACGCTTGAGATCATTTTAGCCTGGCAGCAAGGAGTGCCGTACCTGCGCTGGGCGCCCGACCTGTTTCTGGGGTATGGTTACCCGATCTTCAATTACTATACCCCGCTGACGTACTACATTGGCGCGGCGTACGGGGCGTTGTGCTGTGGAGCAGCCAGCGGCGCCACGGCCGGGGTCAAATTTGTCTTCGTGGCCGCCGCGACCCTCGGCATGGCGGGGATGTACCTGTTCGTGCGCGACCGGTGGAATGGAACGGCGGGCATCGTGGGCGCAGCCGCCTATGGGTTGTCGCCTTATCTGGTGTATGTTGACCCGCACGCGCGGGGCGCGTCGCCGGAGACATTTGCGATTGCGCTCGCGCCGTGGTTGTGGTGGTCTTTTGGGCGGCTCCTCACGCCTGCCTCGCCGGGCGATGTGGCGTTTGCGGTCCTCATATTCGCTGCGCTGTTGCTTACGCATAACCTGATGTCGTTCGTCTTCATTGGACTGCTGGGGGCGTGGCTGGCGTGGGAAATCATTGGGGAGGCCGTGTGGGGGCATGGCGGTGAGCGGGCAGGGCAAGTAGCCGCCTTGCGCCAAACAACCAGGATGATTGTGATCGCAGGGGTTATGGGGATGGGGCTTTCCGCGTTCATGTGGTTACCCGCCTGGCTGGAACGCGGAGCAGTTCAGTTTTCCAAAGCCTTTGTCGTCCCCTCGTATGGTCTCCGTTTTGTGGGGGCGCAGGAACTTTTTGCTCCGGCCTCTCTGACGGATGTGGCGCAGGAGTATCAGCAGGGCCTCCGCTTCAGGTTGGGGCTTCCCCAGTGGATTCTCGGCGCGCTGGGAGGGCTGACCCTCTTGCACAAAGTCCCTCAGCGCAAGACGACGCTCTTTTTTGCCTTCCTGAGCGCGGCCTGCCTGTTCTGCTTGATGCCCATCTCGGCCCCGCTCTGGAAAGAGCCTTCGCCACTATTGTTTTTGCAGTTGCCCTGGCGGTTGCTGGGGCCGGGGTTGTTGGGCGTGGGCGTGCTGGCGGGGGCAACCACCCACTGGGCCAGCGCGTTGCCATGGCGAGGCAGCCAGGCGGTCTTTGGTCTGATGGCAATCACCTTTTGCCTGGCGGGAGCATTTCCAGTGTTAGACCCGCCTCCCTGGACCGATGTGGGGCCAATCAGCCCTCAGCGGCTGTTTGTTTTGGAAGAAAGCGGCGTGTGGGGAACGGGCACCACCCAACAGGCCGAGTTCCTGCCGGTTGGCGCGGCCCCTGTCGTCAGCCCACAGGAGTCCCTGATCCGCTCCTATGACGCCGGCCTGGTAGACAAAGTGGATCGTGGAGCCTTGCCCGCAGGGACGCAAATCGCCGTTTTGGAACATGGGCCGGAGCATGATCGCTTTCAAGTGACAGGCCAGGCCGATTTTACCCTCCGCGTATTCACGTTCTATTTTCCGGGCTGGACGGCCTACGTGGATGGTGCTAAAACACCCATTCAGATCGACTCGCCTGGAGGGTGGATCACGTTCACGGTCCCGGCGGGAGGGCACGAGGTGTGGCTGCGTTTTGAGAATACCTGGCCCCGTTGGCTGGGATGGGCGGTCAGCGGGCTGACGGCTCTGGGATTGATCGGCGTGGCCTGGCAACAGTCCCGTTCCCGTCTGCGTCGGCCCATGCGCGAGAGGTTGACGTGGCGCTGTGCTTTACTCCTCGCCATGGTCGTGTTAGCAGGGATAGGGCTTAGGCGGCTGGCCGACCGCAGCAGTTGGTGGCGCGTTCACTCCGGTCGCTACGAAGCGCCGGGCGCGCAGGTTCAGCGGTTTGTGCGCCTGGAAAACAACATCGCCCTGCTTGCATTTGATCTGCCCCGGATGCAGGCCAGGCCGGGCGAAGAAGTTCCCGTCATCCTCTACTGGCAGGCGTTGGATCCGGTATCGGAGAATCTGAGCGTGTTTGTACATCTTCTAGGCCCAAATGGACGGTTGTGGGGACAATCCGATGCGCTGAACCCGGCCGATTTCCCCACGACGCGCTGGCTCTTCGACCGCTTGATGCGCGATGAGCACGTTGCGGCCTTGCAGCCCGACGCCCCGCCCGGCATGTATACTGTGCGCGCCGGGTTGTGGGATCGGTATGCGGGCGTTCGCATGCATGTCCTCGATGAGAATGGCCAGATTATTGATCAAGACGGCGTCGTTCTGACCACGGACTTTGTGGTCCAACCCTGAGTTGGAGATCCGCACGATGACGCTCACCGCTTGGCGTCGGTTTGCGCTGGTCGTTGGCGTGTTGGCGCTGGCAGCCTGCCTGCGCCTGTGGCGCATCGCCGAATTGCCGCCTGGCTTGCACCACGACGAGGCCTTCCACCTGTTGCGGGCACAAGAAATTGCGCGCGGCCAGTCCTTTCCAGTTTACATCATCGGCAACAATGGCAACGAACCGCTCTTTGCCTATCTGACCTCCCTCATGTTGCCCATGCTGGGGCCGTTGGCGTGGGCCGGGCGATTGATGGCCGCGTGGGTTGGGCTGGTAGGCGTGGCTTTCACAGTGCGCGCTGGGCGCGAGATGTTCCCCCGACAAGGGATAGGGGAACTGGCCGGGCTGGTTCTGGCCGCTTTCTATTGGCATCTCAACTTCAGCCGGTTTGGGTCGCAACCCATTTTGGCGGCGACCGCGGCGGCGGGGACGATGGCGGCCCTGTGGCGCGGTGTGCGCACGGGCAGTTATGGGGCTTATGGGTTGTCAGGTTGGATGCTGGGGTTGGGCCTGTGGGCCTATGTGGCCTTTCGCGTGTTCCCGCTGGTGCCTCTACTCGGGGGCCTGATCCTGATGCTGACGCAACCCGCGCGGCGGCGACATCTACTGGTGGGGGGAATGATCGCGGGCGGCGCGGCTCTCGTCACCTACGCGCCACTCGGCCTCTTCTTCTTCCAACATCCCAACTGGTTTTTCAACCGTTTCAACCAGACCACCGAGTCTACGCTGGGGCTCAACGGGCGAAGCGCGGCGCTGTGGATCAACACATATCGAACGGTGGGCGGCCTGTTTTTGCGCGGCGACGAGAATTGGAGGCACAACCTCGCCGGTCGCCCGGCGCTCGACCCGATTCAGCAATTATTTATTGCAGCGGGCGGCGTGGCCGGCCTGCGGCAATGGCGCCAAGCAGAAGTGTGGACACTGTGGGTCTGGCTGGTTGTGGGGTTATTGCCGGCGGCTCTCACCCTGGAAGCGCCTCATTTTGGCCGCACCACGCTGGCCACCCCGGCCGTGGGTTTGCTGGTTGCGTTAGGCATCCGGGCGGTCTGGCGATGGATCAACCGGCGAGTGATGCGGGGCCTCCTAGCAGTGGCAGTGTTGGCCTCGGTATGCCTGACTCTAGTGGATTATTTCGCGCGGTGGGCGAACAATGCGAACCTGCTAGAGGCCTTTGACGTGGAACAGGTCTGGATCGCGCAGGCGCTGCGCGCAGCCCCTACCGGTGCGCGGCTGTATGCCACCCCGCTTGAGCCGAACTCGTGGACGGTGGAGTATTTGCTCGGTCCAGAGGCCTTTGAGCGGTTGCGGGTGTTCGATGGTTCGACGTGTTTGGTGATGCCCTTCATGACGCCACCCGCAACGGCCTATGCCATCGTCGCCGCCAAGGACTCACACACACTGCCTGCGCTCAGGGCCGCCTTCCCCCAGGGGATTGAGAGCGCATCTCCGTGGCAGGAACTGGCGGTATATCAAATTCCGGCCGGGCAGGCGCCGCGGATAGCGCTGGATGTCTCGCGCGAGGCCGATTTCGGCGGATTAGTGCGGATAGTCGGCTACACCCTCACGACCGAAGACTTGAAGCCGGGGCGCCAGATTCACTTGAAGGTGGCCTGGCAGGTTGAGCAGGCGACGCGCGCCGCGTACAAAGTTTTCGTGCACCTCATTGGCCCACCCAGAACGGATGGCAGCATCATCTATGCTCAGAGCGATGTTGAGCCGTGCGCTGGCTCGCATCCCACGTGGGGGTGGTCGCCTGGCGAGCTCATATTGGATTCGTATACGCTTTTCCTTCCAGAGGATTTGCCGCCCGGCAATTACGTCCTTCAGACCGGTTGGTACGATGGGGGCGTTGGCGGCACAGGTGAAAGACTGTCGGTGTTCGATCAGGGCGGGCAACCTTCCGGAGATGCGGTCAAACTGGAGCAAATTCATATCAATGCACCCTGACCTCGTTCACCTGGGAGTGAAATGGCTTGACTGAACCAAAATCGGTCGTCATCATCGGCGCAGGCCCGGCGGGACTGACCGCTGCCGTGGAGGCCTCTCGCCTCGGGCTGCCGGTCACTGTCCTGGAAAAAGACCGGCTGGTGGGGGGCATCGCGCGCACCGAGCAATACAAGGGCTACTCCTTCGACATCGGCGGGCATCGCTTCTTCACCAAGCTCGGCGAGGTCGAGCAGTTCTGGCGCGAAATCTGCGGCGACGATTTTCTCCTCCGCCCGCGCATCTCGCGCATTTTCTACGAAGGCAAGTTTTACGATTACCCTCTCAAGCCCTTTCAGGCGCTCGCCAATCTCGGCCTGTTCACCAGCGCGCAGGTCGCGCTGAGTTACCTCGCCGCGCAGGCCTTTCCCTACCCGCGCGAGGACACGTTTGAGGAATGGGTCTCCAACCGCTTCGGGCGCAGACTGTATACCATCTTCTTCAAGACCTACACTGAGAAGGTCTGGGGTATTCCGTGCTCGGAGATCCGCGCCGAGTGGGCGGCGCAGCGCATCCAGGGCCTCTCGCTCCCCGTGGCGATCAAGAACGCCCTCTTCGGGCCGGACGGGCAGGAAATTATCAAGACGCTCATCGAGCAGTTCCATTATCCACGCCTCGGGCCGGGGATGATGTGGCAGAAGGCAGCGGACTGGGCGCGGGCGCGCGGAGGCCGCGTGGAACTGGAAACCGACGTGGTTCGTCTCCAGCATTCGGGCGGACGCATCACGCATGTGGTCACGCGAAATTCAGGCAACGCGGAGAAAATTATCGAGGGAACGGATTTCATCTCCTCGATGCCTATCTCTGAGTTGATTCAGAAACTTGAACCGGCGGCGCCATCTGAGGTCTCGTCCGCCGCTCTGGGCCTCGCCTATCGCGATTTCATCTCGGTGATCCTCATCGTGGATCAACCCGACCTGTTTCCCGACAACTGGATCTATGTCCATTCGCCGGAGGTGCAGGTGGGGCGGGTGCAGAACTTCAAGAACTGGAGCCCTGATATGGTCCCCGACCCAGGCAAGACGTCGCTGGGGTTGGAGTATTTTTGCACCGAGGGCGACGACTTGTGGCGGATGACCGAGACCGAGTTGATCGAGCTGGGCAAACGCGAGATGGAGCAGATTGGTTTGCTAAAGGCCGCCGAGGTGGTTGACGGCGCCGTGGTGCGCCAGCGCAAGGCTTACCCGGTTTATAACGGCACGTATGCACAGTATCTGGCGACGATCAAGGCCTATCTGGCGAGCTTCGGTAACTTGCAGACGGTGGGACGCAACGGACTGCACAAGTACAATAACCAGGACCACTCGATGCTGACGGCGATGCTGGCCGTGCGGAACCTCCTCGGCGAGCAACATGATGTGTGGAGCGTGAACACTGACCGCTCCTATCACGAAGAGATGCGCCTCCCGCCGCACTCAGCGCTGTCGGCGGACGAGGCCGGCACGTAAGCCGCGCATTTCTGCGTGTTATAATGACGCGCATTTCAGGAGAATCGCACGGGTGCGAAAATCGGCGCAGTGGGTGGTCGGCATCGTCATCAGCCTGATCGCGTTGGGTCTGGCGTTCAGAGGCGTGCAACTGCCGGAGATGGTCGAGGCCTTGCGGAAGGCCAAATATGTCTACGCCCTGCCTGCGCTCGCCTTCATTATCGTCGGCCTGTTTGCGCGGGCGCTGAGCTGGCGAACCATTCTGGGGCGGAAAATCCCTTACGGGCGCGTCTTCTCCGCGCTCAATGAGGGCTATTTTCTCAGCAATGTGCTTCCCCTCCGCCTGGGCGAGTTTGGCCGCGCTTACCTCGTCAGCCGGAATCAAAACCTCAGCGCAACCCAGGCGCTTTCCTCAGTGCTGGTGGAGCGCGTGATTGACTTGTGCATGATCGTCGTCCTGTTCGTCGCTGTCTTGCCGCAGGTGCTGGGAGTGGCGTGGGCGCGGGAGGCCGCTCTGGCAGCCGGCTTGCTGAGCGTCGCAGCGATGGGCGGCCTGTTTGCCCTCACGCTGAATCAATCCCTGGCCTTGCGCCTCGTTCAATGGGGATTTAGCCGCGTCCGATGGAGGCGGTTCGACGCCGCCCGCTGGGAGGCGCGCCTAGCCGCCTTTTTGAACGGCATGGAGGCGATGCGCGATTGGCGACGGCTGACGTTGGCGGCCTCAGGGTCGGCGCTCGCGTGGGTCTCGGCGAGTGTGGGGGCGTGGCTCCTCCTGTTCGCCTTTCTGCCCGCGCCGACGCTTGCGATGGGTTTCTTCGTCCTCATCATCTCCGGCCTCGGCGTGGCCCTGCCCTCGGCCCCGGCGGCGATGGGCGTGTTCGAAGCCTCGATCGTGGCGGCGCTCTCGGCTTTTGGCGTCGAGGGCAGCGTGGCCTTTACCTATGCATTGACCTACCATGCGCTGCATTTCGGCGTGACCTGTGCGCTCGGCTCGCTGGCGCTGGCGCGCGAGGGCGAGACCCTGGCACACCTGGCGCAGGCCGCGCAGGCGCTGGTGAGCGCCCCAGGGCGCGAGGCCGGCTCCGCCCCCGCACCTCGTCCGGTCGAGAGCGGCGAGCAACTCCCCTAAATGAAAGTTCTCGTCGCGCTGACTTACTATCGCCCGCACGTTTCGGGTCTGACCATCTACGTCGAGCGCCTGGCGCGCGCACTGGCCGAGCGCGGCCATCAGGTCACCGTGCTGACCGCGCAGTACGACCGCGCTTTGCCGCGGCGCGAAAACCTGCACGGCGTCGAAGTCGTGCGCGTCCCGGTGCTTCTGCGGGTGAGCAAGGGCGTGATCATGCCTACGATTGGCTGGCACGCGACGCAGCAGGTTTTGAAGCATGACGTCGTCAGCTTGCATTTGCCGCAGCTTGATGCGACCGGCATTGCTCTGCGCGGACGGCTCTTCCGCCGCCCGGTGGTGGTGACGTATCACTCAGATCTGATCCTGCCCTTCACGCCGCTCAACTGGCTTGCCAACCGCGTCTCCGACCTCGGCAACCACGCTGCCGCCCGCCTGGCCGATGCGCTCTCGGCTTATACCGACGACTTCGCCCAGCATTCGCCCTTCCTCTCGCAATATCTGCCGAAAGTGCATGTGATCCCGCCGCCGGTTGAGATGCCCGAACCCGCGCGTGAAGACGAGGAGGCCTTTCGGGCAAGGTATCACCTCGAGGGCGTCGGCCCGGTGATCGGATTGGCGGTGCGGATCGCGGCGGAGAAGGGCGTGGAATACTTGCTGGAGGCCATGCCGCCCATCCTGGAGCGTTATCCGGGGGCGCGCATTTTGCATGCGGGGCCGCGCGAGGTGATTGGGGAAGCCGAATACTTCCGCAAACTCGCGCCGTTGCTGGAACAGCACCGCGAACGCTATCGGCACATCGGCACGCTCAACCCGGCGGAGATGGCGGTCTTCTTCCGGTGCTGCGATGTGCACGTCCTGCCGAGCATCAACAACACGGAGACGTTTGGGCTGGTGCAGATCGAGGCGGCGTTGTGCGGGACGCCTTCGGTGGCGAGCGCGCTGCCGGGCGTGCGCATGCCCACGCAGATGACGGGCATGGGCCTCACCGTCCCGCCGCGCGACGCGAGGGCGTTGGCCGAGGCGATTTGCGAAGTGCTGGCGCATCGCGAGAAGTACGTTCGTCCCCGCGCCCCCATTGCGGAACGGTTCAGTCCAATGGCGGCGGCGGCGCGGTACGAGGCGCTGTTTGAGACGCTGTTGAAAGCGTCAAGAATACCCGTAGTCTTCAGGGCAAAGTAGAATACGCTAGACAACTTGTGTTAAGACTCTCGGCTACCGAGTTGTTTAGCTTCGCCGTGCTTTTTCTTCTGATGTTCTTG
The DNA here is from genome assembly GCA_035291605.1 of Anaerolineales bacterium. Classification (GTDB taxonomy): domain Bacteria; phylum Chloroflexota; class Anaerolineae; order Anaerolineales; family UBA6663; genus DATDRS01. The sequence goes on along the minus strand of DATDRS010000347.1, from coordinate 13,426 downwards.
GTATCAGGGAGTTGGTTCTTTTTAGGGGGTGTGCTGGCCCATGCAGTTACCGGGCAACAGCATTGGATGATGGCCGGGAAGGCCAGTCCAACTGTGCAAGGTCAAAGCAGCCAATAGATGACCACTGCCAATTCCGACGAACTCCTCTGGCGCAATCTCAAAGACCTGCCTGCCTTTCGCGGGCTGCTGCGCGCCGTCGAGGCCCGCTTCTATCAGGATATCCCGCTGCCCGAACCCGTGCTGGATTTGGGCTGCGGCGACGCGCATTTTGCCTCGGTGGCGTTTGACTGCCCCCTCGACGCAGGCGTGGATGCGTGGACGCCGCCGCTGCGCGAAGCCAACCGCCTGCGCCGCTCGGCTTACAAACTGCTGGCGCAGGCCGATGGCGGGGCGCTGCCTTTTAAAGCCGACCATTTCGCGAGCGCGGTCAGCAATTCGGTGCTCGAGCATATCCCCGCGCTGGAGCCGGTGCTGGCCGAGGTGGCGCGCGTCCTTCAACCCGGCGCGCCGTTTGTGTTCTGCTGCCCGAGCGATTACTTCTTGAAGTTCCTCTCCATCTCCGGCGGCCTGCGGCGGGTGGGCTTGGGCGGCCCGGCGGCGGCTTATGAATCGTTTTTCAACCGCATCTCACGTCATTATCACTGTGACGGGCCGGATGCCTGGCGCAAACGGCTGGAGGCGGCCGGATTTCGCCTGGAAAAGCACTGGTATTATTTCTCACCAGGCGCGCTGCGCGCGCTGGAGTGGGGGCACTACTTCGGCCTCCCGGCGGCTGTGGCGCACGCGCTCACCGGGCGCTGGGTGCTGGCGCGCAGCCGGGCGAACCTCGCCCTCACCGAGCGGCTGGTGCGGCCCTACTACGAAGAGCCGCTCCCGGACAAGGGCGCATATCTCTTTTTCATCGCCCGGAGAGCCTGATCAAAATATTCTCCTCCGATTGAGATCGCACTCTCTCACGGGGGTGAAGCTGAATGATGGAAAACCTCTCACTCCTCGACTGGCTGAAAGCAAAGTTCTCCGAACCGCGGGCGCGGCGGCGTATCCGGTTTGGGCTGGCTTCGCTCGCCGTGGTATGGGGCCTTTTCCTGCTGAGTGAGAGGAACTTCGCAGGGTACTTCTTGTTGGCTCTGTCGCTCGTCTTTCTGGCATTGGGGTGGTTGGTGCGCGTGGATGAGGCCGGCGCTGTACCCTGGCCAAGTGGAACGGCTGAAAGCGCCCCGGACTCAGGTCCGGCTGCTTCTCTTTCCGCCTGGCGGGCGGCGTTGCCTCTGCCGTTGGCGGTGACTTTGGCGATGATCGGGCAGAGCATCCTCACTTATCGCCGTGATAACTACCTATGGGGCCTGTTTTTCTACGCCTGCGCGGTGATCGCTTTCGCCGGCCTGGTCTGGCGCGATAGATTGCTGGACTCCATGCGCGTGGAGACGCAACTCAAGGACAAGCCGATTGGCCTGCGCCTCTGGCTCGCAGGGATCGCACTTGCGGCCGGAGCTTATGCCTACTGGGCCTCGGGGGGCAATGAGTTCCGCGCGGATGGGGTCGCGATGTGGGGAGTCAGCGTGGCTGCGTGGCTCGCGGCCGCCTGGGAGGGAGCGCCTGACCTGATCCCCCTGTGGGAGCGGTTCAAAAATCTGTGGCGGGCCGAGTCAATCACTTTCCACCTGACCATCACCCGCCGGCACCTGGCGCTCCTCGCCGTCCTCGCGGTCGGCGCGTTCTTCCTTTACGACCGCCTGGCCGCCATCCCGCCGGAGATGACTTCCGATCACGTCGAAAAGCTCTTGGATGTCAACGACCTCCTGCAAGGGACGCATCCCGTCTTTTTCATCCGCAACACTGGGCGCGAACCGCTGCAGTTCTACACCACCGCGCTGGTCATCAAACTCTTTCGGACCGGCCTCACGTACCTCTCGCTTAAGATCGTCACCGCTACCGCCGGGTTTCTGACGCTGCCTTTCATTTATTTGCTTGGCCGCGAGATCGAAGGCGAAGGCTTTGGGCTGTTGGCCGCGCTGCTGGCCGGCGTGAGTTTCTGGCTGACGGTCATCAGCCGCGTGGGCCTGCGCTTCCCGCTCTCACCAGCCTTCGCTGCACCCACGCTGTATTTCCTCATCCGGGGGCTGCGGCGCGGCGGGCGCAACGACTTTCTGCTGGCCGGGCTGTGCCTCGGCGCGGGGCTGTACGGCTACAGCACCTTCCGCATCGTCCCGTTTCTGGTCACGGTGGCTGTCGCCTGGGTTGCGCTGTGGCCGCAGGCGAGGGGCGCGCACCTGACTCTGCTGGCGTATACCCTGTTGTTATGTGTGACGGCCTTTTCCGTCTTTCTCCCCCTGTTCCGGTACGCTAATGACGAGCCGTCCATGTTCTGGTATCGCACCGTCTCGCGCCTTAGCGACGCCGAGAATCCCATCGTCGGTTCACCGATTTCCATCTTCCTTGCTAACCAACTCGAGGCCTTTCGCATGTTCAACTGGCAGGGCGATCTGGTCTGGGTCAATACCGTTCCCGGCGTTCCCGTGCTCGACTTCATCTCCGGCGCGCTGTTCATCCTGGGCGTTGTCTATGCCCTCTGTCGTCTACTCCTGCGGCAGGATTGGATCGCCGGTCTGCTGCTCATCGCCATCCCGGTTCTCCTTCTGCCCTCGACCCTGAATTTCGCCTTCCCGGAGGAGAACCCTTCCATCGTCCGCACCGGGGGAGCGATTCCGGTCGTCTTCCTGCTGGCGGCTTATCCGCCCTGGCTGTTGCTCAGACGGTTGCGGGCCGCGCTGCCGGCCTGGGTCGGCGCCGGGCTGGGCGCGCTGGCGCTGATCGGGCTGGCAGGCGGCGCGGCGTGGGTCAACTACAACCTTTACTTCGTCCGCTATGCGGGGCAGTACGCCCTCACCGCCGAGAACGCCTCGGAGATCGGCCGCGTCATTCGCGGCTTCGCCAGCTCCATCGGCTCGTACGACACCGCCTTCGTCGTCCCCTATCCTCACTGGGTGGATACGCGCGCCGTGGGCATGTACGCCGGCCGCTTCGGCTGGGATGCCGCGCTCTGGCCGGATGAACTGGCCCTGCCCAAAGACGTGCCGCGCCCGAAGCTCTTCGTCGTCAACCCGGCCGACATCGGGGCGCGGCCCGATGGCTACCCGGGGACTTTGGACGAGCTTCAGCGCCTCTACCCAGATGGTATACTTTCAGTTTATCATTCAGCCATTCCCGACCATGACTTTTTACTGTATCTCGTCCCAAGCGCGCTCAACTTGAGCGAAAGCAGACTGCCTTAAACATCCAGAAGCGACATGACCGACCTGGACCCGACTCCTGATTCGACTCCGCCCCGACCGGAAGAAACGCTTCCCGCCGGGGGTGACGGCTCACAACCGGCCTCAAGACCTGAGGCGATCACGGAGCTTGTGCGTGAAGCGCAGCCGGCCGGGGATAACGGCTTCCAACCCTCACCCACGCCCCGCACAGCCACCGACCTGGCTCAAGAACCGCCGCCGGCGGCGGAACCCGCCGCCTGGTCTTCTTTCCTCCAGACCAATCTCTCGCTGGCCCTCGACCTGTTGCTGATTGCGCTCATCGCCCTCGGCGTGTACTTCCGTTTCAACTGGGTCAACTGGAATCAAGACGCGGATTTGCACCCGGACGAGTACGGGCTGACCTCGACCATCACGCGCCTCTCCATCCCCAAGTCATTTGGCGACTATTTCAACACGCGCCTCTCGCCGATCAGCCCATACCAGAAATACGACGTCAACGGCAACCCTACCGAACCCGGCCCCGACAACCGTATGCGCTGGGGACAGTGGCCCATCCTCCTCATCCGCTGGGCCGCCGAGCAAACGGACCGAACCGACTACGGCAGACTCCGCCTCCTCGGCCGTCAGCTCTCGGCGCTGTTCGACACCGTTTCGTTGCTGCTCATCTTCCTCATTGGTCGCCGCCTGTATAACCAGCGCGTGGGCCTGATCGCCGCGGCGTTGAGCGCCCTCGCGGTCATGCAGATTCAGCAATCGCACTTCATGACCGCCGACGCCTTCGCCGGCACCTTCGTCATATTGGCGATGTACTGCGCCGTGCGTGTGGCGCAAATCGTCTCAGCGCCTACGCTCCCCAGTGCGCCCGCCCTGGCCGGGGAGCCGGCGAGCAGGGGAGTGGGAGAGAAGAGCGAACTCTGGTACGCCCTCTTCGGCCTTTTCTTCGGGATGGCGCTCGCCTCGCGCATCAACCTCCTCCCGCTCTTCGGCATGATTTTCGTCGCCGCGCTCATCGCCTACGCGGAGCGCCTGCAGAAAGACGATCTCGCGCAGACCCTGGTGGATGCCGGGATGCGCCTCGCCCTCGCGGGGGCGGTCGCCGTGCTCACCTTCCGCCTCACCCAACCCATGACCTTCCGCGCCGAGCAGGGCGACACGGGCCTCTTCACCCTGAATCCCAATCCGGATTGGGTGGAGAGCATGAAAGTCGCGCTGGCCGAATCGAGCGGCGTCGGCGGCGGCCCGCCCGGCGAGCAGTGGACCAACCGGCCGGCGCTCATCTTCCCGTTCGTCAACATGGTGCTGTGGGGCATGGGGCTGCCGCTCGGCCTCGCGGCGTGGGCCGGGTTCCTGTGGGCGCTGTGGCGCACGGCGAGAGATCAGACCTCGTGGCGCGCGCATCTCCTGCCGCTGGTATGGGCAGGCGGCTATTTCCTTTATATGGGCACACGCTGGGTCAAATCGGTCCGCTACTTCCTGCCGATTTATCCATTCATGGCGTTGTTTGCGGCGTGGGTAATTGTTGAACTGTGGAATGCTGGACAACGAGCAAAAGGACATCAAGGGAACTCAGGGGAATTGAGGGGGGCTGCGCCCGACAAGGGTTCCCTGAGTTTCTTCAGTTCCTTGAGTTCCTGGCTTTCCCTCGCCCTCGGCGCTTTCGTTCTCCTCGGCGCCCTCGCCTGGGCCTGGGGGTTCACCAGCATCTATCGCAACGATAACACCCGCATCCAGGCCTCGCGTTGGGTTTATCAGAACGTCCCCGGCCCGTTCAATTTGCACTTTGAAACGGCAGACGGCGCGTACACCGAGCCGCTCGCTTTGCCGAACGGGCTGCCCATCGCCGAAGAGCCCTACCGGCTTCAGTTCAACTCTCGGATCACGGGAAACCTGACTGGATTGACCCTCGGCCACGCCATCCATGCCAATGGCTCGACGACTCCGGGCTTACTCCACGCCGTCCTCGCCGCCGACCCCGATGGCCGGCAAGTGCTCGCAGAAACGGACGCGCGCATCGAGCCGCAGAGCGACGATCCGCGCGGCGATGCCGTCTCTGTTCCCTTCGGCCCCACAGCGGTTCAAGAGGATCAGACCTATTATTTATTCGTCAGCGCGCCGCAGGGGCCGCTGAGTCTTGCCGGCGCGACCGTTTCGAATGAAAACTGGGACGAGGGCCTGCCGCTGCGCCTGGAAGGGCGCGACCCGTTTGGCGGGTTGTACAACGGCCTGACGATGGAGATGCACTGGTTCGACAACGAGGACAAGCGCCAGATGCTCGTGCGCAACCTCGCGACGGTGGATTACATCATCCTCCCCAGCCAGCGCCGGTTGTGGGCCTCCACCCGCCTGCCGAACACGTACCCCATGACAATGGAGTTCTACCGCGCGTTGTTCGACGGCCGTTTGGGATTTGAGCTGGCCGCGCAGTTCCAGTCGCCCATCGTCATCGGCCCGCTGCAAGTGTCTGACCTCGTCGCCTCAGCCGCGTGGGGGCGCGCGCCGCAGGTTCCCAATCCCGACGATCTCTTCAACGACAACTTCCTCTCCGCTGAGGAGGCCTTCAGTGTGTACGACCACGCGCCCGTGTGGATCTTCCGCAAGCGCCCGGACTTCGACTTCGTCAAGGCGCAGGCCATCCTCTACGCGTTTGACCTGAGCACGGTCGTCAATCAGGGGCCGCGCGACGCGACGAAAACCCGGACGCGGCTCATGCTCCCCCCAGATCGCCTCGAGGCGATGCGCGCGGGCGGCACGTGGCGTGAGATGTTCAACGCCGAGGGTTGGCTAAACAAGTACCAACCACTCGGGGTGATCGCGTGGTGGGCGACGCTGCTGGTGATGGGCTGGGCGGCTTTCCCGCTCACGTTTGCGGCCTTCGGTGGCCTGGCGGATCGCGGTTATGCCCTCGCGAAGACCGTGGCCCTGCTGATCGTCGCCTGGTTCGCCTGGTTCCTTGCCAGTTTCAAGGTCCTCCCCTACACCCGGGGGACGATCATCCTGGGGATAGCCGTGCTTGTGGCTGTCTCGACCTTCATCGTTTGGCAGCGCCGTGACGAGTTCAGCGAGTACCTCCGCACGCGCCGCAACTATGTCCTCAGCGTGGAAGGCATCTTCCTCGCGCTCTTCCTGTTTGACCTGCTCATCCGCCTGGGCAATCCCGATTTGTGGCATCCCTCCTACGGCGGCGAGAAGCCGATGGACTTCTCCTATTTCAACGCCGTCCTGAAAAGCGTCTACTTCCCGCCCTATGATCCGTGGCTGGCGGGCGGCTATATCAATTACTATTATTACGGTTACGTCATCGCCGGCGTCCCGCTCAAACTGCTCGGCATCGTCCCGGCTTTTGGCTATAACCTGATCCTGCCGTCGCTGTTCGCCATGCTGGGCATCAATGCGTTCTGCGCGGCGTACAACCTGGTCAGTCGTCAGAGGTCAGTAGACAGTAGCCAGAAATCAGTCGTCAGCAGTCAGAATTTGGAAGCCGGAAGTTCAGGAGCGGAAGTTGACGATCCACGATCAGCAGTCGAAGCGGAGCGCGTCCCCACGCTTCACGCACCTAACCCCTACCTCGCCGGCCTCGCCGCCGCGCTCCTCATCGTCGTCCTCGGCAATCTGGGGCAGGTGAAGTTCCTCATGAAGGGTTTTCAGCGCGCCGCCGACCATACGGCGTTGGCGGAATCACTGTTCGGCGACAACGACTTCGCTGCGACGCTTAACGGCGCGTGGCGCGTGATGATCGGGGAAACCGACATCCCGGTGGGCCTGGGGTCATGGTATTGGGACGCCACGCGCATCATCGCTTCCGAGGAAGTTGAGCAGGCCAAGCGGGAAGGCGGAGAGGAAAGGCACGGGAACGAAATCAACGAGTTCCCCTTCTTCACTTTCCTCTACGCAGACCTGCACGCCCACATGATCGATCTACCGTTCACGGCGCTGGCGCTCACTTGGGCAGTGGCCTATTTCCTCAGCGTCCGGCGCCAGCGCCGGCGCGTGGAGTCCCTGGCCCTGTGGGTGGTGGGCGGATTGGCCTTTGGCGTCACGCGCCCGACCAACACGTGGGACTACCCGGTGTATCTGGCGTTAGCCGCCGCGGCTGTCCTGGCAGCGCACTGGGCCAAAGACGATTTCCGGTTCACGCGCGCCATGCTCTTCGACGCCGGAGTGCGGTTCGCGCTCCTGGTTGGCCTGGCGAAGCTGCTCTACCTTCCCTACGACCAGTGGTTCGCCAGCGGATACACCGAATTTGAACTCTGGGAAGGCCCGAAGACCCCGCTCAACGCTTACCTCTACGCCCACGGCCTGTTCCTGTTCGTGCTGGCGACATTTCTGGTCTGGGAGACGCGGCGCTGGCTGGCCGAGACCCCGGCCTCTGTCCTGGCCGATGCGCCGGACTGGCTCCCCACGCTGGCCCTCGCGCTGTTTGTCTTCGCCCTGGTCGTCGGCGTGTTCCTGTATCTGGGCGCGGAAACGGCTATCCTCTCGGTGCCGCTGATGACCTGGGCCGGATTGCTCCTTCTGCGTTCGCCGCAGACGATGCCGCTTGAGAAGCGCGTGGCGCTTTTCCTGCTGGGCACCGGTCTGGCGATCACGCTGTTCGTCGAAGTCGTCGTGCTCAAGGGCGACATCGGGCGTCAGAACACGATCTTCAAGTTCTACCTGCAGGTGTGGACGCTATTCAGCGTGGCCGCCGGCGCCGCCCTCGCCTGGGTCTGGGCCTCCCTCCCGGCGTGGAAACCCTCCTGGCAGACTGGCTGGACGGTTGCCCTCGCGACGTTGACGGCCGGGGCCGCGCTCTACACCCTGTCGGCGGCGAACGCGAAAATCCGGGACCGCTTCCCGCCGCGCACGGCCGTCGAGAGCGCCGACCCTGCCGTGGACTGCAAGATCATCCCCGGGATGCCGATCCCCTATCCAGGCAACCGGAGCCTGGCCATTGAGGAGCAGCCGCTCACGCTCGACGGCCTGGCCTACCTGACGTGGAGCGGGTACTGCGACAAGAGCTACTTCCTCCCGCTCAAGTACGATTACGAGGCCGTCCGCTGGATGCAAGACAACGTGGCAGGCTCGCCCGTGATTGTCGAGGCGCAGACGTTTGACCTGTACCGCATGTCGAGCCGCTATGCGTGGAACACCGGCCTGCCCGACGTGGTGGGCTGGGACTGGCATCAGCGCCAGCAGCGCGCCGCGCTCCCCACCGATTTCATCAACCTGCGCGGCATCGAGACGAGCGCGTTTTACGAGACGCCCGACCTGGACGAGGCTCGCAGTTTCCTGCAGAAGTATGAGGTGCGCTACGTCGTCGTCGGGCCGATGGAGCGGGCATACTACCCGCCTGAGGGCCTCGCCAAATTCAACGCGCTGGCGGCGCGCGGAGAGCTCAACGTGGCGTACCAGAATCCGGGGGCGACGATTTACGCCGTACCCTGATTTTTATCTGCGAATTCGCGGCACAAGAGACACCCATGCCCACCCTTACCTTCAACACTTACTACCGCTACGCCGATCTCACCGCCATTCTCCAGGACTTCGCCGCGCAATTCCCGGCGTTGTGCAAACTCAGCTCCATCGGCAAGAGTTACGAGGGCCGCGACATCTGGTGTGTGACGCTGACCAACACCGCGACCGGCCCGGACGCCGACAAGCCCGCCTTCTGGGTGGACGCGAACATTCATGCGACAGAAGTCTCCCCGGCGTCGTGCGCGCTCTACGCGATCCACAAAATCCTGAACGGCTACGGGCAGGATGCGCAGATCACGCGCCTGCTGGATACCCGGACGCTGTACGTCGCGCCGCGCATGAACCCGGACGGCGCTGAGTTGTTCCTCGACCCGGAACGGCATCGCAGTGTGCGCTCCAGCGTCCGCCCGTACCCGCGCCCGGAGCCGCAGGATGGGCTGGACGAGTCCGACGTGGACGGCGATGGACGCATCCTCGCGATGCGGATTAAAGACCCGAACGGCCCGTGGAAGGCGCACCCGGACGACTCGCGCATCATGATCCCACGCTCGCCGGATGACTCGAATGACGGCGGGCCGTACTATCGCCTCCTGCCCGAAGGGATGATCCGCAATTATGACGGCGTGATCGTCAAAATTGCCCCGCGCCTGGAAGGGCTGGATCTCAACCGCAACTTTCCACTGGAGTGGGCATTCGAGAGCGAGCAAAAGGGCGCGGGGCCGTATCCCACGAGCGAGCCGGAAGTCCGCTCGGTCGTACAGTTCATCGTGGAGCATCCCAACATTACCGGGGGCATCACCTTCCACACCTATAGCGGCGTGTATCTGCGCCCCTACGGCACGCATCCCGACGAGCATTTCGCGACCAACGACTTGTGGACGTTTCAGGAGATCGGCAAGCACGCCATGCGCCTCACGGGCTACCCGGCCGTCTCGGTTTTTCACGATTTCAAGTATCACCCCAAAGAGACGATCAAAGGGGCGTTCGACGATTGGATGTATGACCACCTCGGGGTCTATGCGTGGACGTGCGAGCTGTGGAGCCCCCAGCGCGAAGCAGGGATTGACCTCTCAAAAAAGCCGAACGGCGCCGGCTCGCAATACATCGAGTGGTATCGCGACCATCCGGTGGAAGACGACTTGAAGATGATGAAATGGAACGACGAGAAACTGGAAGGCAAAGGCTTTGTCACCTGGTATCCCTTCAACCATCCCCAGTTGGGCGAGGTGGAGCTCGGCGGCTGGAACGACGAGTACTGCTGGCGCAACCCGCCCCCGCAGCTGCTGGAAAAAGAGATCGCGCCGCACGCGGACTTCATCATCTTCCACGCGCTCATTTCACCGCAGCTGGAATTTAAGGAGATGACCGTCACGCCATTGGGCGAGGGAGCCTACCACCTCCGCGCCGTGATCCAGAACACCGGCTGGCTCTCGACCTCGATCACGACCCGCGCCAGAGAAAAGCAACTGGTGCGCCCGCTGGAAGTCGAGATCGCGCTCCCCGACGGCGCGGCGCTCGTCGGCGGCCAGCGCAAGACTGAACTTGGACAACTGGAAGGCCGCGCGCTCAAGAACACCACCTTCTGGGAAGCCGACCCGACCACCGACCGCGCGAAAGTCGAGTGGGTCGTCCGCGCGCCGCAGGGGAGCAGCGTGACGATCACCGCCGTTCACCAGCGGGCAGGGAAGATGATAAAGATAATCCGCCTCGAATAGCGAACGTGATCCGTGAGGCGTGAGGCGTCAGAACCCTCAGATCGCCGATCACGCCTCACGACACTCCTTCATGCCTCTCGACTTTATCTTCTTCCTCAGGTGGTACATCGCGCTCACCGCCTTTGGCTTCCTCGCCCTGCCGTTGGCGTTTAGATTCTTCAAGCATCTGCCGGAGCGGGGGTATGCCTTTGCCAGGCCGCTGGGGGTGCTCGTCATCTGCTATGTGTTCTGGCTGCTCGGCTCGCTGGGCTTTTTGCGCAACGACGTCGGCGGGCAGATTGCCGCGGCCGTCGCCGTCGGAGGCCTCGGGCTGGCCTGGCTGAAGCGCGAAGGCCTCGTCGAGCTGCGCGACTGGCTGCGGGAGCGCGGGGCTTATGCGCTCGCTGTCGAGATTTTCTTCCTGGCCGCTTTCGGCGGGATGGCGCTGGCGCGGGCGTATACCCCGGAGATCGTGGCGACCGAGAAGCCGATGGAGTTCATGTTCATCAACTCCATCCTCCGCAGCCCCGGTTTTCCGCCGCACGACGCCTGGCTCTCCGGCCACGCCATCAGCTACTACTACTTCGGCTACGTGATGGTGGCCTCGCTGGCGCGCCTCACGGGCGTCCCCTCGGCCTATGCCTTCAATCTGGGGCTGGCGATGCTCTTTGCCTTCACCGCCGTCGGCGCGCTGGGGGTGGTATTGAATCTCATTGCCCTGGCTAAGGCGGCGGGCCGCTCCGCGCGGGCGAAGGCTGAAAAATTCATCCCTCGTCCTTCATCCTTCCTCCTTTCCGCCTTCTGGCCCGCGCTCCTCGGCCCGCTGATGGTGCTCGTAGCCGGGAACTTCTATGGGGTCCTCGCCATGGCGCATACGAATGGAATGTTCCCCGATCTCAAAATCCCGGCCGTGTGGTACGACTTTGGCGGAGAGGCTGCTGGAGCGGGCGGCGTCCGGTGTTCAATGAGCACTTCTGAGGGGGTGCCGGGCGTCCGCGCGGGGATGGTGAATCTATGGACGTGGCTGGACATCAAGGGCGTGAATGCGCCCCCGCCGCCCCCGCCCGAAAAGTTCAACTGGGACCCGCGTTTCTGGTGGTGGTTCAGCGGCGCGCGGGTGGTGCACGACTGCAACCTGAGCGGCGTGGAGACCGAGGCGATTGACGAGATGCCCGCCTTCTCGTTCATCCTCGGCGACATGCACCCGCATGTGCTGGCCCTGCCGTTTGTGGTGCTGGCGGTGGCTGTCGCGCTCGAATGGTTGCTCGTGGCAGGTAACGGGCGGCGTGTGTCGGGCGACGCAGGCGCACTGATTCCTGATCACTTATTACTGATTGCTCCCGATCGCCTGCTGCTCTCGGCCATCATCCTCGGCGGCCTCTCCTTCCTCAATACGTGGGACTTCCCGATGTATTGGTTCCTGACGGTGGCGGCGTTCGCCGTCGGGTCGGGGCTGCAGTGGGGGTGGAACGGCCTCGTGAACCGCTGGCGTTACCTGGGATCGGTGGCCCTCATCCTGGGCGTCCTGAGCGTGGGCCTCTATCTGCCTTTCTTCCTTGTCTTTCAATCGCAGGCCAGCGGCCTCTTGCCCAACCTCATTTACCCCACGCGCTTCCAGCAGACTTTCGTCATGTTCGGCCCGACGCTGATCGGCGTGGCGCTGTTGGTAGGGTGGTTGGTTTTCAGACACCGCGCGGTGATCAATCGCCCGGCGGCGTGGTGGGCGGGCGGGGGGATCGTCGTCCTGCTGATCCTGACGGCGGCGGCCCTCGCCCTCGGCGGCGCGCTGAACGCTGAACTGCTCGACTTTGTGGATCAGGCCCTGGCCCCGTTGACGCGCGATCAGGCGGTGGGCCTGCTGGTCCAGCGCCGGCTGGTGGACAGCCTCGCCACGCTCTTCCCGGCGGCGTTGGTCGGCCTGATCGCCGGGCTTGTCGTCGGCGTGTTGCGCTGCGCGACCTCTTCTTTGGCGGGAGAACCCCCCTCTCCCAGAGGGACTCTAGCCCCTGAAGCGAAGCGCAGTGGCGCGCAAGCGGGGGAAGGAGATGCGGGAGAGAGCCTGCCGCAACTGCGCTCGCCCGCCCTGCTCATGTCGCTGGTCATGACGCTGACCGGCGCGCTGCTCCTGCTCGGCCCGGAATACGTCTACCTGCGCGACAACTTCGGCACGCGTATGAACACGCTCTTCAAGTTTTACTTCCAGGTCTGGGTGCTGTGGGGACTCGCCTCGGCGTTCGGGCTGTGGTACCTCTTCCAGTACGCCGGGCGGCTCCTGCAATGGATCGCCGGTGCAGTGATGGGCCTCGCCATCCTCGGCGGGCTGGTCTATACCCTGGCCGGGCTGTACAGCAAGACCGACCACTTCGGCAACCCGCCGACGCTGAACGGCATGGCGTACTTCGAGCGCGATTACCCCTCCGACTGGGCGGCGATCCAATGGCTCCAGCAGAACGCGCCCGGCGCGCCGGTGATCGCCGAGGGCATTGGCGGACAATACTGGATCGAGGGGCGCTTCTCGCGCATGGCGATGGCGACCGGTTTGCCGACGGTGATGGGCTGGCCGGGGCACGAGGGCCAGTGGCGCGGCCAATATTTCGAAAAGGCCGCCGAGCGCGAGGGCAAGATCCGAGACCTGTATCAGACGCGCGATTGGGCCGCCGCGCAGGCTATTCTCGACGCTTACGACATCGAGTACGTCGTCGTCAGTTCGCTGGAGCAATCCAAGTATCAGGACCTCCAGACCGGCAAAAGACTCGAACAGGCTAAGTTTGATCGTCACATGCGGGTGGTATTCCAAAACGGGGATGTGACGGTTTACCGGCGACTGGATAGCCGTCCTGAATAAGGCACATGACTAGTCAACGCTCCTTGTTAACAGTTGAACGCTCCCTCTATCTCGCCTTTTTCGCGCTGGCGCTGGCCTTGCGGCTGTACCAGCTCAACGCTCACCCTCTGACCGACGCCGAGGCGCGCGAGGCCCTGCTGGCCTACCGCCTGATCCGCGGGACGGTGGACTCCAGCGCGGCC
>DATDRS010000346.1:0-7965 GCA_035291605.1 Anaerolineales bacterium | reverse complement strand
TCCAGAAGAAGATACATGAACACGGCTGACAACAGAATACAACCGGCGATCTCCGCGATGAGCACACGCATTAGAAACTTGCGTTCACGCACGAGGCGCATTGTAGTAGGCTTCGCAGTCAGCAGCAAGGTTTGAGCGAATGCGCTTCGTGGCTCAAACCCCGGTCCACGCAGGTGGGCTTCGCTTTATGTTGCCGCGACTTTGGGAAAACCCGATAAGGTTTGGCGGCGGTTGACAGGCGCGCGGCATGAATTATGATGTCGCTCAGCGACCTGGCAGGAGAGGTTTATGAAATCATCTTGGAAGCGCCGTCTGATTTTGGCTGTCCTCACCGTGCTGGCTGGCCCCTGGCTGATTGGCCTCGCACGAGCGGCCGACTCTGCCCCGTGCGATCCGGCCACGGCCTGTTTTGACGTGGGCCTCAAGCCTGCAACCCTGCTGGGCGATTTTTATCTCGACGGCGTTTTGGTCGCCTCCGGCGTCGCCAGCGCCCGGCTGACGGGCGCGCCGGACGCCCCGCACCTGATCGAGGCGCGCAACATTCAGGATCCGACCACGCCGGGTTTCAACGATTTATTCAATTACCCCGACCAGCGCGTAACACAGCAGACCAGGGCCGGCTGGACCTGGCTCGTCGCGTTCTATCCGCAGAAGAACTATTTGAAGGGGACGCTCACGTATATCTGCAACCCGGCCAACTGGTCGGTCGGCGAGGCGCTGGCCTGCCGCCCGACGATTGACGGCGTGAGCCAGTCCGACGTGGCGCCGGGCGCGAGCGCGGCGTATTTTCTCGCCTCCGGTGGCCATGTGGTGCATACCGACCTGGTGGGCGAGGCGGCGGGCAACTGGAACACCACGACGCGCGACGATAATGTGACCGTCGCCGCCGCCCGGACGGGCTATCTGACCGTCACGTTCAGCCGTAAGGGCCAGCTGCAAATCAACGTGCTGCCTGCCGGTGTGCTGGCCGACCTCTATGTGGATGGCGCGCCCGTCGCCGGGCAGGCCGGTTCCGCAAGCCTGTTCGTTGGCTCGGGTGTGGTTCACACGGTCGAAGCGCGCAACGTCACCGATCCCGCCGCGAATGGGCGGTATGCCTATAACGACGCCAGGAACACGGCGATTGTATACGCCGGCCGCACGGGGTTGGTGTATCTGAGGCCGGTCAAGGTCTGGCTCACCGGCACGCTGAACGTCACCTGTCTGATCAACCGGAAGGCTGCGACTGACGATGTCAGTTGCCTGGTCAGCGCGGACGGCGCGACGCTGGGCGCCATCCCGGCCGGCGGCCGCGCGGCTTTCACGCTGCCCAACGGCCCGCATACCGTCACCGTCGCCGCCGCGGGCGCCAGCGCCGGCAAGTGGGATGGGCCGGTGAGCGCTGCCGTCGCCATTCGCGGGGGCTTCAACTCGTACTACACCGCCCGCTTCAATCTGCGGCCGAACACACCGCCTCCGATTCCAGCCACACAGCCCGGTCCGCCCGTCGCTCCTGCCCCCGGGCCGGTGAGCGGCGCGCCCGGCTCATTCGAATTGGGGGGACAGGTGGACAGCTTCGCCTATCCCGACCAGATGCGCTATGCCGGCATGACGTGGGTCAAGCGCCAGATGTACTGGAGCCCGGGCGACCAGCCCGACGCGGGGATGATCGAGGAAGCGCACGCTAAAGGCTTCAAGATTCTGATCGCCCTCGTCGGCAGCCCGGACGATGTGGCGGGGGCAGCGAACTACGATTCCTACGCAGCCTACGCGGGCCAGGTGGCCGCGTTGGGGGCCGACGCGATCGAGGTCTGGAACGAGACGAACCTCGACCGGAGCTGGCCGCGCGGCGAGATTGATCCCGCGAAATACACCGACTTGCTGCGCCGCGCCTATGCGCAGATCAAGGCGAACAACCCGAACACACTCGTGATCTCCTCGGCGCCCTCGCCCACGGGCGCAGAAGGCGCTTTCGGCCTCGACCGCGTGTGGAACGACGACCGCTACGTCAGGGGCATGGCGGCGGCAGGCGCGGCGAACTACGCGGACTGCATCGGCGTGCACTACAACGAGGGCATCATCAGCCCCACGCAGGCGAGCGGCGACCCGCGCGACCCCTATTACACGCGCTACTATCCGGGGATGGTGAGCACGTACTACAACGCCTTTGGCGGGCGGCGGAAGTTGTGCTTCACCGAGCTGGGATATCTCTCGCCGGAGGGCTACGGCCCGCTGCCTGGGCTCTTTGGCTGGGCGGGGGACACGAGCGTCGCCGAGCAGGCCCAATGGCTGGCCGAAGTCGTCAGCCTGGCGCAGAGGAGCCAGGTCGTGCGGATGATCATCATCTTCAACGTGGATTTCACCGTTTACGACGACGACCCGCAGGGCGGCTATGCCATCATGCGGCCAGGCGGCGGTTGTCCGGCGTGCGAGACCCTGCACGCCGTCACGGGCGGGCGGTAGACGTTGCAGAAGATGATGGGAGGCCGGCTTGCGCGAACCTGTGTGGGTATTGGTCGTTCTTTTCTTTGTCGCCGGGTGTGCTGGCGATCCTTCCCCGGTCAGCTCAACTCCGCTGCCGACCGGCGAGACGGCTGCGCCAGCCGCGACGCACACACTCACGGCCACGCCGACGTCTGCCCCCACGGCTACGGCTACGCCCACGCCACAGCCGACCGATCCGGCCCTGCGGCCGACGGCGCTCCCGTCCCCGACTAATCCGCCGCCGCAGCCCACCGCCGCCGAGAGTGGGCCAGCATCGTATGTCCCGGCGGGCCAATCCGTCTGGGAGGTCCCCGTCGCCCCCGACAACATGGTCGGGACGTGCAGCTCAGATCCGATCGCTGTCCCCTATGGCCTGATTGCGATCACGCCGGAGGGCGACGCGCTGACTTTCAGGGATCAGGGAGTTGGGACGTATGCGTTTCGGCAGGCGGCCCTCAACGTCTACGTCTACCAGGGGCGCAACAATCTCGTGGCGGGCAATCTCGACATGACTCTGGCGTTCACCAGCCCGACGACGTGGGTGATGCACGCGGTCACAATCCTGGACAGTGATCCGGCCTGCCAGCACATCCACGATTACGCGGCTGTTTTCAAGTGGAGCCGCTAGGCCCCAAAGGAGGTGCGTATGTTTGGAGTGCAAATCCGGCGTCTGGCGCTCGCCGTCATCTTGTTTTTCGCGGTTGTTCCGTTCGCGCCTTTGGCTCTGGCGGAGAAGGAGGTCGTGTTTGTCGTCGAAGTTCAGAGCGTCTTTGGACGGAGCGGGCCGGGCCTGGCGGAGACCACGCGGCTTGCCTCGCTCTTCAGAGGTCAGACCTTCACCATCACCGGTCGGACGACAGACTCGACGTGGGTGCGCGTTGACCTGGGCGGCTGGCCCGGAGAGGTCTGGGTTCTTGCTGAATATGGCACGATCAGGGGCGATCTGAGCAGCGTCCCGGCGGTCGCTGAAGCGCAGGGCGCGCCGAGCGCGGGGGGGGCGATCACTTCTGCTCCGCCGCCGTCAACCGGCGGGACGCTTCTGCCGCCGACTAAAGTCACGATCACCATCACGCTTCCGGGCGTTTTTGTGCGCAACGGCCCCAGCAGAGACACGACCGCGTTTGCCTCGGCTTTTAAGGGGCAGGCCTTCGCCATTCGGGCGCGCGACCTCGACGCCACGTGGGTGCAGATTGACTTCGCGGGAGCGCCAGGCGAGGCGTGGGTGTGGGTCTATGCGGGCACGGTGAAAGGGGATCTCGAAAGCGTCCCGGTCGTGGGGCAGCCGCCCGCCGCGCCGTCGTCCGCCTCCGCGCCCGCCGATGGGCCGGCCAATCCGCTCGGTTTCTCCGCCTCGGCGCTGGACAAGGCGCGCAACGTCTATCGCCACGGCCTATCCCTCGGGGGCAACTCGCGCACCTTCTCGCGCGTCGGCGACTCCAACAGCGAGACGACCGGGTTCCTGTCGGACTTTGACGGAGGCGTGTACGACCTGGGCGATTACGGCTACCTGCAGAGCGCGGTCAACCACTTTGCCGGTTCCTTCCGGCGCATGGGCGCGGCAGTGCAGGGCTTCACGACGTGGGGCTTGATAGATCCGCTCTATTCCGATCCCCGGCTGTGCCGCTCGGACGAAAGCGCCCTGGCGTGCGAGCTTCGCCTGCAACGCCCGAGCGTCGTGTTGGTCATGCTTGGCGCGAACGACGTCTGGGTGCAGGGGGCGATTTCCTCCGAGCCTTACCTGCGGCACATCGTGCAGACCATCATGGATCACGGCGCGGTTCCGGTCCTGTCCACGTTTGCCTGGAACCCGAGCAGCTCCTATTACGCCTCGGCGCTGAGAGTCAACGAGACGATCCGGAAAGTAGCCGCCGACTTGAACGCGCCGTTGTGGGATTTCTATCAGTCGGCGCAGGCGCTGCCCGCGCAGGGCATCGGCGAGTATGCGTGGGACCCCCACGCGCACTTGAGCGATCAGCCGGGCGGTAAGGCCTACGTTTTCCGCGAGCCTTATCTCCAGGCCGGGATGACTCGCCACAACCTTGAGGCGCTGCAGGCCCTTTACACCATCTGGCGTAACGCCATGACTCAGTAGTCATTATGAAAGGCGTTTACACTACGAACAAAAATTCGTAGTGGGCGTAGGGCAAGTTAGCAACTTGCCCTACATTTTCGTTTCGTCAGATGGCTTATGGGTTAATCACCTGCCGCCAGAGAGCGTCGAGGACGAAGAGCGCGCCGAGATTGCGCACGGTGTAGCCGTAGTTCAGGTTCTCCGGGCTGAAGTCGGCCGCGTTGCCATTCGGCGGCGTGGACGGGTGCACCGTGTCCCCGATCCCCCGCTCCGGCAGCCCCTGCAGCGCAGCCCAGTAATCCCAGAGCGGCACGCTGTAAGTCTGCGCCACCTCTCGGATGATGGTGTTGAATTCCCAGATGCGCTCGCCGGGGATATCGCCTAGGGTGCGGTCAGGGAGGGTGTTGAGCACGGGGATCACCCCCATCTGAAGGGAGGTGTTTACGATGGCGCCCAGGTTGGCGCGGAAGGCGTCGGGGGTGCTGCCGGAGGCGGCGTCGTTGGTGCCGAGCATGATGAGGGCGAGGGCCGGGCGGGCGAGGCGATACTCGCAGCGGAGGGGGGATTCGCCGGGGCGGCACCTGGTCTGGTCGGCGTAATGGACGTCGAGCACCGTCCAGGCGCTCCAGCCGTCGGCGGCGGCCAGGGAGTGGCGTCCGAATGAGCCGGAGTACTGGCGGATGGCAGGCGCAAGGTAATCATACTGGTGGAACACGGCCTGCCCTTGATCAATGGGCGTCAGAAATTCACGGGCGACGGTGATGCTGTCGCCGACTTTGGAGAAGATGTCCGGCCGGTTCCCCAGCGCGCGCCCCGACAGGAAAATTTGCCGCGTGCGCGCCCCGACGCCGGACAGATACGGATAGGACACGAATGTCTGCGATTGAGGCGCGCCGACGGCAGGTTGCACTGACGCCGGCGTGGTCGCGTTCGCGCTCGCTACGCTCGGGATGACGAGCATCTGCCCGGCGTAAATCCGGTCTGGGGCTTTGTTGAGGCGGTTGGCGTTGATGATGGCCCGCGCCGGGACGTCGAACCTGGCGCTGATGATGGCGAGCGTGTCGCCCGGCTGCACCACGTAAGTCGCGCCGGCGCCGGCAGCGTAACTCACTGGAGGTTGGGTTGAGCTTTCCGGGCTATGGGTCTCAGGCGGGTTGAAATCGCCCGCCGCTGGCGCTGCACTCGCTGCGCTCGCCGTGCTCGCTACGCTCGGGATGAGGAGCGTCTGTCCGGCGTAAATCCGGTCTGGGGCTTTGTTGAGATGGTTGGCGTTGATGATGGCCCGCGCCGGGACGTCGAACTTGGCGCTGATGATGGCGAGCGTGTCGCCCGGCTGCACCACGTAAGTGAAATCGGCGTAGGCTGAGGCCGGGGGGATGAACATCATCGTCAACACTGCCAGCGCGGTGATCACTCTTCGCATTGCGGCGCTCCTGTTGAAGTCAAGGGGGGTCCCGATCATGGGACCTATCTTACGAGATGCAAAGTATATGCCAAATTGACCGGGAAAGCCTGTCATGCTCCGACACCTTCTCACGCGCGAAAACCTGTGGGCGCTCTGCCTCTGCCTCATCGCCATCGCGGTCGTCATCCTCACCGCCGATGACTCCCCCCAGTGGATTTATCAAGGGTTTTAGATGACCCTGGCGCACATCCTGCTCCTGGCGGCGGCGGCGCTCCTGGCTGCCCTCCTCGGCCGAGGGCGCTGGCGCGGGCGGCTCATGCTGGGCTTGAGCATCCTCGCCCTCTACTGGCTGCAACCCTCGACCCCGATCCGCCACCTGGATTTCTGGCTGCCCACCGCTTCGCTCGCGCTGACGATCGGGGTCTGGGTCGTCACCCGGCCTCCTGCCCCCGAGGCCGCCGACCTCCGCCCGGCGCTGATGACCGCGGCAACCATCACCCTCGTCGTCGTCGCCATCGCGCTCACGCGGTATCTCGGCGGGGCCTGCTGCCTCACCGCTTCGCGCCCGCCCGGCATCCTGAGCGTGCTGCTGGCGCTGGGCCTGGCCGCGGCGATAGGCTCCGGCGTGGCTCGGTTCGTCCCCAATCCCGCGCGCCTGGCAGCCTCGTTCTCGCTGCTCGTCGTCGGGTTATTCCTGATGATGAAGGTCGAGTTGTTTGGCGAGGCCGCCAGCGCCGGACTGCGTGCGCTCACCGGCCAGCCTGCCGACCAGGCCTCCGCGCTCGACCTGCGCTGGCTCGGCTTCTCGTACCTCGCCTTTCGCCTGCTGCACGCCCTGCGCGACCGGGCCAGCGGCCGCCTCCCGGCGCTGTCGCTGCACGAATTCGTGACCTATGCGCTCTTCTTCCCGGCGCTGACGGCCGGCCCGATTGACCGCAGCGACCGATTTGTCAAAGATTTGCGCCAGCCCTTCTCGTTTTCCGCGTCGGAAGCCCTGGAAGGCGGAAAACGCATCGTCGTGGGCCTGTTCAAAAAATTTGCCCTGGCCGACACGCTCGCCCTGATCGCTCTCAATCGCGTCAACGCCGCGCAGACGACCTCGGCCTTCTGGGCGTGGATGCTGTTGTACGCCTACGCCTGGCGTCTCTATCTGGATTTCAGCGGTTACACCGACATCGCCATCGGGCTGGGGCGGCTGTTTGGCGTTCGCCTGCCGGAGAACTTTGAGCGGCCCTATCTCAAGCCCAACCTCACGACGTTCTGGAACAGCTGGCACATCACGCTCGCCCAGTGGTTTCGCGCCTACTTCTTCAACCCGCTCACGCGCGCGCTGCGGAGCCGTCCCCGCCCGCTGCCCGCCGCGCTCATCATCCTGATCGGACAGGTTGGCACAATGCTCCTCATCGGCCTGTGGCATGGCGTGACGTGGAACTTCGTGGCGTGGGGGGCGTGGCACGCCGCTGGCCTGTTCGTGCACAACCGCTGGGCCGAATTCGCCCGGGCGCGCCTGAGCGCGCTCGACCGCGCGCCGGTCCTCAAGCGCGCAGCCCGCCTGGCCGGCGTGGCGCTCACCTTTCACTACGTCACGCTCGGCTGGGTGTGGTTCGCGCTTCCCAGTCCTGACCTTTCGCAAACCGTGTTCCAGAGACTCTTTGGCCTGTAGGTGGCAGCCTGTATGTCCGATCCGCGCTCGGATTTTCGGTTTGCCCGGAATGTCATCCTCAAGGCCCTGCTGTTGTTCCTCGGGGTGAACGCAGGCTTCGCGTTCCTAGACCCATTGCCCCAGCTCGGACGCCTGTCCGCTTACAACGTGCTCCTCCCCGGCCGCCTGCGCCTGCCCTACGGCGAAAACCCCGAACGCGCTTACAACCTGAGCCTGTTCCAACTCGACGCGATGTTCGCCTCGCACGAAATCGCGGCCGGTCCAAAGCCGCCCGGAGAATACCGCGTCGTCCTCATCGGCGACTCCTCCGCCTGGGGCTTCCGGCTCAAAGCCGATGAGACGCTCACCGCCCAGATCAACGCG
>DATDRS010000345.1:0-4566 GCA_035291605.1 Anaerolineales bacterium | reverse complement strand
CGCTTCACCGAGCGCGCGCAGGACGCCGCGGCGCGCGCGTTTGAAATTCTGCAGCGTTACGGCCACAACCAGGTGGACACCGAGCACCTCCTGTTGGCGATGCTCGAACAGCCGGAGGGGGTGATCCCGCAAATTCTGGAGAAACTCAGCGTGGATCAGGAGCTCATCAAACGGCGGCTGGACGACGTGCTGCGCGCCTCCCCGCGCGGCGCGCAGATTTACGGCGGCGGGACCGGGCAGGTGTTCGTCACCCCGCGCCTCAAGCGGATTGTAGATCTCGCCAACGACGAGGCCAGCCGCTTCAAGGACGAGTACATTTCCACCGAGCACCTTTTCCTCGCCATCCTCTCCGAGCGCAACACGGCTGTCTCGCGCATCCTCTCGGAAGCGGGCGTGACCAAAGAGCGCGTGTACGAGACCGTCAAGGACATTCGCGGCGGTCAGCGCGTGACCGACCCGCAGGCCGAGGCCCGCTACCGCACACTCGAAAAATACTCGCGCGACCTGACTCAGCTGGCGAAGGCCGGTAAACTCGACCCGGTCATCGGGCGCGACAACGAGATCCTGCGCGTGATCCAGATCCTCTCGCGCCGCACCAAGAACAACCCGGTGCTCATCGGCGAGGCGGGCGTGGGCAAGACGGCCATCGTCGAAGGCCTGGCGCAGAAAATCGCCACCAACGACGTGCCCGAAATCCTCGCGGGCAAGCGCGTCGTCGCGCTCGACCTTGGCGCAATGATCGCCGGGTCGCGCTTCCGCGGCGAGTTCGAGGAGCGGCTCAAGTCCGCGATTGAGGAAGTCCAGCGGGCGGAGGGCGACGTCATCCTCTTCATTGACGAGCTGCACACCGTCGTCGGCGCGGGCGCGGCGCAGGGCGCGCTCGACGCGAGCAACATGCTCAAGCCGGCGCTGGCGCGCGGCGAGCTCCAATGCGTCGGCGCGACGACGTTCGACGAGTACCGCAAGCACATCGAGAAAGACGCCGCGCTGGAGCGCCGCTTCGCACCCGTGTACGTGGACGAACCCTCGGTGGAGGAAACCATCCAGATGCTGCGCGGCCTGCGGGACCGCTACGAGGCGCACCACAAAGTCACGTTCAGCGACGCGGCGCTGGTGGCGGCGGCGAAACTTTCGCAACGCTACGTCACCGAGCGCAGCCTGCCGGACAAGGCGATTGACCTGATGGACGAGGCGGCCGCCAAGCTGCGCGTCGCGCTTTACTCCATGCCGCCCGATCTCAAGACGATGAAGGCCGAGATTGACCGCCTGATGGCCGAAGAGGAGCAGGCCGGGCTGGCGCGCGATTACGAGCACGCCGCCCAGAAGAAGGCCGAGCGCCTGCGCCTCGAAACCGAGTTCAAGGCGCAGCGCGACAAGTGGGAGAAAGAGCACAAACTCGATGAGGTCGTGGACGAAAGCGACATCGCCGAGGTCGTCTCCCAGTGGACGGGCATCCCGCTCAACCAGATGCTCGAAACCGAGTCCGAGAAACTGCTGCACATGGAAGACCGCTTGCACGAGCGCATTGTCGGGCAGGCCGAGGCGGTGCACGCGATTGCGGACGCTATCCGCCGCTCGCGCTCGGGGCTGAAGGACCCCAAGCGGCCCATCGGCTCGTTCATCTTCCTCGGCTCGTCGGGCGTGGGCAAGACCGAGCTGGCCAAAGCCCTGGCGGCCTTCCTGTTCGACGACGAGGACGCGCTCGTCCGCGTGGACATGAGCGAATACCGCGAGCAGCACACGGTCAGCCGGCTGTTCGGCGCGCCGCCCGGCTACGTGGGGTACGAGGAAGGCGGGCAGCTCACCGAGGCCGTGCGCCGCCGCCCGTACCGCGTGGTGCTCTTCGACGAGGTCGAGAAGGCGCACCCCGACGTGTGGAACGCGCTCCTGCAAATCCTCGACGACGGCCGCCTCACCGACGGGCAGGGCCGCGTCGTGGACTTCCGCAACACGGTCGTCATCATGACCTCCAACCTCGGCACGGAGTTCGTGCGCAAGTCCGGCACGCTGGGCTTCCTGCGCCGGGGCGACGACGGCTCGGACGAGGACGCGAACAACGAGAAGATCGAGCGCGCGCTCAAGGCCACTTTCCGCCCGGAGTTCCTCAACCGCGTGGACGAGATCATCACCTTCAAGCCGCTCTCGCTGGAGGACGTGGAGAAGATCGTGGACTTGCAGATGAATGAGATCCAGTCCCGGCTGTCGGAGCACGGCCTGCTGGTGCGGCTCACCGAGTCGGCGCGAAAGTGGCTGGCGAAGGAGGGCTTCGAGCCGGCTTTCGGCGCGCGCCCGCTTCGCCGCGCCTTGCAAAAGTACGTCGAAAGCCCGCTGTCGGTGCAGATGCTCAAGGGCGACTTCAAGCCCGGCGACACGGTCATCGTGGACTGGGTGGAGGGCAAAGGGATTGAGTTCCGCCGGGACGAGGCCGCGCCCGTGACGGTCGAGCAGACGGCGTCGGTGCCGCAATAACGCGATCGGGTGATTACCGTCGGCAAATGCTCCAGGCCCGCGTCCTTGCGGACCGTCCGTCGCTGGATCTCAAAGCTGAATAAGCACAAGGACGGCTCACGCGAGCCGTCCTTTCTTTTTTCCCTCCTCGCTTTCATCACAGACAAGGGGGGAGGAGTGTGAGTCTCCTTCTCCCATTTGTGCTTTCGCGAAGCGAGATGGAGAAGGGATGTGGTGAGAGTGTCGGGGCGGGCAGATTTGAACTGCCGCTCTCGCGCTCCCAAAGCGCGCGCTTTAAACCGAGCTAAGCTACGCCCCGATGTTCAACCAGGTTTGTTGCAGATAATCCATCCACGCTTGTATCATGCACCGCAAGCGAGTGTCGCCAACTTCGATGGATAACACGCCATGCACTGACCGCCATTGTCGCCCGCTTAACTCCCCCGCATTCGACTTCCGCATGACTGTAATCCGTTGCGCGTTGACTCCCAATGCTTGCGCCCAGTATTGCTTGAGGGTCTGCTCATCATTGTCTACATGGCATTGTAGCCGATAGCGGATGTGCGAGTTGCGCGTCAATGCTTTGATGTAGTGATGAGCAATTTGGATAACCCCTAGATTTGAGTTGCAAATCTCGACTCGATTTCGGTCTCGCTTGAAACCCTCAGCGGCGTAGAGAACCACAAAATCTCGCAATCGCGCATCTTGCAAGACATTACCAGCCTCTGCGTAAGCCTCATTGTACCATTGCTCGCGAAGAGTGGCGTGCTTTTGGCTAATGGCATGGCTAGCCCGTAGACGTTGCTCAGTCTGCCGTGCAGTTTGTGGAATGGGAATATCTTTAATCCACCCATGCACGGTAGATTTGCCTAGCGCCAATTGCTCACAAATCTCGGTCAACGTCGCGCCTTGATGCCGGAGTTCACGTGCTTTCTCGCGCAAGTGAGCGTATTTCTTCATTCCGCCCTCGAAGGCAAGCGCAGTATAATCGGCGCAACTCTAATTTGTCAACATATCGCCCTTCCGAGAAATCCGTTCCATCCGTTGACCACACACTCATATGCCTGAAATCACCCTCACCCTCTCCAGCCACGTCGCCCTCAATGACCTGGCCCTCGACGGCGGCGCGGAAACCGCCGTGAGTTGTGACCTCCCACGTCTCACCTCTCACCTCCCATGACTTACGCCCTCCTCGCTCGCTACTACGACCTCGAAAACGCCGGCTTCACCGAAGACCTGCCCTTTTGGCAGGAACTCGCGGACGAGTACGGCGGGCCGGTTCTAGAACTCGGCTGCGGCACGGGGCGCGTCTTGCTGAACCTCGCGCGGCGCGGTCATGCGACCACCGGCGTTGACAACTCGCCTGAAATGCTGGCGCTGCTGGAGGAGAAAATACGTAGGGGCGAGCAACTGCTCGCCCCTACCAATGCCCCAATAATCCTCCACGCCGACATGACCGACTTCGCCGTCGAGCGCCAGCATGCCCTCGCCCTCATGCCTTTCAACGCCTTCATGCACCTGCTCACTCCCGAAGCGCAAACCGCTGCGCTCACCTGCATCCGCCGGCATCTGCAACCCGGCGCGGCGCTCGCGCTCGACATGCCCAACCCCGGCGAGGCCTACGCTGCTCAAGAGCAGGGCCTCACGCTGGAGCGCACGTTCAAGGACGGTGAGAACACGGTTCAGCAGTTCTCATCCGTCGTCGTTGACCGCGCGGCGCAACTTGCGCGCATCACGTGGCTGTATGACTCCGTCGCGCCCGACGGGACGGTGCGGCGCACAACTGTCCCGCTCACATTGCGTTATACTTTTCCAGGCGAGATGCGGCTGCTGTTGGAGAAGTGCGGGCTCGCGCTCGCGCATCTCTACGGCGATTACGACCTTTCGCCTTTCACGGACGGCTCGCCGCGGATGATCGTGGTGGCGAAGGCAGTGTAAATGAGAAACCTTCCTCTGCTCTTCGTCTTCCTGATCGCCGCTTGTAGTGGCCTGGCCACTCCCTCCCCGACTCAACCTCCGCCGCAGATTTCAGTGGTCACGGCGACTTCCCCGCCCCGGCCCACGGCGACCCAGTCTAAAGCCGTCACCCCCCTGCCCGCGCCGCCCGAACCGAAGAAG
>DATDRS010000344.1:0-26928 GCA_035291605.1 Anaerolineales bacterium | reverse complement strand
GCCATCTTCTCCACGCACCAGCGATGATACTCGTAGCCGGTCGAGTTGATGTCCATGTCCGGCGCGGGGTTCATGAAGTCAATCGCGTAAGGCATCCCGTCGCGGATGGCCCACTCGATGGTATTCATGTCGTAGCCCAACGCGCGCACGAGTTTGCGCGAGTCCTCCACCACCCGCTCGACCATTTGAGGTGAGAGGTCGTGCGGCAGATATTTACGCGCGTCCGGGTCGTACTTCATCACCCTGATGTCCGTCTGCCCGAGACACATGCACCGCAGGTAATCCTCCCACTGGACGAACTCCTGCAGGACCATCGTGAGCAGACCGCTCTCGTTGTAGGCTTTCCATAGATCGTCGTAGGAGCGGACGATGTGCACCTGCTTCCAGCCGCCCCCATGCGCGTCTTTGAGCACGACCGGGAAGCCGCCCAAGTAATTGATGTGCTCTTCCCAGGGCACCGGGTACATCAGGTTGCGCAGGCTTTCGTCGTGGACGATACCAGGGACATAGTCCTTGTTGGGCAGGGCGACGGTCTTGGGGCTGGCGACGCCGAGTTTCGTCGCGAGCGCCGCGCCGAAGAACTTGTCGTCCGCCGTCCACATGAACGGGTTGTTGACGACGTACGCGCCTTGCAGCATCGCGTTCTTGAGATACGAACGATAGTACGGCACCTCGTGCGAG
This sequence comes from Anaerolineales bacterium, assembly GCA_035291605.1. Taxonomy (GTDB): domain Bacteria; phylum Chloroflexota; class Anaerolineae; order Anaerolineales; family UBA6663; genus DATDRS01. The sequence continues at coordinate 26,247 of DATDRS010000344.1, read as the reverse complement.
ATGCGATCCACGATCACGGCGTAGGAGCACGGCTCGTCCATGCGCGTCCCGCCCAGTTTCGCGTACTCGGCGACGACGCCCACGTTCCGCTTGTTCACTTCCTCGATGAAGGCCGGGGGCCACGACCATTCGCGTCCGACGATCACGCCGATTTTGAGCACGGATGCCTCCTGTGAGTGGAAGTTGGAGGTTAGGGGCGCTCTTGGCCTGCCCGCGCCTCCAACTTCTAACTCCCAATCTCCAACGTCTATCAGAATTTTTCTGACAGATAGTACTTCATCATCGCCCGCCAGGTGGGCCAGTCGTGCGGCATGTCGAAGCCCCACAGGTCGAGTTCGTGCGGGATGCCCTTCGCCGCCAGGACGCCCGCCAGCTGGCGCGAGCCTTCCGGGTTTTCGTAGGCGCCCTGCCCGGAGACGATGTGGATGTGCCGCTTCTGCTGCAGGAGCGGCAGGTCATGAGCGTCGTTCAGGTTGGGCAAAAAGGCCAGCGGGTCGTTGAAATACACGTCCTCGTCGTAGTAGCCGTCGGTGAAGTTGCGGATATGGTAGTTGCCGCTCATGGCGATCATCCCGTCGAACAGATCGGGGCGGCGGAAGAGCTGGTTGGCGGCATGGTACGCCCCCAGGCTGGCCCCGGCGGTGATGACGCCAATCTGGCCCCGGCAGCTATTCCAGATGTATGGAACGACTTCCTCCGTGATGTAGTGGTTATATTGGGCATGCCGGATGGCGCGGTCATGCGGGTGCATCTGTCTATTCATCCAGCTTTCGCGGTTGATGCTGTTGATGGAAAAGACTTTGACCTTGCCGCCCTCGATTTCATCCTTGATGGCCTCGATGACGTAGAACCGCTCGTACTCCAGGTAGTCGGCGGCGGCGGTGGGGAACATGAGCAATGGAAACCCGTAATGCCCGTAGGTGACGATTTCCATCGTTTTGTTGAGGCTGGGGCTGTGCCAGCCATCCAGGATTCTATGCATGCGTCTTCTCCCGTCGAGCAGCCGGCCTACTTCACTCCAATGCGTACCCGGTAACTGAAATACCACGGCTGGGCCACCGCGCCCAACGTGTGCTCGGCGATCCGGCGCAGTTCGTCCAGGCCCAGTTCGGCCTCGGTCAGCCCGCGATTCAATATGAGAAGGCTTGCATGGCTTCCCAACGCATCACCGGCGGCCAGTCGTAGTCATAAGCCGCGAACACGCCGCTGGGCCGCAGAATACGAGTCACCTCCGCAAAGGTGCTTTGCGGTTCCATCCACTGCAAGGCCTGGGCGCAGGTGACGATGTCGGCGCAACCATCCAGCAGGCCGGTCTGGTGGGCGAAGCCGGACTGAAAGCGCACGCTGGGCACGGGTGGGTGCGCTTCGGCGCGCGCCCGCATCGCCGCATTTGGTTCGATCCCGATGACTTGCGCAGCCCGCTCCGCCCATATAAAAGTCGAAAGCCCTGTCCCGCTTCCGAGGTCAACCACCAGCCCCGGGCGTTCCACGTGCGCCAGTTGAGTCAGGACATCCACGAGCGCGGCTGAAGGCTGAGGGCGATAGTATGATAGCGATCCGCAAAGCTAGGAGCGCCATATTCGGAGCGCTCAATGTTCCGGGCGGGATCGTAGGCTTCGGCGCTCATCGTCTATAGTGTAGCCCCTTGCGGGGCAAACGCAAACGGGCACAAGGCCCTAAACGGCGATCTCCTCCATCGGTTTGTCTACAAACGTCCGTGCGAACTGCATAAAGCGATAGACGTCCGCGAAGTTGGTGACGAGGCCGACCGACACACGCACCGCGCCCGTGCTCTTGTCGTCAATACAGCGGCGGAACTCGTCCAGCGTCAGCCGGTTCTGTGATTTGATGAAGCAGGACGTCAGTTCGTCCGCCGAGATGCCGAGCGCGAGTTCCCCGCCGCCGGGGTTGCAAAAACAGCCGGTGCGCAGGGAGATGTTGACCCGGTTCGCCAACTGCTCGACCAGGCGGTGATCAACGAAGTGGCCCTTCGCGTCGTAGAAGTTCAGCGTCACCGTCCCGCCGCGCGCGTGCGCCTCCACCGGGCCGTAAATACGGACGACGGGCGCGCCGTGGCTGTGGCGGAGCGCGGTCAGTTCGCTCAACAGCCAGCCCGTCAGGCACACCACGCGGGTATGGATCGTCTCGACGCCGATCTTCTCGATGTGCTTCAGGCCGGTCTCGACGGCGGGGAGCGTCAGGTAGTTGAGCGTCCCGTCTTCGAACGCCTCCGCGCCCTCCTGGAAATAGTAGCGGTCGCCCTGCACCGAGGCGACGGTGATCGTGCCGCCCGCGAACCATGGACGGTGCAGTTTGCCGAGCGCGCTCCGGCGGGCCAGCAGGCACCCCACGCCCGTGGGATAACCGAAGATTTTGTAGAAGGAAAGCGACACAAAATCGGGATGCCACCGGCTGAGGTCGAGGCGGTTGGTGGGGATGAAGGCCGCCGCGTCGAGCAGGACCTCCCAACCTTTGGCCTGCGCCTTTTCGATCCATGCGAGCGCGTGCTGCACGCCGGAGAAGTTCGACTGGGCCGGGTAAGCAAACAGGTCGAATGCGCCCGGCTGGGCCAGGTCGAGGAAAGCGGCGAGTTTTTCGTCGTCAATCCGCAAATCCGGCGGGAGGACGGGGGCGTAGACGACCTTTGCGCCTTTGGCGCGGGCGAACTCGCGGATGCCGTTGACGGAGTTGTGGTTGTCAAACGTGAGTAGATAATGTCCGCCCGGCCCGAAGGGGTACGACTCGCCGACCAGTTTGAGCGCACCGCTCGCGTTCTGCGTGAAGATCGCCACGTATTCGGCCGGCGAGGCGTTGAAGAACTTCAAAATGTAAGCGCGGGCGCTCTCGACCAAATGCGTCATCGCCAGCGAGGTGGGGTTGGTCGAGTGCGGGTTGCCGAACACGTTATCGCGCAGCAAATCCAGGTGGGCGCGAACCTGCGAGTCCGCGTACAGCCCCCCGCCCGTGTAGTCCAGGTAGACGTGGCCCGCGCGGTCGAGGCGGGCGTACTCGGTCGCTCTTAATTCGTCGAGCCGCCTGGTCGTCAGATAGTCCGGATAGTCGCGGTGGAATTGATACTTGGCGTCGGCGAAGGAAGCGAGAGACAAGACGGTGGATAAGGACATCAGGCTTCTCCTGGCGGTTGCAGCTGGCCGTAATAGACTCGACAGTCGTACACGATAGCGACCTGACCATCACGTTGATGCGCCTGAAAGATGGCCGCGAGTTCGTTCAGCAGGGCGACGCGCTCCGGGGTTCCGGCTTGAGGCGCGACAGAGGCGGATAAGACGCGGCCTTGCAGGCCATCGTAGTCAACGGTCTGGAGGTTATCGAAGATTCTGGCCTGGAAAGCGCCCGGCGCATAAAAGGCCCGAAAATCTTCTTTGGCTTGCTCGGTCCCGGAGCAGCCCTGTCTCGGCGAGACATACTTCTGCCACACCCGATCATAGGCGGCGAGGAACGGCGTGTCGGTGCGCGGGATATTCCAGCACAACACAACCCATCCCCCAGGCTTGAGGATACGCTCAAATTCCAGTCGGGTCTTGGCGCGGTCAAACCAGTCAAACGCCTGTCCGGCGGTGATCAGGTCTATGCTGCGGTCGGCGAGCGTCGTCGCCTCCGCCGTTCCGGCGACGCTCGTGAAGCCCTGATACTGTTGGAGCAACTGCTGGCCGGCCGCGCGCATCTCGTCATTCGGCTCGACGCCGAAAACACGATAGCCGTTCTTGAGAAACAATTCCGTCAGCAGTCCGGTGCCTGCGCCAACGTCGGCCACGACTGCGCCGTTGGCGAGATGACATTCCGCCCGGAGCAAATCCACGATGGCCTGCGGATAGCCGGGGCGATACTTGATATAGTACTCGACTGTGCGCGAAAAACGGCTGACCGAGTCTTCCATTTCTCAATTGCTCCCTCAATCCACAATCAATCATGCCCTCCAACATATAGCTGTATCATCTGCTGCCACCACGGCCAGTCGTGCGCCCAGCCATCCCACTCGCGCAGCGCGTTGCCGATGCCCTTGCCCCACAACGCGCCGGAGAACCAGCGGTTGTTGCCGATGTTCGGGTCCTCGCGGCCAATCGACAAGATGATGTCGAGGCGGCGGAGCCAGTTCAGGCGAGCCGGGTCATGCTCGTTGGGGAGATACAGGCAGGGGCAGTTGAAATAGACGTTGTCGTCCACATAGCCGTCGAGCCAGCGCTCGAGGTCGTACAGGCCGCTCATGGCGATGACGCGGTTGGTCTTGTCCGGGTGGCGCAGGGCGAAGTTCATGGCGTGGTACGCGCCGAAACTCGCGCCCGCGACAATCAGATAGGGCGTCGGGTTTTTGGAATAGACGAGCGGTAGGACCTCGTAGAGGAGGTAGTTCTCGAACTCGATGTGCCGCCACGCCCGCGCGCCCGGATGCTTCCACCACGCATACCAGCTCTCGGCGTCTACGCTGTCCACGCAATACATCTGAATCCAGCCGCGCTCCAGATGCTCACCCAGCGCCCCGATCATGCCCCGGTCCTCCCACTCGTAGAACTTGCCGAGCGAGGTGGGGAAGACGAGCATCCGCGCCCCGGCGTGGCCGAAGACGAGGAGTTCCATGTGGCGTTGGAGGGAGGGGCTGTACCAATGGTGGTATTCGCGATGCATAGTCAATAGGGCAGCAGATTTTGCAACAGATATAACGGAGGCCTCATCCACTCCATCCGCTTACTCTATCCGCCGCCAGTTTCTCACGCCTTTGTCTTGCTCAACACCAGCAAAGAATTGAGCCCGCCATACCCATCCTCCATGCGGGCAGGATTCTCCGGGTCGTGCGCCCAGCGCATGCCATCCACCAGAAACTTGTAAGGGTAAACGTCGGCCGGCGGGCGCGGGATCGTGATCTGCCACATCCCGTGCGCAGGGCCGTGCAGGTGATATTTCTTCGACTGCCAGCCGTTGAAGCCGCCGACGAGCGCCACGCTCCGCGCCGAGGGATCGTGGTAGTAAAACGTGACCGATTTGCGCGTGAGGCGCGGCGAGAGCGGCAGTTCTTCAAACAGGCCGCCCCGCGCGCGGAGGGCAAGCGCCACCGCCGCGCCCGCATTGATCACGCCCGCGCCCTGCTGCGCAAACGGGACCCCGTCGAGCGGCTCGGCGGTCTGGACGAGGATCTCTTTGACCTGCGAGGGAGTGAGCGCCGGGTTGGCCTCCAGCATTTGCGCGGCGACCGCGCTCACCACTGGCGCAGCCATCGAGGTTCCGTCCACGTGCTGATAGTGCGGGTGGATGTACTTCTGCTCGTTCATGCGCCCGCGGATGATGCGGCGGACTTCGTCGAGCGGCAGGCGCCGAGTTTCTTTTTTGAAGCGCGTCTCCGCATACTCCGTCTGCAAGAACCCGCTCAACTCGCGGTCGGACGAGCGCTCGAGTTCCCACAGGAACAGCGCCTCGTTGTGCACCCACGTCCTGGGCAGCATGGGCGCGGCAAGCCAGATCGAGGGCGCTAGGACTTCGGGCTTGGCGACTTTGTGCGCGCCAAAGCCATAGTTGGAAGGCCACCTCCGGCGGAAGCGCGGGTCGAGCACGTTCTGATCGTTCACCCCGCCGACGGTGATGGCTGCGGGCGCGCTGGCCGGGGGGACGATCCGGTGCTGCCCGCCATTGCCGGCCGCCGTCACGACCACCAGGCCCTGCGCGACAGCTTCCTCGGCCAGTTCGTCCAGCGGGGTCAGTTTTCCGGTCGAGGGATGATCCCCGCCGAGGGAGACGTTGACCACGCGGATGTCGAAGCGCTCGCGCTGGGCGACGACCCACGCCAGGGCGCGGTGGATGTCCCGCTCGCGGATCCCCCGCCCGCGCGGATTGCCGGTCTTCACCAGCACCAGCCGCGCCTGGCTGGCGATGCCCCGGTATAACCGACTCGACATGAACCCGTTGCCGGCGCCCACCGAGGCGGTCATCAGCCCGTGCCAGTTGGTGACGCGCGCTTTTTTGAAGCGTTCCTTCTCCACGACCTCCGCGCCGGTCGCATCGGCGTAACACAGAATGCGGTTGACCGGTCGGACCAGGTCGGGGTGGGGGTAAAAACCCGAGTCGAGGAAGGCGATGGTCACGCCGCGCCCGGTGTAGTTGGGGTGGGCGTTCACCCGGAGGGGCGTGGGGAGGAGGTGAGCATCGCCGCGGCCGTTGAGCGGGAAGGGCAAGGGTAACGCGCCCTGGATGGCCGACTCGGTGCGCTCAGCGCGCATTTGACGCACCGCCTCGAACACGCAGTCGGGGCAGATGCCCTCGCCGGGTTTCCACTTCGGATGCACGGCTTCAAGGCGGTGCAGGACGCGCGCTTCGAGGTCGCGTTGGAATCGGGCGATAACCGGGTCAAGGGGTTGGCCGCACAGGGGGCAGGCGTGTGAAACGGGAATGGCGAGACTCCTCTGAATGACAGGGGTAGCAATAGAGATGGTCACGTGGCTCTCAAGGGTGGCTCAATTATTTGAGCCGGGCTTAGGGCGTGATTTTAACGGGGCGGAGGATTGGCGTCAAACTTCTATCCCACCCTGCCCTTTCCCGCGCCTGCCTCACGGTAAAAATGAACAGGCTGCCCCCATTCGAAGGTGGCAGCCTGTTCACCACGCGCCGATGATCAGCGCTGGATCAGCGGCAGATAGAGTTTGTTATTGAGGGGCAGCACCGGTCCCGGCACTTTCAGCGCGGCGTCAATCCCGCTGACTGTGCCAGGAGCGGTCACGGCGATCACGTCGGCCAGGTCGTAGCTGGGCTTGTCATTGTAATACTCGCTGACCGAGTCATAGATGACCGAGCAACCATCAACGCGGCTTGTTGTGTAGGAGAAGCGTACGCGATAATCGCCGGACGGCAGACCCGAAAGCGTATAGTTCCCCATTTCGTCGGTAAAGTCAGAGGCCACCCATGAGCCAGGCGTGTTGTAGGCTCGGACATATACATCTTCAAGCGGCGTCCCCGTTTCCTCGGAGGTGACACGCCCGGTGATCTTCCCGCCGCGCGCCAGCACGGCGTTAATGCCGCTCGTCGCGCCGGGCGCGGTCACGTTCACCGCATCGGCCGCCGCCAGGCTCGCTTTGTCGTTGTAGTATTCTGAGATGTAATCGGCGGACGCTCCAGAATACGGATCGAACAGAAGATAGTAGCTGCCCGTCTTTAAGCCTTTGAGCGTATAGTTGCCCGACGCATCGGTGGAAGCCGACGTAATGTAGCGCCATGAGGCGCCAGTGTTGATATAGGCGTCTATGAACACATAGTGCAGCGGGGCGTTGGTGTCGCCGGCCGTGACCTGACCCGTGATCTGGCCCCCGCGCGCCAGCGCCGCGTCAATTCCGCCGACCACATTTGGCGCCGTCACGTTAATCGCATCGGCTGTATTCAGATCGGGTTTATCGTTGTAATACTCGACGATGTAATCGGCGGACGAGCTGTATGGGTCGAACTCCAGCCGGTAGCCGCCGCTCACCAGGGCCGTCGTCGTATAGACGCCCACAGCGTCGGTAGAAGCGAAGCCCACGTAACTACCATTGCTGTTGTAAACGTCAATGGACACATCGTCGAGCGGCAGGTTCGTGTCAGCCGCCGTCACTCGCCCGGCGATCTGGCCTCCCCGTTCCAACCCGGCATTGATGCCGCTCGTCACGCCAGGGACAGTCACGTTAACAGCATCGGCTGTCGCCAGGCTAGACTTGTCGTTGTAGTATTCGGGGAGGTAGGCGCTCGCGGCCCCATAACTCAGCGGGTTGAATCCGACCCAGTAACTGCCGGTCGCCAGCGCGGTGACGGTGTAGAGGCCGCTCGCATTCGTCGTGGCCGACCCGACGGCGAAATTATTGCAGTCGTAAACCGTAACCTGCACGTCTTTCAGAGGCAGCCCCGAATCGTTGGCCGTGACCAGGCCCGTGATCTTGCCGCCGCGGGCGAGGGAGGCATTGATGCCGCTCACGACCTGAGCGACTGTCACGATGACCGGATCGGCAGTGTCAATATTCGCCTTATTGTTATAGAACTCCGCGAGATAGTCGCTGGCTGCGCCCGAGCTCGACGGTCTAAACTCCAGGCGATAGTTACCCGTGGCCAGGCTGGTGAGGGTGTACACGCCTGTCGCATCGGTATAATCGGTACCCACAGAGTTGCCATAACTATTGTAGGCCGTGACGGCCACAGCGTCGAGCGGCAAATTTGTGTCGGCGGCGGTGACCTGCCCGGTGATCTTGCCGCCGAGGGTCAACGCGGCGTTGATCCCGCTCGTCACGCCCCCCAGCGTCACGCTCACTGAATCGGCAGACGCGAGGTTCGGCTTGTCGTTATAGTATTCCTCAAAGTAATCTGACCCGGGCGGATCAAACCAGAGATAGTAGTTGCCCGTCGTCAAGTCTGTGATCGTATAGACGCCGGTCGCATCAGTGGAGTCATAGGCTACATCGTTCCAAGATGCGCTGGCCGTGCTGGTATACGCGCGTACTGTCACATTTTGCAGCGGCAGGCCTGTGCCAACAGCAGTGACCTGCCCAGTGATTTTGCCGCCCCGCGCCAATGCCGCATTGATCCCACTCGTCACGTTCCCCAACGTCACACTCACCGGATCGGCGCTCGCGAGGTTCGACTTGTCGTTATAGTATTCCTCAAAGTAGTCTGACCCTGGCGGATCGAACCGGAGGTAGTAGTTGCCAGTCATCAGGCTGGTGATGGTGTACACGCCGGTCACGTCAGTAGAGTCATATGCCACGTAGTTCCAACTCGAACTCGTGGTGCTGGTGTAAGCGTAGACGTAAACATTAGATAAAGGCGTCCCTGCCCCAGCCACGGTAACCTGCCCGGTGATCTTGCCGCCCCGCGCCAGCGCGGCATTGATCCCGCTCGTCACGCCTCCCAGCGTCACGTTCACCAGGTTGGCAGAGGCGAGGCTCGGCTTGTCGTCATAGTATTCTTCGAGATAATCCTGCCACGAGGGAGGGTCGAAGCGAATGTAGTAACTGCCTGATTGAAGGGCCTTGATCTCGTATATCCCGGATGCATTCGTGGAATCATAGGCTACGTAATCCGAGCTCGTGGTGCTGGTATAGGCGTAAACGGAGGCGCCTGATATGGGCAGGCCTGTACCGGCAGCGGTGACCTGCCCAGTGATCTGGCCCCCAACTTCCAAAATCGCGCCGATATTCGGGGTGACGCTCCCGGCGCTCGCGGCCACATCGTTTGCGCTTGTGTAGTTGGGCTGATTGTTGTACCACTCAGGCGCATAAGGGCCGTACCCATCCACAAATTCTACCTTGTAGGCGCCCGCCGGAACCGTGAGGCTATACGAGCCGGTGCCGCTCGTGTAGTCTGTATCCATCCAGTCGCCTGAATTGTCATAGGCTCCAACCTGGATGGATGACAGCGGCAATGAGGTGTCCGCCGCAGTCACCACGCCGGTGATGTATCCATTCGCTTGTATCACTGCGGTCGGCTCAGATTGTTCCGTGCTGGCTGGTTCCAGCAGCGCCTCGGTTGGTTCCGCGCTAACCGGCTCTGGCGACGCCTCAGCGGGGACGCTTTCGCTAGGCGATGCCGGCGCAACCAGGGGCAGGATGTACTCGACCGGCGTCCCGGCCTGCTCCGGCGTGATCTCGACCCAGGTATTTGGCTCCAGCGCCAGCGGCGCGCCCGCCTCGTCCACCACGCGCAGTTCATAATGCCCGGCGGGGAGCGAGGGGAAGCTGTACCCGCCGTCGGGGCCAACGTAGGTTTCTTCGACAACTGGCCCACCGTCCGGCAGGGCGACCTGGACGCGCAGGCCCGAACGTCCGTTGAGCACCTGCCCGCGGAGGATGAGTTGAGGCGCGTCCTGCGAATCGGCGGTCACGGAGGGCGGATAGTCTCGCGCGCCGGGGCCAGACCCGGCCGGATGCGCCGACGCGCCGGAGACAGGCGTGAGCAACAACAATAGAGCCAGTATCGCGCGATTTGCCAGGACGACTGAGGCGATGAACGGCCGAGTCTTCATTTGAGAATGCATCCTTCTTTGTCGATATCTGAAAATCTGCCTCCGCGGCTCGCTTTCCTTGAGAAAGCAGGCCGCTTAAGGCGCGCGCATTGACCAATGCGCGCTCAACGCATCGCTGCTGCGCCCTAACTTCGGGCGCTTCATCAACGGAGCTGTTACCGCGGATTGGGCGTGTCCTGGCTTGGGGGAGCTATTTATTTCAGCAAGGGACGGGGAGGAGGAGAGCGCCTGTTGGTCAACGAACGGCGCGATGGCGCTGAGGAGTGAATTATCCGAAAGAGTTGGCAGCGCGCTGGCGAGTAAAGAGACACACGCCAGCACGTTCAGCACACGGCGTGCCGACTGGCTCCCAAGCTTTTTGAGCGACATACCCCGTCTCCCTGCCGCTGTCCTGTACTACACGAGGGCGCATTCCTGCGCGCTCGGCTACCCTAAAAACTGCTGAAGATTGTAAGGCAACTCCCTTGCGAAGTAAATAGGCAATTAACGGGCGACCACATGCAACGCTCAAAGCCTGCGGCTTCGTGGGCGTCCGCGAGGGCGCAGAGCAACGGGAAAGATAAACAATCATCCGACAAATTAGATCGGGGCGCAGGAAACAAACCGGCCCGGAGCATGCTCCGGGTCGGCGATTTTCACTCTTCGTTATCGCGGCGCTTTCTCTTGTTGATGCGGCGAATGGCCTTCTTCTTCTCGATGCGGCGGATCTCGCTCTTCGAGACGAACCAGCGCTTGTTGCGCAGCTGCGTCAGGATGCCGCTGCGCATGACCTTTTTCTTGAAGCGCTTAAGCAGTTGCTCCTGCGTCTCATTGGGCCGCAGTGTCACGGAAGTCATCAGGTATCACCTCCTTGCCGAGAAGTCTCTCACGCCAATCGCGTCCGGGTTTCTGACTTGCCTGAGAGCCGGGCGGAAGTTTACCTTGCCGGACCGCTCCTGTCAATGGATTTTCGCTTGCGGGAGCGCGCGAGGAGCCACGCGCCCACGCCCGTGAGCGCCAGCCCCGCCCCGACGAGCATCGGGCGCTTGAGCGCGGCGGGCGTGACGCTGGGGCGGTGGATGGCCTGGTAACGCTTCTCCGGGGCCAGGTAAGCGCGGGCCACACGGGCCATGTCCTCTGGCGTCACCGCTTCTACCTCGGCAAATAGGTCGGGCACGGGCGTCCCTTCGGGGACGAACAGGCTCATCTCCGTCAGCCACCACCCGAGTTCCGAGTTGCCCTCCATCCCCAGCAGCAGCCGCCCGCGCAGCGCGGTCTTGGCTTCGGCCACGGCGGCGGAGTCGATCTTGCCCTCAATCGCCTCGGCCAGGCGGCCCTCCACCTCCCCGAGAATCTCATCGAACTTGTTGCTGTCGGCGGTGGTGTAGACGACGAAGTAACCCACGTCGGTGTACATGGCCGGGTAGACGTCAATGCCGTACACGAGGCCGCGTTTGAAGCGGATGTCGTTCGTCAGGCGCGTGTGCAGGATTTCGGAGAGGACGGAGAGCGCCCAGCGGTCGGGGTGGCTCAACCCTGGCAGCGGGGCCCCGAGGAGGATCTGCCCTTGATCGTTGATGTTCGGCCCGCTCAACCGGACGTTGAAACCGCCCTGAGGCGGGGGAGGCGTGGCCGGGCGGGGCGGCCGCTCCCCGGTGGGGAACGCGCCGAAGTGCTGAACGGCGCAGGCTTCCACCTGATCCGGCTTCACGTCGCCGACGACGATCAGCGTCATGTTGTTCGGCACGTAGTGCCGGCGATAGAACTCGATGACCTGCCGGTAGCCGATGCGCCGGAGCGAGGCGTCGTCGCCGATGACGGGCAGGAGGATGGTGCTCTGGGCGAACAGGCGGCGGCGCACCGCGCGGAACACGTTCCAGCCGAAGCCGTGGTCTTCGATCCAGTCCCCCAGGGCGTCGAAGAAGCCATAGTCGCCGCCCTTTTCCTCGATGATGATCTGCCGCTCCTTTTTGAATTTGTCCTCCGGCAGTGTGGAGCGAAGCACGACCTGTGTCAGCCAGTTGAGGCCGAAGTCCAGGTCGTCGGCTTTGAGGTTGAGCCAGAACACGGTGTCCTCGGCGGAAGTGCGTGCGTTGACCTCGCCGCCGCGCCGCCGCACGCTTTCGATGACCTCGCGCTCGTCCCACTTCTCGGTGCCAGTGAAGAGCATATGCTCGAGGAAGTGGCTGATGCCGTTGTTCTCCTCCGTCTCATGCCGCGAACCGACCGGGACTTGCAGGGCGAGAAATACCGTGCCTGTTCCGGGGCGCGGTTTGACCCACACGCGCAGGCCGTTGGGCAGCACGGCGCGGCGCAGGTTGAACATGCCGTCTTCCTTGAGATGCGGCTGGGGCGCGCGGAAGAGGGACGAGAGACCAGCGAGCGGCTTAAAGCGCGAGGGCTTTTTCATTTCTGGTCAACGGATGGAATGGAGAGATAAAACGAAAGGCGGAAAATGGCCCGCCCGGACGGGAGGCGGAGACGGACGGACCGATGAGGTCATCCCACTGAAGTGATTATACAACAAAGGCGCTGGGTATTGGAGATCGTCCTCTACCGCCTCTGCCGCGCCGCCTCGAACAGAAACACCCCCGTCGCAACAGCGGCGTTGAGCGACTCGGCTTTGCCGGACATGGGAATATGGACACGCTTTGGGGCGAAGCGGCGCGCTTCGTCGCTCGGCCCTTCGGCCTCCGAACCGATGATAAGCGCGCATGGTCTGCGCCAGTCAACATGGTCATAAGGTTCGCCCTCGCGCGCCTCGGCCAGCCAGATTTCCAGCCCCGTCAGCTGTTTCGCCAGCTCCTCCCAACCCGCTTCGATGATGGGCAGGTGGACGTGCGCCCCCATCGCGGCGCGCACGACTTTAGGGTTGTAGGCATCCACAGTGCTGGGCGCGAGGAACACGGCGTCCACCCCGGCGGCGTCGGCGGCGCGGAGGATCGCGCCGAGGTTGCCGGGGTCGGAGAGGCGGTCGAGGACAATGACAAATGACAAATGACGAATTTGGAAATTGAGAAAAGGAACGACGGCGAGGAGGCCTTGAGGCGTCTCGGTGTCAGAAGCAGCGGCCATGACGGAGGGCGAGACCGTTTCGATCTGCGCGCCTAGGCGGGCGAGGTGGTCAACGGCTGTCTTTGCCCGCGCGTCCAGGTCGGTCGTATGGAGCACAAGCGCGGCCTTTGCCTCAGCCCGGATCACCTCCTCCACCAGGCGCACGCCTTCTATGACGAACAACTGTCGGGCCTCGCGTTCCCTACGCTTGGACTGAAGCTGGCGGACGAGTTTGATTTTGGGATTAGAGGAGGAAGTTATCATGGCAGGAGGCAGCCAGCAGCGAGCAATAAGCAGTGAGTAGTTCTCTGCTTTCTGCTGCCTGCCTACTGCTTTCTGATTTTCTCGAACTCGCGCCTGAATACTTCCACTGTCTTCACGTCAATGATCGTGAACCGGATCTCTCGGAGGGGCGAATCAGGGTGAGTCACGCAGAAGTCTTCGACGCTCTTGAGCGCAATGGCCGCGCCACGCCCGACGGGGAAGCCAAAGATGCCGGTGCTGATCGAGGGGAAGGCCATAGACATGAAACCCTGACGGTGTGCAAGTTCCAGCGCCGAGGTGTAGGCCGCGCGGAGTTTCCGGTCTTCGTCGCCCGCGCCCCACATCGGCCCGACCGCGTGAATGACAGCCCTACACGGCAATTTGCCGGCCCCGGTCAGCGCCGGCTTGTCGTGCCCCGCCGGGCCGTGCTGCCTCACCCACGCATAACTCTCTTCCTGAATTTCACGCCCGCCGCGCCGGACGATGGCACCCGCCACCCCGCCGCCATGTGCGAGATGCTCGTTCGCGGCATTGACGATGGCGTCAACTTTTTCTTCCGTCAGGTCGCCGTGATAAAGCGCGAGGGTCTGGCCGGAGGGGAGGGTGAACTGAGTGACAGGCGTTGCCATGACGACCGGGATTGTAACCACTAAGACGCTAAGACACAAAGCGTATCCATTCTTTGCCAGAAACCCGTTGTCTTTGAGAAAACGGGTTTCTCCGGTTAGCGGCTTTGTGGTTAAAACAAGAACCGCACCCTCAACGGATGCGGTTTTGGGATTGGGCGCTTGGGGTTTTGGATTCCGGCGTCACGCCACGCTCTTCGCCGTCTCGGCCACCCTGGCAAACGCCTGCGGGTCTCGCACGGCGAGGTCGGCCAGCGTCCGGCGGTCGAGGTTGACGTTGGCTTTCTTCAAGCCGTTCACCAAGCGGCTGTAGGAGAGGCCGTTGAGGCGGGCGGCGGCGTTGATGCGCGCAATCCACAGCCGACGCAAATCGCGTCGGCGGTTGCGGCGATCGCGATAGGCATACCACAGAGCGTGCAGCATGCCTTCGTTGGCGCGCTTAAACAGCCGGTGGTAAGCGCCGCGGCGTCCCTTACCCAACTTGACGATTTTCTTGTGTCGCAGATGCGGGCGGTAACCGCCCTTCACACGAGCCATGAACTCACTCCTGCGAACGGCCTATGGCCTGGGCGCGAACAATGCCGCACGTGAGCGCCATAAGCCGCCCGCACCATGGGCGACCACCAGGGTCGCCCCTACGGATCATCCGGCCTACGCCGGTGGATTCGCCTTGTATTTCTTCAGGTACGGGGCCAGCCGCTTCACGCGCCGGGCGATTTTTTTCCCCTGCACCGGGATCATCTCAGTGAACTGGGCCTGGGTGCGGGCCGGGGTGCGGCGGCGCAGGTGGCTCTTGCCTTTCTTCGTGCGCACCAGCGTACCGGTCCCCGTCAGGCGGAAGCGCTTGGCAGTCGCCTTGTGGGTCTTCAATTTCTGTTTGCCGTGTTGCTTAGCTTTACGAGGCACGTTCAAACTCCTTGGGTAGTTAGACACAAGGTCCGGGGCAGACACAAGGTCCGGGGCAGACACAAGGGTCTGCCCCTACGGTTTATTTCACACAAAATTCACCGGGGCTAAAGGCCGCCCCGGTGAATGCACGGTTCACTCGGTTTTCTAGTCCGGCTTCTGTGCCGGCTGTGGTTGCGGCTGCTCGTCCTTCCTGGCCGCCGGTTTGCCGCCCTTCTTAGGCGCTGGGGCCAGCACCATCAACATCGTCCGTCCTTCCAGGTCAGGCATCTGTTCGACCACCGCCACATCCGCCAATTCCTTGGCGATATCCATCAACTCAGCCCTGGCAATCTGGGGGTAAGAAATTTCGCGCCCACGGAACTTGATGCGGACCTTGACCTTCTTGCCCTCCTCCAACCAGCGGCGCGCATCCCGCACCTTGAAACCGGCGTGGTGGTCGGTCGTCTTGGGGCGCAGCTGGATTTCCTTGACCTCGATGATCTTCTGTGCCTTGCGCGCTTCTTTTTCCTTCTTGGTCTTCTCGTACAGGAATTTGCCGTAATCGAGGATGCGGCATACCGGCGGGTCGGCGTTGGGGCTGACTTCGACCAAGTCCTTCTCCGCTTCGCGGGCCAGCCGCAAGGCCTCCTGGACGGAGATGACCCCGATGTTTTCGTTGTTCGGGCCTATCACCCGCACTTCCCGGACGCGGATTTCTTCGTTGATGCGGTATTCGGATGTGATGGTAGTAATAGTTACTCCTCTTTATAGCAACCTAGCCGCCCCGACGCGCGAGCGGCTGCCTTGCGACGGAGGGCAATATACCATACGGGGGAGGAGTCGTCAAACTAATCGCCGCTGGGCAGCCGGTAAATAGTAATCAGGGATCAGTGAACAGTGGTCAGTAGACAATCGTCAGACAAGCAGCGACTGGAGACGGATGATGGATGACTGATGACTGATCACCTGGAAGCAGGGGCGCATCTCGCCGACCGGCAGCCCGCGCCAGTTCTTTTGCGGGACGCGGACGCCGAACCCAAAGCCTGCCAGAGTGGTCAGGTCCGCCTCGGCGAGAAAGCCCAACTGACGGAGGGTTTCGAGGGCCATCACCCCCGTGGCGCGAGAGTTGCCGTCGGCGGTCTTCATCGCGATGCCGAGCGCGGGCGAGGCTGGTCCCAGCGCGCCCGGGGCGAGGGCGAGGCCGTGATAGCCTTCCGCGCCGCCTTTGGAGACGATGAAACCGGGGCGCAGGCGCATCAACTCGGTGTCGAAACCGCCGGGGCCGTGCACCATTTCCGGGTGTGCGGTCATGGCCGCGAAGATGGTCTTTAGCGCGGAAGCGCGCGGCCCGGCCAAGCCGGAGGGGTCAGCCAGCCGCGCAAATCCCGTCGCGGCGTTCAGTAGGGGAACCGCAAAGTTGGGCGCGGAACAGCCATCTATACCCACGCCTATCGCCTGTGCACCCATGCCGCACATTTCGGCAAAAGCCTGGAGGATCGTCTGCTGGACGCCGTGCTGAGGATTGATATAGTCGGCGAACGGGAGGCCGCGCTGCGCGGCGAGCGCCAGCATGCCGGTGTGCTTGCCCGAACAATTGTGCCGGTTGGGGCGCGGAGCGTGCCCTTCGACCGGATGCTCGCCGCACAACAGGTCGCTTTCGCTGACGCCGACTTTGGCCTGCATGGCAGCGACCGTTTCGGCGTGCATGTCGAGGCCTTTGTGCGAGGCGCAGGCGAGCGCGATCTCGCGCGGGGTGAAGCCAAATCTCTCTACGGCGCCAGACTCGACAAGCGGCAGGGCCTGAAACGGTTTGGCGCTGGAGCGCAGGAACGTGACGGCGCGCGCGTCGCCATAGGAGGCCACGAGGCGGCCCTGCGCGTCGGCCACGGCCAGCGCGCCGTGATGCAGCGACTCGACCAGGCCGCCGCGCGTCAATTCAACGACCGGAAGACACTGAGCCGGGTTCATGAGTGTTTCGAGGCGGCCGCCAGCGTGTCGTACACGTGCTCCAGCCCGGCGCGCAGACGGCGCGTATAGTGCTCACGCAGCGCGTTGGAAACGGTAAAGTACTCGAGCAGGTCTTCGGCCAATGCCGCGGCGTCGGAGCGGGTTTTCCTGGTGCGGACGAGGCTTTCCATTTTACGGCGCACAACCTTGAGGAAGTCCTCGACGGCCTTCACGCCTTCCTTGTCGGTGGGCGCGCCGCGCCCTGGCACGACGACTCTGGCCGGGAATTTCTTCTTTTGAAGTTCAGCCAGATTTCCCAGCCAGGCTGCGAGGTTGGCGTCCTGCATAAAGGGCGGAAGGCCGTCGGTCACCGCATCACCCGTGAAGACGATTTGCTGCGCCGGGAGTTCGACCCAGAGCGCGCCGGGGGTCACGCCGGGGCGGTGGACGAGGTGGATTTCGTGCCCGCCTTTGACGAGAGTCATCCGGTCGGTGAAGGTCAACTGGGGCGGGACGACGCGCACGCCCGCCAGGTCAGGCGCGAGGTCGGCGTCGGCGCCGGCTTCGGAGAAGCCGCCTTTGAATGATTCGGGGAACAGGCGCACGCGTTCGTAGGTCAACGCGTGCGCGACGACGGGCGCTTCAAACCACGGGTTGCCCAGCACGCGGTCACGGTGATGATCGAGGTTGATGATGAACTGAACCGGCTTGTCGCTCAACTGGGCGAGTTTGAGCCGCCAGCGCCGGGCGTCTGCCGGGCTGGTGGGCGTATCAATGCAGATGATCCCCTCGGCTGTGACGATGGCCCCCACGGTGACGCCCATGAAACCTGATTCGACGTAGATATCTTTGGCGAGTTTTTGCATACAGACGCCTCTCTCCTGCTCCAGACTCAGGGCAGTGAATAAATGGCTATCTCCAGACGATGCTCGTATGAATTGCGCCTGAGCAGGAAGTTTTTAACGCGCAGATACACCGGGTCAATACGCGCGTAGCGCTCGACGCGGTCCAGCGTGTAACCACGCGCCGCTAAGAGCTGGCGCACCGTCTCCGCCGCTGTGGCGCCCCGGGTTCGATCCCGGCCAATCGTCACCAGCCAGAGGCGCGGTGGGCGCGCCACATCTAACGCGGCCTGAATTTCATCCACCTGATCCGTGTAAAAGTGCCGAGGCGGCGTCCCGCCTGGAAGGAAATAATAGCCGAAAACGCTGTCGTAGTCGCTGATCACCAAGTCGGCCGGCGCGGCGCTCTGGCGCACCAAAGCCGCCGCTTCTTTCGCCGGCGTGAGATAGATCGGGTTGAGGAACTGCTGCCCGGCGAACTGGTTGAGAAGGCTGCTTCCCCACGCGAGGCCGACCGCGCCGCCGATCAACCAGCGCGCCGCACCGGGTGTCAGGTCCATCCAACCGGCGGCGGCGATGAGCAAGAAATAGGGAAGGATAAATAAACCCCGAACCGGAACGTTTAGAAAGGGCGTGCCGCTGGCGACAAAGGTGGTGACGACGGAGACGAACACGAGACTCACCCCGACGAGTCCAGCCTGTTGCCAGGGCGCCTGGCGCCCGCGCCAGAATATCCCCCTGCCCAGCAGGGCGATGATGGCAAGCAACCCGCACCACGCCTCAGGCCGCCAGGGGAAGAGCGTTTCGCCCACGCCGAAGGTATAGGCCGCCGAGGCCAGCCCCAGCGCGAATCCCAGCGCGCTGCGCGCGAAATCTGCCTGGGTGATTTCGGAAGCCAGCCCGGCCTGCGAGCCGACGACGAATAAGAACCACGGGGCAAAAAGCGCGCCAACGATCGCTATGGTCACCGCCCAAGCGAGAAACCTCTTGCGCCTGTGCGCAGGATACAGGAGCAGCAAGCCGTGCGCGCCGATCAGAACCCCGCTGGGATAGAAAGTGTAGAGCATGGCCAGGCCGGTTAATCCATATGCGCCCCAGCGAAGCCGGCCGGCGCGGGCAGCCTCCAGCAGAAGCAAAGCGCTCGCCAGACCTAACGCCAGCGCCAGCGAGTAATAGCGCGCCATCCGGCTGAACTCGATAAAGGCCGGACTCAACCCCAGCAGGGTCGTCGCCGGTAGGACCGCCGACTGCCCCAACAGGCGGCGCGACACGCCGGACATCAGCGCCACCCCGACGATTCCCGCCGCGCTGGAAAACCAGCGCACGGCAAACTCGGTCTGCCCGGCTAACGCCCTCCACGCGTGGAGCGCAAGAAAATACAGAGGGGGATGCACGTCGCTAGTTGTGGCGGCGATCACCTGTCTGACGTTCCCCTGAATCATCCCGATGGTCATGAACTCGTCTATCCACAGGCTGCGCTGACCCAACCGCCAACACAGCAAAACCCAACTCGCGAGGACCAGGCCCAGCACGTCCCAGCGATACGCCTTAGCCATCCGGCAATGTTTCCCCCTCGGCCGCGCGCAGCGCCTTCTCCACAGCCTCCATGTCCGCCTTCCCACCGCCGCCCTGCGCCATGTGGGGCGAGCCGCCCCCTTTGCCGCCGACAGCCACGAGCGCATTTTTGAGGATGCCGGCCATATTCTTGTCCACGTCGGCGGAGCGGGCGAGGACGAGATGCGCTTTTGCGCCGGCCGTGCCGAGGAGAACGACCACGCCGGGATTTTTGACCAGACGCTCGGCAAGGCCGCGCAGTTCGGCGGGGTCACGGTCAAGCCAGGCGCGGCGGACGAGGCGCAAGCCATCCCGCTCCGAGGCGGCGGCCAGGCATTCGGCCGCCTCGGCGTCGAGCAATTGAGACCGGGCGGAATTGAGCGCGCGGCGCAGTTCCTGATTTTCATTTTTGAGCCGCGCGACCGCCTGGTCCACCTCTCCCACGCCGACGCTGAAGCCGGCCGCGAGCTGGGCGGCGAGGGCATTCTTGCGGTGATAATCGCGCCGGGCGCGCTCGCCGCAGAGAAACTCGATCCGCGTATCTTTTCCAGCTTTCGCCGCGCCAAGGATTTTAATCAACCCGATCTCGCCGGTGCGGGCGACGTGCGTCCCGCCGCAGGCGGTGAAGTCGAAATTCCCAATCGCCACCACCCGGACCGGCCCCTGCGCTCTCGGCTCGCGCCGCAAAGGCAGCCGGTTCAGCTCGTCGTCGGCGGGAAACCAAGCCCGGATTTCGAGATGGCGCTGGACGATTTCGTTGGCGAGGTCTTCGGCGCGGGCGAGGTCGGCAGGCGAGAGCTGCGAGGCGACGAGGTCAATCGTCACGTTATCCGCGCCGAGGTGGAAACTCACCGTCTCGGCTTCGGCGATGCGGATAAACACCTGCGAGAGGACATGCTGGCCGGTGTGCTGCTGCATGTGGTCAAAGCGGCGCGGCCAATCCACCTCACCCTGCGCCTGTTCGCCGGGAGATTCCGCCTCCAGGAGGTGGAGGAGCGCGCCATCGCTGTCCCGGATGACGACGGCCACCACCGGGATACCGTTGATCCGGCCGGTATCACACGGTTGTCCGCCAGAGGCCGGATAGAAATACGTCTGGTCCAACACCACCGCCGGGCGCGCTTCAACCGTTACCCGCTCCACGACGCGGGCTGAGAAAGCGCGGGTATAGGAGTCGGCGTAATAAAGGCGATCGGTTTTCAACAGAGAGAACGGCGTAAACAGACCGGACTAAACGGATGAAAAGATGGCGGCGTTTACCCGGTGAGCGGCAAGGTGAAACTGAAGGTCGAACCCTGGCCGATCTGGCTATCCACCCAGATGCGCCCTCCGTGCGCTTCGATGGCCAGCTTGCAGAACGCCAGGCCGAGGCCCAGGCCCTTGGGCGCAGCCTCACGGTTGAGGCGGGCAAACTTGCTGAAGATGCGCGTGTGCTCGCTGCGCGGGATGCCGGGGCCGGTGTCGGTGACGCCGAAGGTGATTTCCATGGGCGCCGCCCTGGCGGCGACGGTGACCGCGCCCGAGTTCGGCGTGTATTTGATGGAGTTTTCCAGGAGGTTGATGATCACGCGCCGGATCATGTCGGTATCCACGTCCACGTACGGCAGGCGCGCCGGCACCTCGTTCCGCAAGAGGAGGCCCTTCTCTTTGGCGCTCGCCTCAACCTGCTCGACCGCCTCGGCCACGAGCGCGTTGATATTCGTCTGCGTCTTGCTCAGATTCATCTTCCCTTCTTCCAGGCGGCGCATGTCCAACAGGGAATCCACCAGGCGCGAGAGGCGCGCCGCCGACCGGCTGGCGATCGAGAGCAGCGAATGCTCGACCTCGTGCTCCGGCGGCAGGGAAGCCTGCACGACGTCCACCGAGGAGATGACGTTGCCCAGCGGGCTGCGCAGATCGTGGACGATCATGCTGATCAAGTCATTGCGCATCTCCTCCAGCGCCAGGTGCTCCGACAGATCGCGCTGGATCCATTGGATGAATTCCTCGCCGCGCCGCTGGATGCGTTTGGCGTGGACTTCCACGGGGATTTCCGTCCCGGCCCTGGTGGTGATCTTGGTCTGGTAGGCCAGTTCCTTGCCGCTCCGGAGGTGTTGAAAACGATCCGAGCCGAGGAAGGCCGTGCCCATGCGGTGAACTTTGGTCACCCGCTGTCCGACCAGCTCCAAACGTTCATAGCCAAAGAAGCCCATGGCCGTGCGGTTGGCGTCGGTAATGATGCCCTCCAGGTCGGTGATAAGGATAGGGTCAATGCTGTCTTCAAACAGCCCGGCATAGCGGCTCTCAGCCGCCTGCAGGTCGGCGACCCACTGGGCGTGCACGATGGCCGTGCCAGCCATCGAGGCCAGACCGATGAGCAGGTTGAGCGTCTCCGAATCAAAGCGGCCGCTGGTGGGGTTGATCACTTCAATCACGCCGATCACCTGGTTTTGAATTTGAATGGGCACGCAGGCGATGGCGCGCGTCACAAAGCCAGTTTGCCGGTCCACCGAGCGCAGGAAACGCGGGTCCTGGCTGACATCCGGGACGAGCGCCGGGCTGTTGTTCTGCGCCGACCAACCCACGATTCCCTGACCGAGCGGAATGGTCAGTCCCCGGATCTGGTCGGCGGCCGACCCGACGGCGCTCTTGCACACCAGGTGGTTGTCTTCGATGAGCATCAACGAGGCGGCTTCGACCTGCAGCAATTCACAGGCCTGCTGGGCCAGCAGGCGCAGCACTTCGTCCAATTGCAGCGTGGCGGCGATGGCCTGCGAAGACACCACCAGCGCCTGCACGGCCTGCAGCCGCCGCTGGCTGGCGGCGAAGAGCTGCGCATTCTCAATCGCGATCCCGGCTTGCTCGGCAATGGCGGTGAGCAGGGAGAGGTCGTCGAAGTTAAATGACTGGGCGGGGATTTTGACGACGGTGATCACGCCGACGACGCGCTCCCGGCCCAGCAGCGGCGCGGCGATGGCGCTTTTCGGCCCGACAGTCTGATCGTCCGGATGCTGATCCCAGCGCGGGTCGCGGGAGGTATCGGCGACGAGCACAGCTTGACGGTTCTTGACGGCCCAACCGGCCAGACCGCGATCCAGCGTGGCGGTGAGCAGCCGGCCAGGCTCGGATTGGAACCGGCCTTCCATCATCAACGCCGAGTGCAACACGCCTCCCTGTTCGTCAAAGACCATGATGGTCCCGGTCGTCGCCTGAGTGCGTTCGACGGTTTCCTTCAGCAGGCGGGGCAACAGTTCCGGCAGATGCAACCGGCCCGAAATTTCCCGGCTGACCTGGTAGAGCAGGGCCAGGCGGCGCTGTTCGCTAAGCGGCTGGGTCTGCACGACGGCCTCCCACCCCATTCAGGCGTTGCATCTCAATCCGGCGAAAGGATTCCACGTAACCCATGGCGTAGAGCGCCGGCAGGTGCGGATCACCCGCGGCGATGTTTTCGATGTGCGTATCCAGATCAGGAAAGCGTTGATAGACGTGCGCCAATAACGCTTTGCCCAGGGTGATCGGGTTGCCCTGCTCGGTGGACAGGGCAAACCGCGAGAGGACGACGATATATTTGCCGTGCCGCTGATGTTCGAACACGATCCACCCCCGGCTGCCGTCGGGCAAAGTCAGCCTGACCCCCATCAACTGCTCGACGTGCGCCAGCGACTGGACGTCGGTGATCCACGACTCAGGCGCGCGGCGTTGCTCCGCCAGCGCCAGCGCCTCGGCGCGATCCAGCCAGCGGGCCTCGCCCACCGTCACCGCGGCCGGCGGCCCCGGCGGGCGGCGGAGCACTAGCAGTTCGCGCGCTTCCCGGAAGCCACTGTCCCAAAACAAATTATACGCAGGGACGTTGTTTTTGATTACTTCCAGCACCGTCCGCTCGCCCCCCACGGTCTCGCTGGCCTCCAGCAGGGCTTCCACAATGGCGCGCCCCACGCCGTGGCGGCGCTGAACCGGCAGCACACCCAGCCGGGTGATCCACGTGCAGTCCGGGCGCACCCCCAACAGGCCCAGGCCGAGCATCTGCCCCGCCGCCGCCACAAACGAATGTGCCAGATCAACGTCGTAGGTGCGGATATAGTCCGCCAGCCGGGCCGCGTTCATCGGCATAGGCACCAGGTAATCCACCCGGGTCTGGTTATACGCAGCGGTCAGTTGTTCAATTGAATAACGGCTGGCCGGCGCCAGTTGAAATGGAGCAACAGCATCAGGCATGCTGAGGGGCGCTGACATGAGCGGGAGGCGACCCTCCTCAACGTAAATACGCGGCAATCTCGTCGGCGAACTTGGCCACGTTAATGGGCTTCCGAATGTATCCATTACATCCGTAGGCGGTGACCATCTGGCGCGCCGTCTCCTCGGGCCAGGCGGTGCACGCGATAATCGGGACATTCGCCAGCGACGGCTCCCGGCGCATCCACCCCACCAGCGTCTGTCCATCTGCATCCGGGAGGCCCAGGTCAAGCAGGATCAGGTCCGGTTGATGGTCAAGCGCCATCTGCAAACCGGTCTCGGCGTCTTCGGCCCGGTACACCTGGTAGCCCCTCGCCGTCAGCACCCGCTCGACTAATTCGGCGTTATCCGGGTGATCTTCGACCACCAATATCTTAGACATAGGTCCAGGAAGAAGTATAGCACAGGGAAAGGTTAAAGCGCGGTTCAATTTCGATGATTGGCTTGTTCGACCTCGTCTGGGGTGAAGACGACTTCTTCCTTGCCCTGCAACTTGTCCAGCACCTTCCGCGCGATTAGTTCAAGATGCGCGCTGTTGGCGACGTAGTCCAGGTCGTCGGCGGGGACGGTGAGGACCGGACACAGGTTGAATTCGGCAATCCAACCCTCATACAGGGCATTCAACTGCGCGAGGTAAGCAGGCGAGATGCGGCGCTCGAAGTCGCGTCCGCGCCGGGCGATGCGCGCCCCAAGGGTCTCCACCGAGGCCCGCAGGTACACGACCAGGTCGGGCGGCGGGAGAAACTCGGTGAGGACTTCGTACAACTGGCGGTAGGTCTGGTAATCCCGCTCGGCGATGTGCCTCTGCGCGTGCAGGTTGCGGGCAAAGATCTCGGCGTCTTCGTACACGGAACGATCCTGAATGACCGAGGTCGGGTGGTCGAGCAGCTGGCGGTGCGTGCGCAGGCGGTTGGAGAGGAAGAAGATTTGCGAGTGAAAAGCCCAGGCGTGCATGTCGCGGTAGAAGTCCGCGAGGTAGGGGTTCTCGGCCACGGCTTCGAAGAACGGCTGCCAGCCCAACCGCTGGCAGAGCAGGGTAACGAGGGTGGATTTGCCTACCCCGATATTTCCGGCGACGGCGACGAATTTTTTCATTAGGCTCCATTCTTCTCCGCCCACGCTTCCACGGTTTCATCCGCCAAGGCGGCATAGGCGCGGGTCTGGGCGACTTTGTTGGCGAACTCGGCGGGCGAGGCCATGCCCAAGCGTTGAAGCCAGTCAACCCAGGCGTCCGCCGACGGGTTGTCGTTCGGCAGGTTCTTCAAACACGCCTGCCAGGTGTAGAGCATGAGCCAGAGCGCATCGCCCGCGCGGCCGGCCTGGATTTGCGCCTGAAAGCCGCGCTCGTAAATGGCGCGCCGCGCGGGGTGGATCAATTCGTCGGACGGCGACTGCCCGGCGCGATAGGCGGCGGACCAATCGGCGAGCCACTGACCGGCCTCGGCCTGGCTCAGCGCCTCGACGCCCCACACGGCGAGAAAATCGTCGTAGAGATCGGCGCGGCCGAGTTTCTTGGCGGCGGCTTCAAGCTTCAGCACCAGCCGCCGCCCCGCGCCCGGGAAGCCGGTGAGCGTGACGACGGCGTTGGCCGCATCCATCAGCGAGCGGCACAGCGCGGCGACGGTGACCGGCGACGAGGGTTCCATGCCGGGGAGCAGGCCGAGATGCAGTTCCTCGCGCGCCCAGGCGGCAAACCCGCGCGCCCGCACCGCCACATGATCCGGGCGGTGGAACTGCCCCCGCGCGCTGGATTGAGCCAGTTCGAAGAAGTGGGTCGGGTCGCTGATGAAAACCGGCTCGCACATCTCCGGGCCGCGCCAGGGGTGGATGCGCAGTTCCTTTGGATGAGCGTAGTCCGCCTTGCCCCGGTATTGAATATCCAGCGCGACTTGATCGCTGAGGCGGATCACCTCACGCGAGACCGGCGGCGTATCGGCGTCAATAAAGATGAGATCAATATCCGCCGCCTCGCCCAGCAACGGCTCACGCGCGGCGACCGAGCCGGTGAGGTAGGCCGAGATCAGGCTGCGCCGCGCGGCCATGCGCTGCTGCGCCGTGTCGCGGGCGATTCTTAATAGAGTCTCGCGCTCGATCACGCCCCCGCCCCCCGGCCCTCTCCCCGGACGACACCCCTTCGACTGCGCCCCGTAGGGTCTCCGCTCAGGGTGCTGTCGTTAGGAGAAGGGGAATCTCCCAGCGGCAGGGGGGCCTGGTACGCGCCGAGGCCAAGTTTTTCCCGGATGCACGCGATGACCAGCTCCAGGTCAGCCGGGTTATGCACAAAGTCCAGCGTCTCGGCGTCGAGGACAAGCACGGGCGCCTGGCTGTGACCGCCGAAGAAGTCGTCGTAGGCGCGATTGAGGTCCTCAATATAAGCGCGCTCCATTTGTCTCTCGTAGGAACGCCCCCGCAGCGCGATGCGGCGCATGAGCAGATCGGTCGGAGCGCGCAGGTACACGATGAGATCGGGCCGCGGGATTTTATCCGCCAGCGCGTCGTGCAGGCGGCGATACAGCTCCAGCTCGTCGCCGGTCAGGTTGATGCGCGCGAAGAGCGCGTCCTTGGCGAAGGTGTAGTCGGCGATGAGCGTGCCCTTGGCGAGCGCCTCCGGCGCAGCGCGGCGCTGCTGGTGGTAGCGCGAGAGCAGGAAGAAAATCTGCGTCTGAAAGGCGTAGCGGGCGCGGTCGGAATAGAAGTCGGAGAGGAACGGGTTCTCCTCGAACACTTCGAGCAGCACCTCGGCGCTGAACGCCGCTTGCAGCAGGCGCGCTAACGAGGTTTTGCCGACGCCGATGACGCCTTCGATGGCGATGTACATATATTAGGAAATGAAAGGCTTTTCTATTCTGCTCTGAAGTATAGCCGGAGCATGAACAACCGGCAAACTTCACCCTTC
>DATDRS010000343.1:0-10421 GCA_035291605.1 Anaerolineales bacterium | reverse complement strand
GCCCACGCAACACCTTAGCGCCTGAGCGCGAATGATTGTCCTGAACGAAATTGAGCTGCAGGCCCGCTTTGGCAAAATCGCGCTGATGGTAGTTCTCGATAAAAAAGCCACGCTCATCGCGGAAGTATTTAATCTCGATGATGCACACATCACGCAGAGGCGTTGGGACGACAAATGTCTCCATGGGGGAGTCCTTGGTCAGAATTGGGGTGGCGCATTCAAAGCAGAAGGCCGCTCTATGGTTTTCTTTCGACGACCACGCGGACTGCCAGGTTCAACAGGTGCTCACGCAGAGTATTGGGCGGCGCGAGAAACAGCCGCAGGCGCTGCAGGAGTTGCACTAATTTCCAGGAAGGTCGGCTGGTGATGTCCAGCCATTGGAGCTGGCGGGCATGCAGTTCTTGTTCCTTCGCGTCCAGTTGTGCTCTTAGTTCCTGCTCTTGGGCGGCCATGTGTGTCCTGAGCGCCTCCAACTGTGCGCGCAGGGCTTGTACGGCCTGTTCATCGGCGGCCAACTGATCGCGCATTTCCACGGTCAACTGGCGCAGGTCCACATTCTCTTTCCATAACAACCAGAAATGCCG
Source organism: Anaerolineales bacterium (assembly GCA_035291605.1). Lineage (GTDB taxonomy): Bacteria > Chloroflexota > Anaerolineae > Anaerolineales > UBA6663 > DATDRS01. Next base: position 9,837 of record DATDRS010000343.1, on the reverse strand, counting down.
CTCGTAGTCGCGGATGACCCGGTGCGGGGGTTCGTGATTGCGGCGGAAGCGCACAGCCCAGGGGTTTATGAACGAAGCATCAAAGTCTACATCGCGCACAAAACCGTGCTGCGCGAACTGGTCGGCCCAATATTCAGGGGACTGAACGTTGAAGTGCGTCGCCTCGCGGTAATCCAGTGGGGTCGAGGAGAAAAGAATGTCATCCGCAAACCGGCAGAAATTGGCGATGGCCGCCTCGCTGTCCGGTTGGCGCAGATGCTCTAGCACTTCAATGCAGACAATCAGATCATAGCGCCGGGGGAATGGGTGCGAGACCGATCCGACCCAGCAGTACGCTTGGACAGCCTCAGGCACTTTTCCCATAGCATATTCCGAAATATCGACGCCAAAAGCTTCGACGCCTCTTGCGCGTAAGCCCTCGACCAGAAACCCCATCGCGCACCCTGCATCCAGGACCGTCTGCGGGCCGATGCGACTGACAATTTTCTCGGCGATCCCGCCAAAGAACCCCAACCACTCCGGCGACCGTTCGTAAGGCCGGCCGCATCCATGCTGGAAGTAGTATGCATCGTAGAGTTGGGTATCGTCGTTATCAGGCATGGCCGGACGAGCAGACAAGAGGTTCAGCGTTTCCGAGGCGAACTTCTGGCTTCAATATGCTGATAGCGCCAGTAGACCTGCCACGGCGTCACCGCCGATTCCAGCAGGTGAAACACCTCGCCGGCGGAGATATGCGGCCTGGCCCACAACTGACGTCGTTTCCGCCATGCGTCCGGCAAGGCTCTCAGGCCGGCCATCCGCCCACGCCAAGCGCTGGCGCCTCGCCGTTCCACCAACGCATACCCGAGGGAGAGAAGTTCGTAAAATAAGATGGGCGGAAGGAAGAAGATAAGATAGGGCAGAGGATAGTTCTTGGCCAGCATCAGAATTTTGTTCTTCGACAGCAAATAGGTTTTGAACGGCGAACCTTCCCGTGAGGTCGCAGAATGCAGATGGTAGACGCAGGCGGCCGGCGCGTAAATCGCCTTCCAGCCGCGCCAGCGCGCGCGCCAGGCTAAGTCCGCATCTTCCAGGTAAGCAAAGAAATCCTCGTCAAACAAGCCCACGTCATTAAAAAGCTCACGCCGGTATAACGCCGCGCCGGCGCACGCGCCAAATACGGGCACAGGCTCTCGCTCGGTCAACTCTACCGGCGTTCCCCCGCCCCGGTCCCAACTGAGGCCGCATTGATCCACGCAGATCCCCGTGGAGTTGATCATCCCCGGCTGGTCGGCAAACACCATCCTGGAAGCGACCATGCCCACCCGCGCATCTTGTTCGACCGCGGCGACCATTTCCGCAATCCACCTGGGCTCAACCCACGTATCATTATTAAGCAGCGCCAGGTAATGCCCGCGTCCGGCCTGAATGCCCTGGTTATTGGCTGCGGCAAAACCCAGATTCTGGCGGTTGCAAATCAGGCGTATGTTGGGGTAATGCTCCGCCACCCAAGTCGCGCTCCCATCGGTGGAGCCGTTGTCTACGATGATGATTTCGACCTCCGGATAAGTCTGGGTGATCAATGAGGCCAGGCACTTCTCCAGATAAGCGCGACCATTCCAACTCGCGACGATGACCGAGACCAGGTGAGGCATTCGCCAAGCTTATACGGGCGATTTGAGATGTCGGCGATGGGCCAACGGTACGGCAACACAAAGCAGACAGCCGCGTATTATAACATCCCCCAAGGCCTCCCTCCGGAGCGAGGCCCAGGCCATGCGCCTCTTCACCCTTTATGCCGCCGTGTTTAGCTCGGCCAGCGAGAGATGCGCCCACTCGCCGCCCGGAGTCATCAGGCCATAACGCTCTTTGACGCCGCCGTCATGGTTGCTAATCCGAAAGGCATACAGCCGATCATGGAAGTCAAACGTCTCCGTATCCGTCTCATTCACCACGGCCACTGAAATATGATACAACCCTTCGAGCAGCGACAGGTAGGGGATAGTATAAGTCACCACGCCGTCTCCTTCCACAGGGGGCAACCGCAGATTGCCAAATGCGCTGTTCGGGCCGCAAACGTGTACGCCGTCCTGCCGATGAATCGCCATGCCAAAGATGGGCGGGCTGACCCGGCGATGCGCGCGATAGTGCATGCGCAGCACCAGCGGCCGGCCGGTTTGAAAAATCGTCTGCTCGTTCCCGGCGGCGTCCAAGAGATCCACCCGGGTGATCTCGACGACCCGGCTGCCCCACCGCCGTCCGGGTTCCTTCGGCGCGTCCTCCGCCGCCGCGTGTTCCGCTTCGGCCGCCAACCGGACGGCCTCCGTCGCCAGACGTTTGGCCTCCGCCGCCGCGGTCTTGTCAAGGTACTGGCGCACGACTGATTCGGCGCTGCCGTCTGCAATCAGGCGGCCATGGTCAAACCAAAGAGCGCGGGTGCACATCGAGCGTACGACCTCGGCGGCGTGCGTGACGAGGCAGATGGTGATGCCCTCACACTGCAGGCCGGCGATCCGGTCCAGGCACTTCTGCTGGAAGGCCTGGTCGCCCACGGCCAGCACTTCGTCCACCAGCAGTACTTCCGGGTCAAGATGAATGCTGACGGCGAAGGCCAGCCGCGCGAACATGCCGGACGAGTAATGCTTGACCGGCATATCAATAAATTCCTCCAATTCCGAGAAATCCACAATGGCATCGAACTTGCGCTTCATCTCCGCGCGGCCCATGCCAATCAGCGCCCCGCTGAGGAAAACGTTCTCGCGCCCGCTCAGCTCCGGATGAAAGCCCGTGCCGAGTTCCAGCAGCGCGGCGACGCGGCCATTGACTTCCACCCGCCCAGTCGTCGGCGGCAGGATGCGGCTGATGAGCTTGAACGCCGTGCTCTTACCCGCCCCGTTGGGGCCGATCAGGCCAACCGTCTCGCCAGGATGGATCTCAAAGGAGACGTCCCGCAAGGCCCATAGGGCGCTGCTGGAGGCGGCCGGCGCCTGACGGCGCGGCGACAGGCGCATGAAGAGATCCCGGAAGGAGCGAGGCTGGTCGCGCCGCACCTGGTAGCGCTTGCTGACATGCTCGAAGCAAATAATCGGACTCATGGCATGGGAACGCGGTCATCAGGTTCTTGACGCGCGAAGTTGCGACATTATAATCACACTCGCAGGCCCCGGCTAGGTTTATGGGAAACCGTGGGCAGGAAACTGCCTTCAGGCCGGTTGAACAACTGTGGAGAAGAGAGGCGCGCGAAGTTGCTTACCCAGATTCGTCAGATGCTCCGTTACCGCGAGGCCATCCGCACGATGGTCGCGCGTGACCTCAAGGTGCGCTACAGCAACTCAGTCCTCGGCATCTTGTGGACTCTGCTCAACCCGTTATTGATGACGGTCGTCTATACGCTCGTCTTCGCTTTTCTTTTTCGCAATGCCATCGAGAAGTTTCCGGTTTTCTTCATGGCCAGCCTGCTCCCGTGGAACTTTTTTGTGGGCGCGACGCTCGGCTGCGTGGCGTCTATCGTCGGCAACGGCCATCTGATCAGCCGGGTCTACTTTCCCCGCGACATCCTGCCATTTTCGATTGTGCTCTCGAATCTGATAAACTTTCTGCTGGCATTGATCGTGTTGTTCGCGCTCACGTTGGTCTACCGTATTCCGGTCAGGGCCTCGCTCTTCTTTCTGCCCGTGGTCATCCTCATCCAGTGCCTTTTCAGCCTCGGGTTGGGCATGTTTCTGGCGGCCCTGAACGTTCACTTCCGGGACACTCAACAAGTTGTGGAGGTCTTGCTCCAGTCATTGTTTTTCCTGACCCCCATCATCTACCCGCTGGATTTTATCCGGAACCCGACCGTGCAACTGCTCGTGCGCGTGGTCAATCCGCTGGCCTCGCTCATCGTGAGCTATCGCGACATCATCTATTCTGCCCGTTTGCCCGATATGCAGTTTCTGGCCATTACTACGGGCGAAGCGCTCCTCCTGCTCGCCTTCGGCTACTGGTTCTTCCACAAGAACAGCCCATCGTTCGTCGAGCAGTTGTGATCAGCGCTCCGGGGTGCGCCCGTTGCGCGCGGCGACGATTTCCGCCATCACCGCCAAAGCAATCTCCTCCGGCGTCCGCCCGCCGAGGTCGAAGCCGATCGGGCCGCGCAGGCGCGCCAGTTGCGCCTCTGTCACCCCCTCGGCCAACAGCCTCTGCCGGCGCTTGAGCTGCGTGTTGCGGCTCCCCAGCGCGCCCACGTAGAACGCCGGGCTGGGCAGGGCCACCTTCAGCGCCGGGTCGTCGAGCTTGGGATCGTGCGTGAGCATCGCCACCGCCGTCGAGCGCGTGAGGCCGATCCTGGTCAGCGCCTCATCCGGCCATGCTTGAACGAGCTGATCCACGTGGGGGAAGCGGGCCTCTGCGCCGAAGGCTTTGCGCGGATCCACGACCACCGTGCGATAACCCAGCGTTTTGGCGAGCGCGGTGAGCGCGATGGCAATGTGCACGCCGCCGACGACGACGAGCGTGGGCGAAGGCAGCGCCACCTCGATGAAAACCTCGACCGCTTCGGCCCCGACGTTGACCGTCTGGCGTTGTGATTTCCCTTCGCCTAGCGCAGCGCGGGCCAAAGGCGTCACGGCCTCATCCAGCCCATGACCGAGCGCGCCCACCATCTGGCCTTCCTCCCCCCACATCATCTCCTGGCCTAGATAGTCCGCCGGGCCACGCACGACGGTGACGACCGCAAACGGGCGCTCGGCGAGCAGCGCCGCCCGCACGGCCTGATAAAACGCCAGGTCGAGGGCTTTCACAAACACCTCTATCGAGCCGCCGCACGCCAGACCGACTTCCCAGGCCGTTTCGTCGGCCACCCCAAAGTGCAGGAGCCGCGGCCGGCCGGTCTTAAGCGCTTCCACGCCCGTATCGAACACCGCGCCTTCGACGCACCCGCCGCTCACCGAGCCGGAGATTTCATTGTCGGGCGTCATCCCCATCTTCGCGCCCGCACTGCGCGGAGAAGAGCCCCACGTTTCGATCACCGTCGCGAGTGCAATGGGTTTGTTCTCGGCCTGCCAGCGATCCAAATCTGAAAGGATGTCCCGCATACTCTAACTCCTCACTCTCACTCTCTTGTCAAGCTCCGCCAGGCGTCGGGCCAGATCCTCCAGGCTCGCCAGATTGTGCACCGGGAGAAAGTCGTCAATGTAAGGCAACGCGGCCTGCATCCCGCGCGTGAGCGGCTCGTATTCGGGCGAGCCGAGCAGCGGGTTAAGCCAGATGAGCCGATAACAGCTCCGCTGGAGACGAGCCATCTCGTGGCGGAGCAACTCCACATCGCCGCGGTCCCACCCGTCGCTGATCAGCAAGGCCACCGAACCGCGCCCCAGCACCCGGCGTCCCCACTCGAAGTTGAACGTCTTGAGCGCCTCGCCGATGCGCGTCCCGCCCGACCAATCAGGAACCGCGTGGGAGACCTGGCGCAGGGCGCGATCCACATTCCGGTCGCGCAACTGGCGCGTGACGCGCGTGAGCCGCGTGCTGAACACAAACGCCTCCACCGGTTGATTCAGCGCGGCGGTGAGGCTGTAGATGAAATGCAGGAGCAGGCGGGTGTAGCGCTCCATCGAGCCGCTGATGTCGGCGAGGATGACGAGCGGGCGCGGCTTGAACTTGGGCGTGCGGCGCGCCCACACAAGCACCTCCCCCCCATAGCGCAGGCTGCGCCGCACGGTGCGCCGCAGGTCGAGCTGTTGGCCGCGTCCCGGCCGACGCCGCCGGGTCCGCCGCTCGCCGAGCCGCCACACCAACTCGGACATCAGGCGCTTGATCGCTTCGAGTTCTTCGCCGGTCAGCTCCGCAAAGTCCTTGCGCCGCAAGACTTCACGCTCGCTGTACGTCGCCACGACTTGCAGGACCGGCGGCTGGTCGGCCGGGGATTGCCCCTCTCCCTCGCCGGGGGCTTTGTCTTCAGCCTCTCGCAGCGGCGGCGGGGTGACGAGGGGACGGCGCGTCCGCCGCCGCTGGCCGAACAGGCTCAGGTCAACCGCCGCCCACCCCTCCTCCGGTTTGCGCCAGAACATTTCAAACGCCTGATCAAACAGCGGGAGATCCTCGCGGCGATGGACGAGCAGGCTGCGCGCCGCGTGGTAGAAATCGGGTTTGCGCCCAACCTCGATGTGCTTGAGCGCGTGGACCAGGTCAATCATCCGGCCCGGGTTCACGTCGAGGCCGAGGCCGCGCAGCAGGCGGCCAAAGAGGATCAGGTTATGCAGCAAGTTGCCGGACGAGGCGGGGATAGCATCCATGAGAGCTAAATGATCGCGCCATCCGGCTGACGGATTTTGGCGTAGATGCGTGTGCCGCGCAAACGGCCTGAGAGCGCCCGCTGGTCGTTGCGCAGAACGGCCTCCAGGCGGTATCCCGCCCGCTCGGCCACGCGCCAACTCTTCTCGTTCAAGTCGTCCATGCGGATTTCAACCCGGTTGGCGTTGAGCACGTCGAACGCGAAGCGCGTGATCGCTATCACCGCTTCGGTGATGTATCCCTGCCCGGCGAAGCGCGTCCGCACCCAGTAGCCGATCTCGAACTTGGGCACGTCCCAGTCCATGCGGTGCAGGCCGCTCCCGCCGACGAGGGTGTGCGTGTCTTTCAGATACAGGTGCAGGCCGATATCTTTGCGCGCGAGGAAATCCGCCCACACCCGGCGGCAGCGCGCCTCCGACTCTTCAACGCCGGGGATATTCAGCGCCCACGGCATCCAGGGGAGCAGCTCGGCAGTCGATTCGCGCACGGCCGCATTTTCCTCGGCCCCGTCGCCGGCGCGGGGGACGCGGAGCGTGAGCCGCTCGCTTTCGAGTTCGTCCGGGAGATCCAACAAGAGGGGATTCATCGCACACCCACCGCGCGCAGATGCGCATCGAGCCACGCGGTCTCCTCGGGCGTGAGATCGGGCTTGGGCGGGGGTTGAGTGTAGTCAATCCGTATATCATATGCGGCGCGGTCGTAAATACTTTGGATGGCTCGCCCCAGGTCAAGCGGCACATCCGGGTCCGGCGCATTCAACGGCACAGGCAGAACCGGGACGGGTTCTTGAATCGGCAGAGGCCAGATTTCGACTTTGGGTCGCCGCTCCACGCGGCTGAGGCAAATCACGTAGGGGGAGTCGGGCCACGGGGTTTCGAGGGGCGGGCGGCGGCCGGCGCGCAGCAAGTCAATTTCCATCAAGTGTGCGCCGGAGCGCAGCAGCGCGCGCCGCTTTTGCCGATACTCCAAAAAGGCTTCGTGGCCGGGCCGCTTATTGACGGGCGAGAGGATTTCGATCGCGGTGACGAGCATCCCGCTCTCCGCCTCGCGGATTTCGACGGTGTATAAGTTGACCGGCAGCTCCATGGCCGCACGGCCCGTGACCGGCGCGGAGGCGATCGTGGCCGCTACGCCAGACATGGGTTGATCGCTGACGCGGAAGACGCTGACGTCCGGTTTGACCAGACGCGGCTTTTCTTCGATCAGCACCTCGTCGTAGGTAACGCGAGGGATCAGCGCGGCGTAATAGCGGGGACGCAAACTGGGGTTCAACTGGGATTGAATCTCCGTGGCAAGATTGGAATGAAAGTCTTCCCAAATGTTCGGATGTTCCAGATAGGGGTCCATGCCCGGAAACGGCGCGGCCATACGCCACCTCCTTCACGTTCACTTCAATTCGTCACCTTCACGCGCTCCAGAATCGCTTTGGCGTTGCCACCCTGGATCTTTTCGACGTCATCTTGATACTTCAGAATAACCCCCAGCGTCTCCTCGACCACGCTGAGCTCCAACGCCTTTTGGTCGAGCGCGACGAGCGCCGCCGTCCAGTCGAGCGTCTCGGCCACGCCGGGGACCTTGTAGAGGTCGGCCTGGCGCAATTCCTGAATGAAGGCCGTGACCTGCCGCGCCAATTGTAGCGAGGCTTCCGGCACTTTGGCGCGGACGATTTCAAACTCCTTTTCAAACGTCGGGTAGTCAATCCAGTAGTACAAGCAGCGCCGCTTGAGCGCGTCGTGCACCTCGCGCGTCCGGTTGGAAGTGATGACGACGAACGGCGGGCGCTCAGCCCGGATGGTGCCAATTTCGGGAATAGTAATTTGAAAGTCGGAGAGGACTTCGAGCAGGAAGGCTTCGAACTCCTCGTCGCTGCGGTCCACTTCGTCCACGAGCAAGACGGGCGCGCGGTCGCGGGAATTCTCAATGGCTTGCAACAGGGGGCGGCGCAGAAGGAACTCCGGCCCGAACAGCTCGGCCTCCTCGGCCCGTTCGCCGCGCGCCTCCATGAGCCGGATGTGCATCATCTGGCGAGTGTAGTTCCACTCGTAGACGGCGTGGTGCACATCCAGCCCCTCGTAGCATTGCAGGCGGATGAGGTCGGCGTCGAGCAGGCGGGTGATGACCTTGGCGACTTCGGTCTTGCCCACGCCGGCCTCACCCTCGAGGAACAGCGGGCGGCCCAGCTTGAGCGCGAGGTAAATCGCCGTCGCCAGCCCCCGGTCGGCGATGTAGAGCTGCTCACGGAGAGCGGATTGGAGATCGTCAATGGAATTGATAGTCACAGAGTTTCAGCCTTTCGTGCACGGATAGCACGAATTCGCCTCGCACGGATTTCACAGATGAATAGGGGGGCTAAAGATTGCACCGACGATAGAGAAAACCTGTGTCATCGGTCTTAGCCGCGAAATCTGCGTACTCAAAACCCCCTCAATTTTAACCCATCCCGACAAAAGGCGAGGGCAGTCACGGGATTCTCTGAGGGAGGAATGATGACCGGGTTGTAACACGAAAAGGCCCCGCCGGCAAAGCGGGGCTGAGAGTTTGGACTGTTCCGCCCTCTCGGTATCCCTATCGGTATCCGCCCCATTGATCATCCGGGAAGCCCTGCGCGTTAGCGCTCCGGTTTTAGCCAGATGCCTCGCTCGTGCATCAGGCGAATTTGGTTCTGGATCACCTTCTCTCGATACTCGGCGTGTTTCATCGGTTCGCGATTCAAGTAGAGGTTCTTCGGGTAGATCGGCTGTTCGTAAACAATCTGATACAGCTCCGTGCGCAAATCTTTCAGCCAGTTATCCCACTGGGCGCGGGCGCGGTGGTCGCGCAGGGCTTCGATGTCTATCACCCCCGCGACGTAGGTCGAGCCCGCACCATAGTCTTGTCGCCCGACAATCTGGCCTCTGTAATTGATTACGAAGGAGCGCCCGCCAAAAGTGTCAATGGGCGTCGTTTCCTCCGGAAAGAGGTAATACGTTCCCATATTGGGCGCAATGATGTACAGGTTGTTGTCGAGGGCGCGCGCCCGGCTCTGAATTTCGAAATACTCGTTGCCGGTGGCCGGGTGAGGATAGGAGGCGCGGTACACGACCTCCGCGCCGTTCATGGCCAGCGCCCGGGCGTTTTCGGGATACGATCCCTCATTCGCCATCATCATGCCAAGGCGCCCGATCTCGGTGTCCACCACCGGCCAAAAAGCGTTGAGGCTGCGACCATACTTATTCACCCACCAGTCGTAAACGTCGTGCGGGCAGACAGAATGCTCAACCGGAAAGAGCGGCGAGACTTTGTAATGCTGCAGGATCACTTCCCCTTTAGGGTTGAGGATGAACCCGACATTGAAGAAGCGATCCTTCAGGTCGGGGTGACGCGCTTTCGCTTGGGCCATAATGAACGCATCGTACTCGCGCGCGATCTTGCCCAGCGCCTCGGTTTCCTCGCCGGGGATGTCAATGGCCCCCTCGCGCGCGAACCGGACGTGGTCAAGGTCGAGGACTTCGTCGTTGAATCCCTGCAGCGCGCCTTCTGGAAAAGCAATGAGCCGGACGGGGAGGTCGAGGCTCGATAGCCACGCAGCGGCTTTCACCAGATGCG
>DATDRS010000342.1:0-4096 GCA_035291605.1 Anaerolineales bacterium | reverse complement strand
GGTTGTGCCTGAGGAAGCGCGTCCACAGCACGTAGGCCATCGGCGCCGCGCCCAGCGGCAGGCCGGGGTGGCCGGAGTTGGCCTTCTGCACCGCGTCGGCGGCGAGGAAGCGGATGGTGTTGATGGAGAGGGTGTCGAGGGTAGAGGTGGGCATAGGCTATTCGTTTGGAACCGTAGATTACCCGGATTACATAGTTTGCAGGAACGACCTCTTGATTCAGGCTGACCGACTGTTCAGCGTTGCTTGTGAATTCGGCGCGTTCAGGATTATCAGCAAGGAGAAATATAGTCCAAATTAGGAATAGAGGGAAATCGCGACAAACCCGTGTATAATGCGCTGGCTTTGCCCCAAATTACACAACCCGCCAATTGAGACATGATCATCCTCCTCGACATAGACGGCGTCCTCATCCGAAACCACGCCTACAGTGCGGCGCTCAAGCAGACCGTGGCCTACTTTGCGCGCCGGATGGGCCTCGGCGAAATCACGCTCACCCAGTCAGACATCGAAGTCTTCGAGTCGCAGAGCATCACCATCGAATGGGACTCGAGCGCGATCAGCCTGGCGGCGCTTTTCATGGAAAGACTCCGGGTCATCGCCGAGCCCGCGAACGGCGGGAAGCCCACGCAGCCGCTGCCTCCTGATTTCTGGGAGGCTCTCGACGAGATGGCCGCGGAACCGGTTTCAATTGCCCACCTGGATTTCAGCGCCGTCGCCCGCCGGGTCGGGGAGGCGACCCCACCGGGCGACCTCCCGTCTCACGCCGCGTTGGCGCTGTTCCTCGAAGATCTCCAGGGCCTGCCGCTAAACTCTGGAAAGGCGCAGGCGGCGTCCCTCCTGCATCACATGCTCGCCGACTGCTACAACATTGACCACGCGCCCGCGATGCAGATCTTCCAGAACTACGCCATCGGACACGCGGAATACGCCCAATACTACGGCCTCCCGCCCCGCTTCGAATCGGAACCGCTGCTCGAAAAACTCGACCGCACTTATCTCAACGCCGAGATGCGCGAGCGCCTGCTGGCCAAACGCGACGCGCGCGAAGTCTACCCCGTCATCTACACCGCGCGCCCCAGCCTCGCCCCGATTGAAGCCGGCGCGAACCTGCGGGGTTACACCCCTGAAGCCGAAATCGCGCGCAAAATCTCAGGGATTGACCCGGTACCGGTGACCGGCTTTGGCAAGGTGGATTGGATGGCTAAACAAGTGGGGTTGAGCGGCCGTGACCTGGTGAAGCCCTCGCCGATGGAGTCCATGGCCGCGATGGGCATCGCGCGCACCGGCCAGGAGGTCGAATCGCTCAAGGCCGCGCTGGCCGTCGAGCGCGGCGACCATCTGCGCTACCCTCTCACCATCTGCGCCAGCGAGACCGTCCACGTTTTTGAAGATTCCCCCAGCAGCCTGCGCGCCGTGACCCGCGCGGTGGAGAAACTGAACCGGCAAGGGCTAAATCTCAGGCTCGTCCGCCACGGCATCGCGCCGGAGGGCTCGCCTAAACGCGCCGCGCTCGCCGCCATAGCGGACCTGGTTCACAACGACGTAAACGACGGGTTGGAACAAATACTGTAGGGGCAGACGGCTGTCTGCCCCTACGCGCCGTTGCCTACTGTCTGCCCCTACGCGCCGTTGGCCTACCTCACCACCCTCCCCTTCTCCAACCCCCTCGCCTCTCGCAACTGCGCGTACGCCCCCAGCCAGGGCGCGCCGAGCGTGTTGCGCTTCGGCAGCGTCACCTTCTCCAGACGCTTCGAAAGCTCGACCATGAGCGCAGGCAGGTTCTGCCACTCGCCGCCTCCGGCCAGCACGACGCGCTCCAGTTTCGCGGCGATTTGCGCCGGCCACGCCCAATCCCGGCGAAACTGGTCGGCCTTGAGCCAGTAATCGCGCTTCTCCCACGCCCTGCACGTCACGTCAATCGTCTCGCTGATCTCGCTCAGCGCGAGCGCTATAAACGCGACCATGTCGCGCTCGTCTTCGCCGATCTTCTGGCGCGCCGCCAGCTCGCGCAGCGCCAGCGCGACTGCCTTCATCAACCGGTCTCTCTGCTTCCCCACCCCGTCCGGGTTTATGACGCGACTCACTGTTGAAACTCCTCTCAAGCAACAGACCTGTCAGGTCTCAGAGACCTGACAGGTCTTGAAAATAGACAGCGCGATTTTAGCAAAGAGCGGCGCAGATGCAAGTTACGGGCCGGTGACCTCAATCACACAATTGAAAACCAGATCCCAGTGCCATTGAGACGTGATCGTATACTCGCCGGGTTCAAGCATGACATAGGTCCGCACGCTGAAACCCCAGGCCGGGTCGTCCCCAGGGTGCCGCTCTGGGCCTGTGCGGTCGTGGATGGTCACCGGCTCGCCATTCAGCGTGATCGTCGGATTCGAATCGCCTATGGCAGCGGCAGCCTCCTCAGGCGTCATCCAGCGGCCCACGCCCATCGTCAACTCGACCACCCCGGCCGGGAAGGTGTTCGGCGAACACTGCCCGTCGCCTGGGCTGAGCAAAATCGAGGTGAGCGGCGGCGCGGGGGCCTCTGGGAAATTCCGCGCCCAGTCGGCGTATTGCGCGGCCTCCATCGGCTGGGCTGGCGAAGGATTTTGCCCCGCGCCCGCAATAGTTGCCTGTTGATCGTGGCTCAGATCGGTGGCCTGGCCGGTTGTCCCAGTCAAACGGCACTCCCCCTCCAGGCAAGTCACGACGGCCTGTCCTGTGTCTTCGGCGAGCTCAACGCTTATGTAAGACCCGCGCACCGTGGCCACCCCGACCGGCGTTTCGATTTCGAACACGCCCTCCCCGGCTGTCCCCGTCAGCGCCACCCACAATTTGCCCAATGCCAACTTGAAACGGGTCACGGCCTCCCTCGGCCCTGGCGTCAGTTCGGTCAGCGTGAATTCGCTGTTCGCGGCCATGCGCATGACTGTCCCATCCGAAATGTCCAGCCGGGCGCGGGCCTCGTCTCTGGTCTTCACCCCGCCCCCGACCAACACGGACTGCCCCTCAATGGCCTCTCGCCACTGGACAGCCGAGTCGCTGCGGGCATCAACTTTCTGTTGCAGCTCACAAAGGGTAGCCGAGCGAGGCGGGATAGTAGGAGTCGGGGGGAGAGTAGGAGCGCGAGTGGGGATAGCGGTAGGGATCACGGTGAACGTGGGGGGCGGGGAGGCAGAAGGAATTGGTGTCGGCGCCAATTGACAGGCGGCGAGGATAAAAGCAGCGGTTAGGTTCATCACCGCTGAGGGAGTGGCGATTTTCAGAGTGCTGGACATTTTTCTACTCCTTGTCATAGCGCGGCCTCCGCCGCAGCCACATGGAGGACAAGCCGCTGACTGGTCCCAAGCAGGACAATCTGGCAGATTGGCCTACAGATCTTCGCGAAGCGCGTGGATGTTGTAGCGCAACTCGATGGCCGCGAAATGCTGTGTATGCACGGCAGGCCTATGCATCGTATGACTGATTGTGATTGTAGTAAATACTCGGCCCGGTTTCAACCGTGCGCAACTTGACCTTCTTTGGGGGCGAAGTACAATCCCCCCGCTCCACAATCTTCCCTGGTCACCTATCATTCGCCGCTCATCTTTCGCCTATGGTCACAGATTCCTCCCTTGAGCCTATTCTCCAGCGCGTCCCGCAATTTGCCCATGCCCGCAACCTCACCCTCGCCGAACTCACAGGCGGCATCACTAACCGCAACTACAAAGTCGTCGCCGACGGCGAGACCTACGTCCTGCGGATCGGCGGAGATGAGACCAAATATCTCGGGATTGACCGCCGGGTCGAGTACGGCTGCACCCTCGCGGCCTCGCGCGTCGGCGTGGCCCCCGAACCCATCGCATTTCTGGAACCCGAAGGCTATCTCGTCACCCGCTTCATCTCCGGCCCCGGCATCCCCGCCGACCAGGTCGGGACCGAGGCCAACATCCGTCGCGTGGTCGAATTGCTCAAGCGTTATCACGCGCTCGACCACTTCCCGGGCGCATTCTCCCCCTTCCGCGTGGCCGAGGCATACGAAAGGACGGCGCGCAGTTTTAGTGTGCAACTGCCGGAAAAGATGGCGTGGTATCTGGAGAAGGCGCACGAGATCGAGCGGGCCAT
>DATDRS010000341.1:0-21530 GCA_035291605.1 Anaerolineales bacterium | reverse complement strand
AGATTATGCCGCACATCTGGCTGGTCTGCATCGCGAAATATGGGCCGGGATGGATACGACAGCCTACCTCAACCATGAGCGAGACGCATGGGGCGCCTTAGCGAACGGCTAAATCGCCATGCCCTGATTGGTTTGGACACGTGGGTGATTTGGAAGCGACACCGCAGGAATAAGTCGGTATTTGGCGGCGGTTGGAAACCGCCGGAGAGTGGCGCGCCTATGAGGACGCCTATGAAGACTCTCACAGGCGCGTCAAACCGGTTCCGCGACGAGGCGCCCTTGCTGGAGATAGAGAATGCGGTCGGCGAACGCGTGGGCCAACACTGGGTCGGAGGTCGTCCAGAGCCAGCCCAGGTTAATCAGGCGGCCGGCGCGCGAGGCGAGCTCAAGCAGCGAGCGCGCGGCAGCCGGCTCCAGGCGCTCGGTCAACTCGTCGCACACCAGCAGGCGGGGCTGCAGGGTCAACGCCCGCGCCACGGCGACACGCTGGCGCAGCGCCGCCGACAGCAGGCTCACTTTCCGGTCCAGGAGGAGAGGGTTCAACTCCAGCCGCGCGGCTGTGACTTCCACGCGCGCAGCCTGCTCCGGCTTCGAACCCAGGCGGTGAATTTCCAGCGGCTCCAGCAGCGCCTCCCTGACCGTCGCGTGCGGCGGCAGGCTGTACATGGGGTCACCGCCCACAAATTGCAGGCGCTGGCGCAGGGCGCGCAATCGCCCGCCGCTGAACGCGGTGACCTCCTGCCCTTCGAAGAAGACGTGACCGGCTTCCGGTTTTTGAATGAGGGCGACCGTCCGGACGAGCGCGGTCTTGCCCGCGCCCCGCGCCCCGAGGAGGGCGAGGTGCTCGCCGGGCTGTATAGAAAAGGAGACGTCGTCGAAGCCGGCCCGAGGGGATTCCGGCGCGTGCGCCTCTCTGGCTGGCTGGCAGAGGGCCTGGATTTGCAGCAGGGGGGCAGCGGCCGGCATCCCGCGCCTGAAGCGGCGAGCGTCCTGTGGCTACCGGAACTGGTAAAACGAAACGCCGGCGAAGCCCAGGTTACGCAGGAGGCTGAAATAGGCGACGCGGCTCCAGGCGGCGTTTTCCCAATCGGCGAGTCGGGGAGGGGCAGGTTGAATAAAAAGATGGACCGCCAGCCAGCGCTTGCGGCTTTGCTGCTCGACGGCGCGCGCCATCAACCGGCGGCGCGTCTGAGGGGCGGGCCGCCTGGCCGCCACACCCTGGAGCAGGTTCGCGCGGATCAGGAGGTCTAATTCGTCCATCGGGCGTTGATCACGTGAATTCATACTGCACCTCCGCCGCCGATCTGCTCCCGTCCACATCCAGGAGATGGCGCAGATTCTCCCGCCCATAGTGCAGCCGGGACTTCACGGTGCCCACCGGGCAGCCCAGAATATCGGCGATTTCCTGCAGGCTGAGATCGTTCAGGTAGTAGAGGACGATGACCACGCGCTGGCTGAAGGTCAGCGCCTCAATCGCTTTCTGCATCACGCGCAGTTCGTCGTTGCGCTCGGCGATGGGTTCGGGGTGATATTTCACCGGGCCGATGAGCTGTTCAATGAAATCTTCGAGCGGGACGCGCCACTTGTCCCGGCGCGTCACCCAGGTATAGCTCAGATTGACGGTGATCCGGTAGAGCCAGGGGGCGAGGGGGAGGCGGGTGTCTACGCGGTCAACGTAGGCGTGCAGGCGCAAGAAGGCCTCCTGCAGGATGTCCTCGGCGGCATCTGTGTCCCGCGTAATGGCCAGGGCGGTGCGGAAAACCGTCAGCCGGTAGCGGTCGTAGAGCGCCCCCAGGGCCTCGAGGTCCCCGGCTTGCAGCTGCCGGATGAGTTGCGCGTCTTCGCTCATATGCCACATAGACCTGCTGCGCTTATGTACCCCAACAGTCAATCACTGACCGCGCGCAGTATATTCAAAAACTACTCCTGACCGAGGTTAAAGGTTCAGCCGGTCTATCCGGCGAAGACCTCCCCCACATCCACCGACAGCCCTTCGAAAGTTGGGGAAGCCAGGCTTTGCCCCTTTTCAAAGATCGCCGTCGTCGAAAAGAACTTGCCCTGCAAACGCTGAACCTCGATGGTTTCGTCGTCTGGATCAACGATCCAATACTCTTTCACGCCGTGGCGGGCATAGAGCTTGCGCTTCTGGTTCAGGTCGCGGGCGCTGGTCGTCGGGGAGAGAATTTCAATCACCAGGTCCGGCGCGCCGGTGATGCGCTCACCGATGAGCTCCGCTTTGCGGGCCTGGGAGATGAAGAGGATGTCTGGCTGGAGGACGACGTTCCGGGAGAGAATAACATCCAACGGCGCTGTCAGCAGTATGCCTAAGTTGTGCGCCCGGCAGTGTGGGTCCAGTATTCTCAGCAGGTTCAGCGAGACGATTTGATGGCGCGACGTCGGCGAGACCATTTCGACCAGTTCTCCTTCCAGCAGCTCATAGCGTGGATACTCGTCTGGTATCGCCAGATAATCTTCGACCGTGTAGCGCTTTTCCCCCGGCTGAATAATTATTGCGCGCTTCGTCTCAGGAGCAGCAGGGAACATCTCGACTAACTCTCCTTCCCAATCAGGAACCACGGGTGATTATCAGCCACTTTCCTCGGCAGGTCAATCGCCTTGGGGGGTCGGGGGTTTGGGATTTGGGATTTGGGGTTTGCGACGGTTCGCCTCCTCCTCCGCGACTCTGGACAGAAACAGCTTCTCTTCCTCCGACAACGCCAGTTTCAAGAGCATATCCGGCCGGCGCAGGAAAGTGCGGCGCAGGGCCGCCTCCCGCCGCCAGCGGGTGATGCGGGCGTGGTCGCCGCTGAGGAGCGCCTCGGGCACGGCCCAGCCGCGGAACTCGGGCGGGCGTGTGTAGTGCGGGTATTCCAGCAGTCCCGAGGCGTGCGAGTCGTCGGCCGCGCCGGTCGGGTCGCCCAGCGCGCCGGGGAGCAGGCGCGTCACCGCGTCCACGATCACGAGCGCGGCCAGCTCCCCGCCGGTGAGCACGTAATCGCCAATCGAGATTTCGTCGGTGGCGAGGTGCGCGCGGATGCGCTCGTCGAACCCTTCGTAGCGCCCGCAGATCAGCGCGAGGCGCTCGTGTTGAGCGAGTTCCTGCGCCACGGCCTGGGTGAACGGGCGGCCTTGCGGGGTGAGCAAAATAATCGGGATTGGAGCTTGGAGATGCGGGGCATGGAATTTGGGGTTTGGGATTTCCAAAACACTCTCCACCGCGTTGAAAACCGGCTCCGGCTTCATCACCATGCCGCCGCCGCCGCCATAGGGCAGGTCGTCGGTGACGTGGTGCCGGTCGGCGGCGTAATCGCGGATATTGTGCAGGTGAATGCTGACCAGCCCGGCGGCCTGCGCGCGCTTGAGGATTGACTCCTGCAAATAGGCGGAGCAAATTTCGGGGAAGAGGGTGAAGATGTCGAAACGCATAACAAGATTGTAACCCGGCTGAACCCCTGTCACAAGATGAGTATGCTAGAATTCACGTACAGGAGCAAGGGCGCAGCGGCGCAAGGGTGAATAGCGCCCCAGGCGACTCCCCTGTCCCCCTGCTCCCCCGCACTCATGCTCAGACTCGTCCTCGCCTCCGCCTCCCCGCGCCGCCGGGAGCTGCTCGCGCTCGGGGGATGGACTTTTACCCTCCACCCGGTGGAGGCCGCCGAAGTCCCGCACCCCGGCGAAAGCCCGACAGACTTCGTCCGGCGCATGAGTCTGACGAAGGCCTGCCTGGCCGCGCAGGGCGTCAATTCCGATGCGCTCGTCATCGGCGCAGACACCGTGGTCGTGCTGGATGGGCAGGTCATCGGCAAACCGGCGGATGCGGCGGCGGCGGTGAGCGCCCTTCGGCAGCTCCGGGACCGCGCGCACGAGGTCTTCACTGGCCTCACCGTGATAGACACGCGCACCGGCGAGACGCACGGCGACCTGGCCCGTTCGCGCGTGACGATGCGCAACTACGGCGACGACGAGATGCTGGCCTACGTCGCCACGGGCGATCCGCTCGACAAGGCCGGCGCGTACGCCATTCAATATAAAGGCTTCCAACCCGTCGCGACCGAACGCTTCTCCGACTGCTTCGCCAACGTGATGGGCCTGCCATTGTGCCATCTGCTCCGCCGCCTGCGGCAGTTGGGCGTGGAGCCTGCGCACGACCTGCCGGCGGCCTGCCAGAGTTTTATTCAGTACCGATGTCCGGTCTTTGAGAGCATCTTGAAGGAAGAGAGCCGGTGAAAGCAATGCCCCATGCAAAATGCAGAATGCATAAGACTGCAAGCGCGCAGCGAAAGATTCTTTTTCCATTGCGCATTGTGAATCGCGAATTTAAGCGTTTTGGACCTTGGCTTTTGGGATTTGGGATTTCGCTTGTCGCCGCCTGCGCCGGCCTCGCGCCCGCGCCGACTCTCACGCCCGCGCCGCCGACTCCCACCCTGATCACCCCCGACCCGGAAGGCACGGCGACGACGTTCCTCGCGGCGTGGGAAAAGGGCGATTACGCGGCGATGTATTCCCTGCTTTCGCCGCTGAGCCGGGATGCCATCAGCCTGCCTGACTTTCAGGCGCGCTACGAATCCATCGCCCGCGCGGCCACACTCAAACAGGTCGAGACTCGGCTCCTCAACGTCTTCAAGTCCGGCCCCAGGGCGCAGGCCGCGTACACGGTCACCTTCCACACCGCCGTCGTCGGCGACATCACCCGCCAGACAGAGATGCAACTCCTGTACGAGGGCGGGCGCTGGATGATCTCGTGGACCGACGGGATGATCCTGCCCGAACTGAACAGCGGTAACACGCTGGTCATGCACTATTCCAAACCGGCGCGCGCCAACATTTACGACCGCGACGGGCTGGGGCTGGCCGTGCAGGGGCAGGGCAAAATCGTCACCGTCGGCGTGCAGCCCGCGCAGATCACCGACGAGCCGACCGTGTTGAACGTGCTTTCCAGCCTGCTTGGCCTGCCGCCTGGAAGCATCAAAGAGAAATACACCGCCGTCCCCGCCGACTGGTACGTGCCCCTCGGCGAAGTCTCCGCCGCCGACGTGCAGGCCAACTACGCGACGCTCTCGGCCTTGAGCGGCGTCTTCCTATCCTCGTTCAACACGCGTGATTATCCCTTCGGCGGCGTCGCGCCGCATGTGGTCGGGTACATGTCCTCCATCCCGGCGGAGAAACTCGTCGAATACGAGCGCAACGGCTATAGCGGCGATGAGCGCGTGGGCGTGGCGGGGCTGGAAGCGTGGGGTGAACCGTATCTCGCCGGGGTGCGCGGAGGCAAGTTGGACGTGGCGACCCCGAGCGGCCAGGTCTTCGGCCTCGCGGAGAGCCGGCCCCAACCGGCGCAGGCCATCTACACCACCCTCGCGCGGCTGCTCCAGATCGCGACGCAGGAAGCGCTGGGGAATTTCAAAGGCGCGGTGGTCGTCCTCAACCCGGAGACGGGCGAGGTGCTGGCGATGGCCTCCAACCCGACCTTCGACTCGAACGTGTTCGAGTCGGCCAGCCGGGACAACCCTGCCCTGACCGGCATCCTGAATGATCCGGGCAAGCCGCTGCTCAATCGCGCCACGCAGGGCCAGTATCCGCCCGGCTCAGTTTTCAAGGTGCCCATGCTGGGCGCAGCGCTCATGTCCGGCCTCTACACGCGCAACACCACGTACACCTGCACCGGCAAGTGGGATTTGCTCGGCCCGAGCGCCGTCAAGTATGACTGGACGGTGACGTTTGGCGTGCCGCCGCACGGCAAGGTTGACCTGGTGCAGGCGCTGGCCTTTTCGTGCGACCCCTACTTTTACACCGTCGCGTATAACCTCTATCAATACAACCCGGATTATATGGCGCAAGTGGCCCGGCAGTTTGGGCTGGGCGAGTTCACACAAATCGGGCAGGTCGCCGAAGCCAAAGGGCTGATGCCCGACCCCGCCTGGAAACTCAGCGCCTACGGCGAGCCGTGGACGCCTGGCGACAGCGTGAACATGGGGATCGGGCAGGGCTACCTGCTCGTCACGCCCCTGCAAATCGCGCAGATGATGGCGGCCGTCCGTAACGGGGGCGTGCTGTACCGCCCGCAGATCGTCCATCACATCGCCCCGCCCGGCGGCGCGCCGACGTACCAGTTCGAGCCAATCGTGAACGGCCGGCTGCCGGTCACCGCCGAGCAGCTCGCGCTGATCCAGGAGGGGCTGCGGGCCGTGACGACGCTCCCCGGCGGGACGGCGCGGTTCGTGTTCCCGAACTTTGAAATCCCGGTCGCCGGGAAAACCGGGACCTCCGAGGACCCGGCCTCGGGCGGCGGCCCGCACGCGTGGTTCGCGGGCTACACCGAGGCCAGGCGCGCCGACAAAGCGGACATCGTCATCGTCGTCGTGGTCGAAAATATCGGCGAAGGCTCCGAGTTCGCGGCGCCAATCTTCCGCCGCATCGTCGAGGTCTATTTCAAAGGCCGGCCGTATACGTTGTACCCGTGGGAAACGGAGTTCGGCGGCGCCGCCACGCCGACCCCGGCTCCATAGTCCTCTTCCCATATGCATCCGTTGAAGACCCTCCCCGGCATCATCCTCAAGGCGCACAGCGGTTTCTTCACCGTCCACACCGAGGCGGGCGCTTTCATCTGCCAGCTGCGCGGGCGGCTCAAAAAAGTGCGGCGGAGCGACGACCTGGCCGCCATCGGCGACCGGGTGGAGATTTCCACACAGCCCGACGGCGCGGGGATGATCGAGGCAGTCCTCCCGCGCCGCAGCGCGCTTCTGCGCCGCGCGCCGTTTGGCGGCAAGCGCGTGAAGGAAGAAAAGGACAAGGCGCAGGTCATCATCGCCAACGCCGATCAGGCCGTCTTCGTCTTCGCCTGCGCGGAACCCGGCCCCCACCTGCGGATGCTCGACCGCTTTCTGGTGCTGGCGGAGGCCGAGCATCTGCCCGCCGTCATCTGCGCGAACAAGCGCGACCTGGTCACCCCCGAGGTCGCGCAGGAGCTTTTTGGGCTGTATCCCCTCCTGGGTTACCGGGTGATCTACACCTCAGCCGCCACCGGCGCGGGGGTCGCCGAGCTGCGCCAGGCGCTGAAAGGCAAGATTTCGGTCTTCGCCGGGCCGTCGGGCGTAGGCAAATCGAGCCTGCTCAACGCCGTGCAGCCCGGCCTGGGGCTGAGGACCCGCGAGGTTTCGCAGGCGACGACCAAAGGTCTCCACACGACGGTGTATCCAGAATTGTTCCCACTGGACGAGGGAGGGTTCGTGGCCGACACGCCCGGCCTGCGCGCCCTCACGCTGTGGGATATCGAGCCGGAAGAATTGGACGGATATTTTGTAGAATTACGCAGTCTCGTCTCGCAATGCGGGTTCAGCGACTGCACCCACATACACGAGCCGGGGTGCGCCGTGCGTCGCGCCGTAGAAACCGGACAGGTTTCGTCCTCTCGCTACGACAGCTACTGCCGTCTCCGGGCCGGAGATTTTTAACTTTCCGAAGATTTAGTTATAAAATGCGCTTTCCTGGGCCAATGGTCTTGCTTCTATGAATTTCGGCTATATAATAGACAGAGTAAGAAAATAGTTAGTTCAGCGGGGCTATGAAGCTATGAACAGCATGCGCCGTCCAATCCATCTCACTTTCATCCTGTGCCTCGTCCTCAGCTTCGTCGCCGCGCCATTCGCGTTGGCGCAGTCGGGTGACGAGTCGAAGTATTTTCCCCAGACGGGGCACAATGTCACAGAACCTTTTATTCAGTTCTTTAACGCCACGGGGGGCATCGGGCGCTACGGTTACCCCATAACCGAGGCCTACGTTGATCCGCAAACTAAATTGCTGGTCCAGTATTTCCAGCGGGCGCGGCTCGAATGGCACCCCAATAACCCTGACCCCTATAAGATTCAACTGGGCCTCTTGGGAGACGAACTGGACAAGCGCACACCACCCATCCCGGTCCCCCAGATTCCATCCGCCTCCGATCCCAACTGCCAATACTTCCCGGAGACCAGCCACACAGCCTGCCTGAAATTCATGGAACATTGGCAAAAGACCGGCGGGCTGGATATGTACGGCTACCCCATCACCGAGTACGCGATTGAAAATGGCCGCATCGTCCAGTACTTCCAACGCGCCAGGATGGAATGGCACCCCGAAAAACCGGCGGGCCAGCGCATTCAGCTCGCGCTGTTGGGCCAGATCTATTACGATTACGCCAAGCTGGACCGCGGCCGCCTGGAGGCGACGGTGGACAGCGCCAGCCCGCCCACGAAGCCCAGCGTCACCGCCCTCAGCGCCCGGGCCACCGTCCTCAACCCGATCGCGCCGCGCAATGGCGCCCAGACCGGCATGGTGCAGGTGTCTGACCAGTTCGGCAAGCCGCTCAGCCAGGCCGCAGTCATCCTGGTCGTCCACTTCCCCGCCGGCGCTCAATCCTTCACCCTGGCGCCGACCAACGCCAATGGCGCGACCTCCTTCTCGTTCGGCGTCGGCCCGGATCGGCCAGGATCGGTGGTGGCAATGGAGTTCATCGTCAGCTACCCCGGCCTCCCGACGATCCGCACGCGCACGAGTTATATGGTCTGGTTCTACTAACGCCCCTCCCAGAGGACAAAAAGCCCGCCTGGCAGGCGGGCTTTTTTCATGCCAGCTGGCCGAGGCTCACTTCTTAGCCTCCGCCGGTTTTTCGGCGGGTTGGTCAGCCGAGGGCGCTTCTTCGTCGTCGTCTTCCCAGCCGATAATCCACACGCACAATCCCGCGACCAGCGTGGTGGCGACGATCAGGGCGATCCACTGCCCCGCCAGCAGCCCCACATCCCGCGCCTCGTACGCCACCATGGCGTCCATGCCCAATCCTAGAACGATCCACGCGGCCAGGCGCGGGTGGGCTTTGGCCCAATCAATCACACGCTTCATATACAGGGTCTCCTCGAAACCGGGTGTCTCGGCTAGTTTCTGTCGGAGAACTCGCAGCAGAAACCCGTTTTCTGCGAGAAAAGGGGTTTCTCGACCCGCCAGGGTAGAATTTCCCGACAGGAGCTCGGCTAGATCGGTTTCATCACGCGGTCTTCGCGCAATTTCTTGAACAGTAACGCCGTGCCAAGCGGCATGGACTCTTTCGCTGCATCCTTCCAGGCGGACACGCCGAGTTTCTCCGGCAGTTGGGGAAAGTAGCCCGAACCGGAGAGCGCCTGCGCGGCGGACTGAGCGATGGGCAACGGCACGAACACCAGCGCCGCTTCGCTCTGCAATTCTTGAGCGGCTTTTTCCACGGCCTCGAGCAGGGGCGGGCTTAATTTCTCCAGCGGCGCACTCGCGGCGATGTAAAACTCGTCCACGCGCGCGACAAGGTTCTCCACCTTCCAACCCACCAGCCCGGAGAGTTCCTCGCCGTACTCCGCCAGCATATACGCCTTGTCGCCGAACGCCTCCATAATGTCGGCGCGCGTGAGGTCCTTCTGGCCCTGCGTCACCTGCTTGATGAGCGCGGCAATGGCGTTCGCATCCCTGGGGTTGCCGCGCCGGACTTTGACCTGCTTCTCCCCGGGCGGCGCGGCCGCCGGCCTGGCCGGCGCAGGGGCCGCGGCGGGCTGACTGATTTTGCTGAAGGCGGCCTGCACCTGCACCCAGGTTTCCTCGAACGAGCCGGCGTTCTGGATGACCACCGCCGCCGCTTTTAATTTATCGGCTTGCGGGCTCTGCACGCTGATGCGTTGCACCGCCTCGTCCTCGGGCATCTTGCGCTTGTTGATCAGCCGCAAGACTTGCACGGCCTCGGGGGTGTTGACGACCCACACCGCGTCGCAGTCCTTCGCGAGCCCGGACTCGATCAGTTTGATCGCTTCGATCACGACCACCTGGGCCTGCGACCGCTTGACGAGAAAGTCCAGCGCCTGGCCCACGATGGGATGGATGATCGCTTCCAGCTTGGCGAGCGCCTTGGCGTCGGCAAAGACGACCTTGCCCAGCGCCGCCCGGCTGATCTCGCCCTCCGGCCCAAGCAGCCATTCGCCGAAGGTCTTCAGCGCCTGGGCATACGCCGGGCCGCCTTTGGCGAGCGCCTGATGCGAGAGCGCATCGGCGTCAACACCCATCGCCCCCAGGTGCTCCAGCATCCTGCGCACCACGCTTTTGCCGGTGGCGATATTGCCGGTGAGGCCAATCACATATTTGCCGGGCCAACGATTGTTCATGAGGAATCAGTGTCTCTAGGGGAGGGGCCGCTATGCGCCGTATTCTAGTCTTCGCCCTAAGGAACGTCAAGCAAGATGAGCGTCAGGATAACACGGCTGAGTTTTCCAGTCGTCGCAGGATCGTCAGAAGGATGATCGAGATCGCCAGCAGCAGCGCCGAGAGCGCTAACGCCACACCCAGGTCCCGCTCGAGGCCGAGGTAAATCGCCAGCGGCATCGTCTGCGTCCGGCCTTCGAGGTTGCCGGCGAACAAGATCGTTGCGCCGAATTCGCCCAGCGCGCGTGTCCAGCACAGGACGAGGCCGCCGAGGATGGCGCGGCCCGTCACCGGCAGCATGACGTAGCGGAACAATTGCCACTGGTTCGCGCCCTCCGCGTAAGCGGCTTCTTCGAGCTGCGGGTCAACGCTCGCGAACCCGATGCGGGCGGCGCGCACGTACAGCGGCGCGGCGACGAACGCCTGGGCGACGACCACCGCCGCCGTGGTGAACGGCAGGCTGATCCCGGCCGCGCTCAGCGCCCCGCCGAAAACCCCGCGCCGTCCAAAGGCCATGAGCAGTGCGAGGCCAGCCACGGCGGGCGGCAGGACGACCGGCAAGTCAATCAGCAGTTCGAGCCAGGCGCGCCCGCGAAACGGCCAGCGCGCGAGCGCGAAAGCCAGGGGCGTCCCGGTGAGCGCAGCGGCGAGGGTGGCGAGCGTGCTGGTGAGCAGGCTGAGCCGGAGCGCGCTGAGGGCGGTCGGCTCGAGCATTTGTCCCATGAGGCCTGCCTCCACCGCGCGCCACAGGAGCGCGAACAGCGGCAGGGCGAACAGGCACACGAGCGCACTGGCCGGAACGACGAACAGCCAGACGGATTTGCCGCGGATGGAGATGTGGGATGAGGAATGGTCGGTCAGGGTGATGTTCCCGGTCAATCAATCGCTTGATCTCGTCCACAATGCCGCACAGGGTCTCCAGCCAGCATTGAACGAAAACCGCGGGATGAGCCTATTTTCCAAACCCCCACTTCCCCATCATTCCCTGCCCCTCGGCTGAAAGCACATACTCCACAAACGCTTTAGCCAGCGCGGAGTGCGGCGAGGCGGCAAGCACAGCGATGGGATAGGCAGCGGTCACATTATATTCAGCGGGAATGGAAATAGTTTTTAGTTCCGGCGCAGCCACCGCATCGGAAGTATAGACAATCCCCGCGTCGGCCTCGCCCAACTGCACTTTGACTACGACCTGTTTCACATTGTCCTCGCTGGAGACGACGTTGGCGAGCACGCTGGCCTTGAACCTTACGCCGAACTGGTTCTCAAGTTTATCCAGCATGTCCCGCGAATACTTGCCCACCGGCACTTCTTCGGCGGCGAGCACCAGCTTGAGACCGGGGCGGGCGAGGTCCTCCAAGCGCTCCACTCTCGCCGGATTGTCTTGTGGAAGGATGACGATCAGCCGATTAGTAGCGAAAATCTGCACATCCTCGCCATTGATTAAGCCCGAGGCGACGGCCGCCTGTATTTCTTCTTCGTTGGCCGAGGCAAACACGTCGGCGACCGCCCCCTGCTCCAGTTGCGTGCGGAGGCTCTGCGACCCGCCGAAATTGAAGGCGACGTTCACGCCGGGATGCGCGACTTCAAAGCCTTTACCCAACTCGGCGAAGGCGCCGGTGAGCGAGGCGGCGGCGAAGACGGTGAGGGTTTGGGAAGCGGGAGTCGGTGGGACGGAGGTCGGCGCGGCGCAGGCGGTCAAGAAAAAGAACAACAGGGCAAAAGTCAGAACCCAAAATTTTTTCATGGCCTGAATCTCTTCTCACTCCTGCAAGCCAAGCGCCACCCGACAATCGGCTATCCAGTCGAGGAGCGAAGACAACTGGCGGATACGCAACTCCAGACCGAGCCGGTTGAAAACTTTTTCCGGGGGAATCTCCGTCAACATTGTCCGGAGTTGAGCAAGGCCGGATTGGATTTCATTTGTCTGCCATTTAATCAGGTCGGGCAGGAGGTCACGGTCGAGGGCGTGGGCAAAGTAGAGGCGGGTCGTAAACTCCACGCGGACGGCGCGCAGACTGTACGAAGCGAAGGAGTGGAGCCAATTGTTGAAGCGGCGGCGACCAGCCGGGGTGAGATGAAACTGGCGACGGGAAGGGAGTTTTTCCTGTTCCTGAACTGTGCCAGTGATATACCCTTGCTCTTCGAGGCGCTTGAGGATGTTGTAAGTCTGGCTCAGGCTGACGCGCCAGATTTGGCTCAGATCGGCGACGAGCCGCTGGTGCAGTTCGTACCCGTGGGCGGGTTGTTGAGCCAAGAAACCCAGCAGAGGGTATTCGGGTGAGAGGTCGCTGGCGTAAGCGGCGCAGGGAGGCATAGGGGTCTATATACTCACTCAGTGAGTATATAGACCCGGAGCGAATTTGTCCAGTGATAAGCGGGGAGAGGAGAGTTGGCATTCCTCGACGGAACCGCTATGCGGCTTCGCCCAAGACACTTGGCTGGCCAGCTTCTCTTGATTAGGGGCGAGGCGCGAAGTAAACGTTGTCGCCCGCGCTGACGAAGATTTGCTTGGCCGGGTCAATTGCCACGGAAGTGATCGGCGCGCCGAGGGGCGCGCGCGCGCGATATTGCCGGACAAACGCCAATTTCAGGCTGAGCTGGTAGAGGCCCGAGGCGCCCGCGTCAATCAGGTAGAGCGAAGGCTCCGGCGGAGGATCGTAGAACAGCCGCACGGGGAGAGTCACCTCGGCCAGGCGGTCGCCGGGGGCGCGGCCCTCGCGTTGATCAGAGAACTGCATGCTCTCGGTGCAGGCGGGAGGCTGGCCGCTGCCCGGGCGGGTGCAGCCCATCACGCGCCCGTCCCGGCGGAGCAGGAACAGGTCGCCGCCCGCAATCGAAAAGTCAATCACCGACTGCAAGTCGTAGGGCAGGCCCGTGAAATAGCGCGTGGGGGCCTGGTTGAACGCCCCGCCCGCGGCGAGGAACTGCCACACCTCGTTCCCGCCGGGGTCGAGCACGTACAGCCGGTCGGCGTAGACCTCCAGCGCCGCAGGGCGAATCCAGCTCGACTCGGGCGTGGGCAGGTAAGTCGCCAGGGGCGTCGATTCCGGCGCGCAGTACAGCAGGCCGCCCGTCGTATCCAGCGCGACCACGGCGTCGCTGCCCATCACGTTCGGGCCGGGCAGCAGGCCGATATCCACCAGCGAGCCGATGGTGAAGTCGCCGATCACGCCGCTGGCGCACTGGAACTCGGCGTCGAGTGCATAGCCGCTGTTGTTGCTCCCGGGCGTGAGGCGCAAGACGCGGTTGTGCGGCTCGTCGAGCGCGTACACATCTTGGCCCACGAGCAGGATGTGCTTCACATTCACCTCGCGGCCCAGCCCGCCCACCACGAGCGGTTGGTAGTCGAGGCGCGCAACGCCGTCGAGCGCGTCGAGCTTCTCCTGCGCCTCGCGGCGGAACTGCGCCACCTTCTCGTCGCCGGGGCGCAGCAGTTCAGCCTGCGCGAGCCATTCCAGCGCGCGTTCCCAGTGCGGGCGCGCGGCGAGGGCGTTGGGCGAGGCCCGCCCCGTGGCGATCTCGAGCTGCGCCTGCGCGAGCGTGTCGTTGAACTGCTCGGCGCGCCCCCGCTGGATGTACACGAGCGCGACCACGGCGACCACGACCAGCGGGATGACTACCGCGATGCCGATCTGCACGGGGGTCGGGATGGCGAACAGGCCATCCTGCTGCAGGCGCGTGCCTTCCGGCAGCATCCGGGCGACGAGCGTGCGCCAGGCGCGATTGAATTCGGTGAGTGTGACGCCGAGCGCGCGGCCCAGCGATTGGAACCCGCGACTGAACGCCGCCCGTGCGGCCGCAGCGGCGACCCCGCCCCTGGGCTTCGCCTCGGCCGCGTTGCGGCGAATCGGCGGTATCTCTTCGATCACCGGGATGGAGGGCATAGGCCCGGCGCTGCCCAACCGCTCGGCGCGGTGAAGCAGGGAAGGCCAGTCGGTCTCGGAGGCGGGCGTGGAGGCGTGAGGCGCAGGCTCATGCGCGATTGGGCTGGCGCTCGCCAGTTCAGGCGCGGGCGCTTCAGCCTGGGGGTGCGCCTCGCTCACCACAGCCGGTTGCGCTTCCGGGTGGGAGGCAGGCGCAGACTCGATGGGTGGGGGCGAGACGGGTTCAGGCATCCGCGCGGAAGCGTCGGGGCGAGGCTGAGGCTCGACCGCCCGGACCGGCTCGGCTTCGGCCGGCGGCCTCAGCCGCGTGGCGAGCGAACTCAAGTCAATCTTCGGCAACCCCACCGAGGGAACGGCGAGGACAGGTTTGACCGTCGAGGGAGAAGCGGCGGGCGCGGGCTTCATGGGGGTCAACGTGCCGCCCGGCTCGAAACGCCCCACGAGAGCGACGATGTCCTCGGTCGTCGCGGCCTTCAGCCGGTCCACGACGTGCGTGAGGGTCGCAAGCCCGCCGAGGCCCGCGAGCGCGTTTTCGTTCCAGCCGGAATGCGCGCCGCCGCTGAGGGCGAAGTATTCGCTTTCGTTGACGGCGGCGTGAAAGTAATGCGCGTCGAGGGCGTTGCTCAAACCGAGCGGGCGGCTGGGGAGCGTGGGGAAGCGCTCGACGATCGCGCCGTGCGCGACGAGGAGCAGGCCCGGCCCGCACTGCACGGCGTAGAAATCGCCTCCGCGCAGGGCCGCGCCGACGAGGCCGCCCTGCATGGGCGCGGCCCCGGCGCTCTCCCGTAAATTGTGGTCGAGCAAATTCTGATTGACGGCGGCGAGCGCCTGGCGTAGCGCGGCCGTGACCGAGCCGGGGCTGCCATAGAACGTGGCGGCGGCGAGGTCGAGCAGTTCGGTATAACGATGAGGCTGAATAGACTGCGGCGTGCGCGCCCGCAGCGTCAGGCAGAGGAAGAGCAGATCGCGCTCACGCCCGCGCGCCGCGCGGCGCGGCGGCGCAAACGCGGCCAGGCCCAACGGATCTTCCGAGAGCGGTTGCCCGCCCGCGATATTCAGGAAGACGGTGTCGGCGTCGAGGCGATCGGGCATGGCAGGGATTATAAATGACGACGTAGCAGATAGCTAATGGCGATGGGCAGATAGCCAATGGCTGACAACAGATCGCCAATCGCAGGTGAGGCAACGGTATTAAGCCGTACGCCATCAGCGATACGCGATGTGCTATCTACGATACGCTATAATGGCATCACTCTTGCATCCATCTGCCCGCAAGGAGGTTGTTGCATGAATCCTGCCAAACCCAGCAAGCCTATCGGAACGGGAAGCCTGCGCCGGAGCGACTCGCCGGAGGAAAACGCGGCGTGGGACAAGTATTTCGACTATTTGCTCAAATCCCTGCGCGACCCGGAGCCGAACGCGCGCATCAGAGCGGCGCAGATACTGGGCGACAACCGCGACCCGCGCGCGGTGGAGGCGCTCGGCGAGGCGCTCGGCGACCCGGACGCGGGCGTCCGCCAAAACGCGACGATCGCGCTGGGCAAGATCGGCGCCCCGGCCCTCGACGCGCTCATCGCCGCGCTGCAAGACCCGGACAGAGACGTGCGCCAGTTCGCGGCCAAAGCCCTCGGCCAGATCGGCGACCCGCGCGGCATCGCGGGGCTGGTGATCGCGCTGCACGACACGCAGATGGACGTGCGGAGCCAGGCCGCCTTCGCGTTGAGCCGCATCGGCGCCCCGGCGGTGGACGCGCTGATCACCGCGCTCCAAGACCCGGACGCGAACGTGCGCGCCAACGCGGCTCGCATCCTCGGGCAGATCGGCGACGCGCGCGCCCTGCCCGCGCTCGAGCGCGTGGCGCAGTCGGACCGTGGCACAGCGCGAGTCACCGGCTCTTTGATTAATGTCGCCGAGGCGGCCAGGCAGGCCGTGGAGAAGATAAAGAGTAAAAAGTGAAAGTCACCCTCCTCGGCGCGGGCGGAGTCCGCACGCCGTTCATCGTGCGCAGTTTCATCCTCCGGCAGGAGCGGCTGGGCCTGGAGGAGCTGGCGCTGATGGATATTCACGGCGGGCGGCTCGAACTGATGGCCTGCCTCACCGCGCCGCTTGAGCCGCTGCGCGAGAATAAGCTGCGCTTCAAAATCACCCGCACCACCGACGCGCGGCAGGCCCTGGCCGGAGCAGATTTCGTCATCACCACCTTCCGCGTCGGGGACATGGCCGGGCGCGCGATTGACGAGCGGGTCGCGCTCAATCACGGCGTGCTGGGGCAGGAGACGACCGGGCCGGGCGGGTATGCGATGGGCCTGCGCACCATCCCCGTCCTATTTCAATATCTCGATCTGATGCGCGAGGTCTGCCCGGCGGCCTGGCTGATCAACTTCGCCAACCCCGCCGGGATGCTGGCCGAGGCGGTGGCCAATCACGGCGGCTGGCCGCGCGCCGTCGGCATCTGCGACGCCCCGGCCTCGATGCTGCGCGGCGCGGCGGCGTTTCTGGGCGCGCCCGCGCAGGAAGTGTTCCTCGAATACTTCGGGCTGAACCACCTCGGCTGGGCGCGCGGGGTCTGGCACAAGGGGCGGAACCGGCTGCCTGAGTTGCTGGAGATATTCGCCCGGCAGGGTGGCCCCATCCCGGAATACCCGTTTGAGTTGGGCTTGATCCAGGCGCTGGGGATGCTCCCGAACGAGTACCTCTACTATTACTACGCCGACGACGCCGTGCCAAACCTGCTGAAGGCCGGGCGCTCGCGCGGCGAGCAGCTGCTGGAAATGAACACCCGGCTGTTCGCCGACCTCGAACGCGCGCGGGCCGAGGAAGATTTCGAGCAAATGCAGAAAATCTTCGCGGCTTACCATCGCCGACGGGGCGAGACATACTTTGTTTCAGAAACCGGCGGCAAGACGGCCCCTTCGAGCGACCTGGGCCGCGCGGAGGGCCAGGCGTTGGAGGCGATGTCCGACGAGGGTTACGCGGGCGTGGCGCTGAACGTGATGGAGGCGCTGACGGGGCGCGAGCCGAGCGTGTTGATCTTGAACGCGCCCAACCGGGGCGCGGTGAGCGGGATGCGCGAGGACGACGTGGTGGAGGTCCCCTGCTGGGTGGGGCAAGGCCTCATCCGCCCGCTCGCGATTGGCGCCGTGCCTGATCACGCGCTGGGGTTGATGAAGCAGGTGAAAGCCTACGAGCGCCTGACGATTGAAGCCGCGCTCACGGGCCGTTACGCCACAGCCCTGGCGGCGCTGGCGCTGCATCCGCTCGTGCCCTCGCACAGCACGGCGAAAGCGATCCTCGACGAGTATATTCAGAAGCACGGGGACTACTTTCCCAAACTGAGTTGAGGCGCCTGCCTCTGCTTCCCGGCCCTACAGCGCCCCTGCCGCGTTGCAGGGGGGCCAGGGTGCGGGGAGATTGCCCCAATGCATTTCGACGTATTGCTCTTCGGCGACTATTGGTACGACCTGATCTTCACCGACCTGCCGGGCCTGCCGAAGCTTGGGCGCGAGGTGTTCGCGGGCAGTTTCGACAACGTGCCGGGCGGGCCGTTCATCAACGCCGTCGCCATGCACCGCATGGGCCTGCGCGTGGGTTGGGCCGCCGATTTCGGCGACGACGCGTTCAGCCGTTTCGTCGTCGAAGCCGCGCGGCGGGAGGGGCTGGACGACGCGCTCTTTCAATATCACGACCGGCCTTATCGCCGGGTCACCGCCTCCGCCTCGTTCCCGACGGACCGCGCTTTCCTGTCGTACACCGATCCGGAGCCGGAGGTCGGAGCGCCGGTCAAAGCCTTAGCCGAGCACACCGCGCGGGCGGTGATGCTTCCCGGCTTCGGCTTCGGGCCGCGGTTCGAAAACCGCGCGGCGCTGGCCCACGCGCGCCAGATGAAGATCGTGATGGACTGCCAGAGCAACGATCATACTCTGGATCACGCCGAGGTCCGCCGCGCCATCCAGCAAGTGGACGTGTTCATCCCCAACTCGCCCGAAGCGCAGCAACTCACCGGGACGCAGACCACGCTCGAAGCCCTGCGCCGCCTCGGCGAGGTGTGCCCACTCGTCGTGATCAAGGACGGGCCGGACGGCGCGCACGCCATCTGCGGCGGTGAAACGTTTTACGCCCCGGCCATGCCGGTTAAAGTCGTGGACACGACTGGCGCAGGCGATGCGTTCGACGCCGGTTTCGTGAAGGCCTGGCTGGATGGCCGGCCGCTCCAGGAGTGTCTGCGCTGGGGGAACATCTGCGGCGGGCTTTCGACCACGGCGCGCGGCGGCGCAACCGCCGCGCCCACTTTGGAACAAGTGCAGGAATGGCTGGATGAAGATTGAGTTACATCGTGAGCCGGTCATCTTTGAAACCTTGCGCGACGAGTGGAATGCGCTGCTCGAAAAGAGCGTGAGCCGCGTGCCGTTTCTGCGCGCGGAATACCAGCGGGCGTGGTGGCTGCACCGGGGCGGCGGCGAGTGGCCGGAGGCGGAACTGCTGGTCGTGACCGGCCGCACGCAGAACGGCGAACTGGCCGGGGTCGCGCCCTTGTTTTTTTCCCGGAACCGTGACGGCCGCCCGGCGCTGCTCTTGATCGGCAGCATCGAAATCTCGGACTATCTCGACTTCGTCGTCCCCCGCGCGCAGGCCGAAGCCTTTTGCGCCGCCGTGCTGGAGCGGTTGTCTGAACCCGATGCGCCGGATTGGGAAGTGCTGGACATCTACAACCTCCCGCAAAGCTCGGCCACGCGGGCCGCGCTCGGCCGGGCGGCCGCAGCGCGTGGCTGGTGCGCCGCCGAGCGGACGCTGGAGCCGGTCCCGGCCATCGCCCTGCCCGACGATTGGGAAAACTATCTCGCCACGATGGTGGAGAAGAAAGAGCGGCAGGAAATCAGGCGCAAGCTGCGGCGCGCGGAGGGCGGCGACGATCAGATGAGGTGGTATCTCGCCGGGCGTGAACACGATATCGCCGCCGAGACCGAGGCCTTTTTGCAGATGATGGCGCTCAACGAGGACAAGGCGCGCTTTCTCACTCCGGCCATGCGGGCGCAGTTCGTCGAGACGATCCGCGCCGCGTTCGAGAACGGCTGGCTGGGCCTGGCCTTTCTGGAGATCAACGGCGAGAAGGCCGCCGCGTACCTGGTCTTCGACTTCGCCGGGCGGCTGTGGGTTTACAACTCGGCGATTGACCCGCGCTTCAACGCGCTCTCGCCGGGGTGGGTGCTGCTCGGCTACCTGCTGCGCTGGGCGATTGAAAACAGACGCGCCGCGTTCGACTTCATGCGCGGCGACGAGGACTACAAGTTCCGCTTTGGCGCAGTCGCCGGAAAGATTTATCGCGTGCAGATCAGCCGCCGCCTGAGCCTGGAAGAGCTCGGCGGCCAGGCGGCGTGCCTGCTGAACGAATTCGAGGCGGACTTCTTCCCGCCCGGCCGTTAGAGCAAATTCCGAGTTCACTTACGATGGCGCATCCTTCGACTACGCGGCAAAGAACGCCGCTCTCCTGAGCGAAGCCGAAGGATCAGGATGCTATCGTAAACTAAACCGGAAACCGCTCTAAAACAAGAAACCCGCTTTCTGCGAGAAGCGGGTTTCTGATTCGATCAGGCGGGCACTGCACCCAGGCGGCGGGCCGGGCGGCCAATGACTTTCCGCAGCTGCTGCGCGAAGTCCTGATGCGAAATCGGTTTCGCCAGGAACCCGTCGGCCAGCATCGCGTCCGCACGCTGGCGGTTTTCCCCCGTGCGCCAGGCGGTGATGAACACGATCGGCGAGGCGGTGATCGGGGTCAGACGCTTGTAGACCGCCCAGCCGTCGGTGTCTTCCAGCATCACGTCGAGGACGATGACATCCGGGGACCGGCTGCGACACCGTTCAACCGCCTCGTCCCCGGTCGGCACGTAGTCGTGCTCGAAGCCGAGGATGTCGGCCATGTGTCCCAGCAGTTCGGCCATGTCCGGATCGTCGTCTACGATGAGGATGCGCGTCATAGCCCTAAGGATAACATCAAACAAAACCGCCGACAATAGTCGGCGGCGAATTTTAAACAAACCTTTGCAAAAAATGGTTAGAGACTATCCGTAAGAGAATCGCTGTTCTTTCCACACGTCGGCTTCGTTGTGGTAGCCGGCCTGCTCCCAGAAGCCGAGCCGGTCCTGCGTCAGGAACTCGAGGCCGCGAACCCACTTGCCGCCCTTCCAGAAGTATGGCGTCTTATGCTCTGCGCTGGTGATGTGGCCGATGACGCCGCGCAGGGGGTAGCCGTGATCCGGTTCGAGCGGCTGGCCGTCGTAATGCGTGGCGAGCAGGAAGTTCGGCGCGAGCGCGACCTCCAGCGGGACGTTCACCGTGAACCCATACTCGCAGTGCTGGAGCAGGAATTTGGCCGCCGGCTTGAGCCTGACGATCCCCTCGTCCACGAGGGTTTTGATCGAGACCCCTTCCCACTCGGTGTCGAACTTGCTCCAGCGCGTCACGCAGTGGATGTCCATCTTCACTTTGGCGCGCGGGAGCTTCTGGAACTCGTCCCACGTCCAGCGTTTCTCTTCTTCGACTTCGCCGAACACGCGCAGGTCCCACGTCGCGGGGTTGAAGCGCGGCACCGGGCCGTAATGCAGGACCGGGAAACGGTTGGTGAGCGCCTGGCCGGGGGGCAGGCGGCCCTCCCGCTTGACCCGCTCCTCCTCGTCCTTGCGCGCGAACACACTCTTCAACATCGTGTCCTCCTTCTTTGTCTCTACAGTCTACCTTAGCCTGGAATTATTACATTTGTAGAAACAGGATTACCCTGTAAACACCGGCAGGTGGCCGAGCGCGATGATCTTCTCCCACTGCGCCCGCTCGCCTTCGGTCAAGATAGCGGCCTCGGCCGCGACCTCCGCGCCGGCCTTCGTCAGCACCAGCCGCATCCCCTGCAGCGTCGAGCCGGTCGAGATCACGTCGTCCACCAGCACCACCTGCTTGCCTTCGACCAGGGCGCGGTCTTTCTCGTCGAGGTGGAGCGTCTGGGGCGCGCCGGTGGTGATGGAGAGCGTCTCGGCCTGGATCGTCTCGCCCATGTAAGGCTTGTAGGTCTTGCGGAGGACGACGTAGGGCTTATTGACGCGCACGGAGAGCGCGTGGATGAGCGGGATGCTCTTGGCCTCAGCGGTCACGAGCAGATCGTAGTTGACCCCGCCCAGTTTTTGGGCCAGCGCCCCGGCCGCCGCCTCGACGAGCGGCGTGTCTCCGAGGATGTTGAGGACGGCGATGCGCAGCCCGGGCTTGACCTCGAACAGCGGCAGGTTGCGTTTGACCCCGGCGATCTCGACGGCGTAAGTCTCGCGTGGTTGCGGCATGGCGTGTGTCCCGAATGAGCGTTAGCGCGGCGAGTCAGGGTTTGACTGTCGGCGCGGGGGTGATTCTACCCTCAGAGGGCGAGGTTTGCCAACGGGCGGTATAACCCGGCCTCGTTTTGAATCGGGCTACGATGGTGAGCAA
>DATDRS010000340.1:0-8605 GCA_035291605.1 Anaerolineales bacterium | reverse complement strand
GGCATGTGTCCGCTGCCGGGCCGGGTCGCCCAGAGCGCGGAGAAAGTGGGTTTCAAAGTCGGCGTGTTCCCCCGCGCCAGCCTCCGCCAGCCGCCGCGCGGCAAACAGGCGCATCAGATCGTGCAGATAGTATTCCTTCCGCAATTGGTTGTATTCCACGAGACTGCGCTGCACCAGTGCGCTCAGGCTGGCGTGGCCGGGGTCGGCGCACACAACTTCTTCGAGCGCCGCCGCGAAAGGCCCTTCAAACACCGACAGCCACCGGAAGACGCGCGCCGTCTCAGACGGGAGGAGCGCGTAGCTTGTGTTGAAGGAGGCCTCGACATCCAGGTTCGCCTCGGCCCCGTCCGGTTTCAAATATGCCAAGCGAGTGCGCTCGTCCCGCAATTTAGCGGCGTATTGCGCCGGGTCTAAGTCTTCTGCGATTGCCAACAGGCTGCCTGCTGCTTTCAAAGCCAGAGGCAAGTACCCGCAAAGCCGCGCGATTGCTTCTGCGTGGGAACCCATCCGCGGCGCAGTCATGGCTAGCAGTCTTTGGGCGTCAATGGGCAATAAGGGCTTGAGTTCCAGGCTGAATTGCCCGGCCACGTCCATGCGCTGGCGCGCCGTCCAGATCAGAAAGCAACCCGCTGGAGGCAGCAGCTGACTGAAATGTGCGGCGATCCGGTCGGCGTTGTCGAACACCAAAAGCGCGCGCTGCTTATACAGAACGCTGTTATACGCCCCGCGCAGTTCTGCCACACTTTCGGGCTGTTTGTATTGCGGGTAACAGGCGCGGACGACGTGCAGCATAGCATCCGTGAGCGTCAACGGTCGCGGACCGGCGCTCTGCAGGTCAAGGTAAAACTGAATACCATCGGGTGAGGCGAGATGCTCAGCCAGTTTGAGCGCCAGCGCCGTCTTGCCCACGCCGCCCAAGCCGTGCAATCCAATGACGCTGTGCTTTTGGGAGGCAGCCAGCAGCTCACGTAGTTCGGCCTCGCGCCCAAGGAAATCGGGCGGGGGCGGGGGCAGTTGATGCGGAGTGAGGGGTTTGGCAGATTCGATGATCTGGGTGATTTTGTCGCGCCCGACGACATCACCCTTGACCGTCACCTGCCCTCCCTCCGTGGCGCTTACCTGAATTGAGCCGGTCGTTTCTTCGATCATCAAGAGTAGTATAGCACCGGGTCAAATATCCCCGAAGATTTTGTCAGCAAACAAAAAGCCACAGGCGAGCAACCTGTGGCCTATCCATACCGGATTTCTCCAAAAAGACTTCTTTCAGCCCTGCTCTTGATTGGGCGGAGGATCAGCCCTTCTCACCTCAAAGCGGAAATCGCAGCAGGCTGCCCCTTCCATGATCGTTTGCGTGCGCGTCAGAGTCACGTTCGGATTAAAACCCTCGATCAGAGAGAAGTCGCGGTTGCAGGAGAGCAAAGCCCCCAGTTCGGGGATCCCCAGCGCCCGGTACATTTCGGCGTAGCGGCAGCGGGTGACGTCGAACGACAATTTTCGCTCGTTTTGCTCAAGCATTTGGATCTCCATCGCGTCGTCTTTTTTCCACGCCGCCATGCCTTCGGCGAAGTGCAGCAGGGTGTTGTCTCCCATGTTTTCGGCGAGCTGCGCTCCCTGTTTCCGGGCCACGTCAATGATCACCCGGCGGGCCGTCGCCAGCACGCGCTCGCGCCCGAACTCGTGGCCCAGGGCCTCCAAAAGCGGGGCGATGATCCGCGCTTCAATCTCGCGGCGCTTCAACACGCCGATCTCATTCAGGCGGTCGGGAGGGAGAGGCTTATCGTCGGACATAGGAGTCTGCTCCGGTCTATAGCGGGTTCGGCCAGACCTTTAGGGTCTCGCAGACCCTGAAGGTCTTTGCGCCTGGAGCCACGCCTCGATCTTCGGGCGCGCGAAGGAATAGCCAATCTCGACGAGGCGGTCAAATGATTTCAAGTCGAAAGCGCCGAACCGATCTACGGGCGGGTGCAAGTAGAGGTCAACCGAGCGCGTCAGTTCATTCATCTCCTGCATCCGGCGGATGCCCATCGTGCGGCCCAGGATGGATTGGATGGTGGGGACGCGCACCGGCTCGCCGAACGGGTTGATCCGGCTCCACAGGAACTCCCAGGCCGAGAGGCTGTCGCCGTAGTTGGGCGAGGTCGCCAGGTCAACGCGCGGGGTCACGTTCACCGCGATCACCCGGCCCCCCTCGCACAACTGGCGCACGATGTCGGCGGGCAGGTTGTTCAGCGCCGCGCCGTCCACCAGCAGGCTGCCCTGATCTGGCACGGGCGGGGCGATGCCGGGAACGGAGGTGCTGGCCCGCAGATATTTCCGCAGCAGCCCCTCGCGGTGCGCCATCACCTCGCCGCTCGTGAGGTTGCTCGTGACGCAGAAAAAGTTCGTCCACAGGTCTTCGATGCGCGTTTCGCCGCACATCATCTTCAGCGCTGCCACCGCTTTGCGCCCGGTCAACAGCGCCACGATAGGCAGGGTATAGTCGCGCATCGGCTGGAATTCGATCCAGCCCTGGCGGTTCTTCTCGACCATCGTCGGGTAGTCCCAGCCGAGCGCGTGCTGCGCGCCGATGACCGCGCCCATGCTCGTCCCGCCGATGCAGTCAATCGGGACGCCGAGTTCGGTGAGGGCGCGCAGCACCCCAATGTGCGCGAAGCCGCGCGCGCCGCCGCCGCCCAACGCCACCCCCACCGCGCGGCCGGTGAGGAACCGGGCGAGCCGCGCGAAATCAGCCGGGGTGTGAAGATGCACGTGATGATGCCGCGTGATCTCCCGCGCCGCGAGCCAGCGCGCCGTCCCGGTGGGCATGCGCTGCCTGTCCGGCTGCAGCAAGACGAGTTCTTTGCGCGCCGTGGCGCGGCCGGATTCGGTCAGCAGCAGCTCCTCTTCGATGGGGCTGAGCGCCGGGTCGGCTTCGGCAGAGGCGACGATCAGGATCCGGTCGGCCTGCCGGAGGCACCGGCTGGTCCAGGCCGAAGGGCCGGGATCTGCCTCATACACGACGAAGCGATGCCGGGTCTCCTGTTCGCTGAGCCACGCCACCACTTTGCGGCTGCCGGCGGCGTGAGACGGCGTCTGCGCCGCGCCCGGCTCCAGATAACCATCGAGGCGTTCGCTATTCAGGTGGAGCGTCGAGCCGAATGCGCCGAGGGCGTCGGCCAGTTTGACCGCGAAGTCGCGCAGCGGCGCATCCGGGCTGGCCGGGATGACGCAAAACGTGATCAGGTTCTGCGTCGCGCTCCGCTGCTTGAGCGTTTGCTGCCGCAGCCGCATGATGATGGTGCGGGTGATTTGAAAAATGACTTCGGGGTGTTTGTCCGTCAGCCGTCCGAAATCCTCTTTCGTGAATTTCACCAGCTCCGAGTCGCGCAGGGCATAGACCGTCGCCAGCCGGCGCTCGCCCGTCAGGATCGCCATCTCGCCGACCGTCTCGCCCGGGGCGATCTCGTTCAGAACCTGTTCGCCTTCCCCCTCGCGCTCGACGACGACGAGCAGGCGGCCGTTGAGCAGGATATACATGCTGTCTTCGGCGTCTCCCTGCCGCAAGAGGACGTCGCCGCGCGCCAGCGACACCCACTCCATCTCCGCCATGATGTCGCGCAGCAGGGCCTCGTCCGCTTCCCCGGCTGAAACGGCCTCGGGCGCGGCTGGGGCGGCTGGTAGGGCGTCGAGGGCTTCCAGCGGCTTTCCATACAGGCGGTGATAGGCGGCCTGCACGGCGGGTTGGTCGAGGCCAAGCGCCGCCCAGAGCCTGGGCGTGGACGGCGGGGTGCAGCCATACTTCTGCGCCAACTGGTGGCCGACCGCCGCCCGCAGTTCGGGATCGTCGGGGATGAGATGCGCCCATTGCGGCGCATAGCGCTCAATCTCGCCGGGGGTGAGGGAAACCGGCGGAGCCGTCGCCTCTTTAGTTTCGGAAACGAGGAGGAGCCTCGCCGCCCAATGCGATTGGGAGATGAGGTAAGTCGTCCGGCTTTCGATCAGCGCCAGCAATTCCTGGGCGCGTTCGGCGTGTGTGGCGGTCATGCGGAATCGGAAAGATTGTACCATTACGCCCTTGACGATTGGTTAACTCGCGGCCACAATTCGGCATCTCAAAGATAGGAGACAGATATGCGCCTCATCACTGATCAATCCGATAGCGGCCCGCGACTGGGTGTCCTGGATGGAGAGAGCGTGATCCTCGTGCCGGAGATAGATATGCTGACGCTCATCGAGCTTGGCCCGGTCGGGTTGGATCGCGCGCGCGCCGCCTCAGGGCCCCGGCTGCCGCTCGCCTCCCTCACACTGCTCGCCCCGATCCCCAATCCGCGCCGGAATATCTTTTGTATTGGCCACAACTACGCGGCGCACGTCGCCGAAAGCCTGACGGCGAGGGGCCTGCCGGTGAAGATGCCCGACATTCCCTTGTTCTTCACCAAAGCCACGACGGCCATCAACCGTCCCTACGGCGATATTCCCTTTGACGCGAACGTGTCGGTCAAAATAGACTGGGAAGCCGAGCTGGCCGTGGTGATCGGCAAAGCCGGGAAGAACATCTCCCGGCAGGACGCGATGGATTACGTCTTTGGCTATACCGTCCTCAATGATGTCACGGCGCGCGATATGCAGAACGCCTACGGCGGGCAATTCTTCAAGGGCAAGAGCCTCGACGGCGCGTGCCCGCTGGGGCCGTGGATCGTCACGCGCGACGAAATCCCCGACCCGCACGCCCTCACCGTCCGCAGCCGGGTCAACGGCGTGCTCAAGCAGGAGGCGAGCACGTCCGATTTCATCTTCGACATCCCCGCTCTGCTGGAATGGCTCTCGCGCGGCATGACGCTCCTCCCCGGCGATATCCTGTCTACCGGCACGCCGAGCGGCGTGGGCTTTGCACGCACCCCGCCGGAATTCCTGAGGCCGGGCGACGTGGTGGAGTGCGAAGTGGAGGGGATTGGGATGATACGGAATAAGGTTGTGGCGGTATAAGGCGTGGTGCTTATTGCGTAGTGCGTAGACGGAATACGCAATGCGGAATACGTGATACGGCTCAGGCGTGAGGCCGGGTCAGCGCTTCAATCTCCGTCAGCCACTTGACCCAGAACCACCCGCGCCGGGAGGGGACGACCGCGCGCAGGGGAAAACCGTGCCAGTGGTCGAGCACTTCGCCGCCGACGTGCGTCGCAAGTAAGATCTCCCCCGCTTCGGCCAGGGTGAAGTCCATCGCGTAACCCGAGGCTGCGCGCAGGCGCACCGCGCCCGCCGAGGGATGTAGCCGGGCGCGGGCCAATACCTCCGTCAGCGGCGCGCCGCGCCAAGCCTGCGTGCTGTACCAGCCGGTGGTGCAATCAATCGTCGCCGTTTTCTCTACGGTCGGGAGTGCAAGGATGTCGGCATAGGTCAACGCCAGCGGGGTTTCTACCCCGCCGCTGACTTTCAACCTCCAATCTCTGCTCTCTAGCCTCGTCTTCCCTTCGCCGGCGCCGTTCGTCACCGGGAAGCTGTTGCCGGCGAACGAGCCTTGCTCGCGCGAGCCGGTGAAGCGGCGCGGCGCTTCGGCGTCGGCGCGAGCGCGGGCAAAGCGCTCGGCCATTCCCCAGCCGGCCACGCCGGCCGCTCCGAGCGCGAACAGTTTGATCGCACTGCGCCGCGAAAGAAAGTCGGATCGCTTTGGGCGCGGCCAGCGCCGCCAGGCGTGCAGGGCAAAGGCCGGCAGGAGGCCGAGCGCGATCATCCAGTGCCAGGAAATGGCCGTGTCCGCATAGCCGCCGAGCCAGAACAAGCTCGGGCCGATGCGCCAGGCCCACATCACGCCCAGCGCGAGGACGAACAGCGTGGCCGCCGCCAGCAAAATGGACACGGCCACAACCACACTCCGATCGAAGCGGGGCTGCAAACCGCGCCCGAGTGAGCGCAGGGAGATGACCATCTTCCACGGGATGAGCGCGATCAGCGCCCATCCGGCGGCGCGGTGGACCTCGAACATCCAGCCGGGGAACGGCCACACGAGGCCGTAGAGGCCGGTGAGGGTGAGCAGGGCCACGAGGGCCAGGAGGAGGGTGTTGGTGAAGCGGACGGACATGCCGACAGTCTCGCGCTCCGCATCAGTTTAGCACAAACAGGCCGCCTCGGGTCAGGCGGCCTGTTTTATTTTTCTCCCGCTCGTAGCCCGCGTCCTCGCGGGCGTTTCCCACGGCGAGGACGCGGTGGAAGAGCATTGACTCTTCCCATACAGGAGCCGCAACTTTATGCCGCCTCCTTGGGCGTTTTGCTGATCTCCCACACGCACGCCTTTGCGCCCTGGGCGCGGCACCCCACTTCCCCGATCTCGAAAACTTTGCCGGTCAACCAGTGCATGCTTTCTTGCAGCACGCCGTTCCAGATCCAGCAAATGTGGTCGGAGGCCTGTTTCCCGGCGCACAAGGCGCAGTCTTCGTTGACGAACGCGAATTTGTCTCCCCGGTCTTCGACGTGCATATGCAGTTCCTGCCCGACCGACTTGGCGATCTTTTTCAGGCCATTTTGCTGGACTTCCAGTCCGGCCTTGATTTGCAGCGCCAGCGGCAGGACGCGCGCTGCGGCGACCAGCGTGCTTAAGCCAAATTGCGCGGCCTGCTGCTCGACCGCATGCTTGGCCGAGATGCGCCCGATGCGCAGCGTCATGCTCTTGCCTGCGCGCCCGAAGAAGTTGAGCAGCCCCGCGCTCAGATTGGCGTAATCGCTATATTTCAGGTGACCGCTGATTTTAAGGTCGTTGGGCGGGTAGTGGTCAATCAGCCGCTCCAGCCCCGATTGTCGCAGAACGACGGCCAGGCCAGACTTGCCGGCGACCTCCTCAGCCGCCTGCAAGGCCCAGAGCATATAGGCATCTACCAACAATAGATCGGCGACGGGGTCGTGCTCGGCCTTGTTCTTGATCTCCATATGGCTTTGGCTCCTCCAGCCAGGGTAGATAAACAAACAGGCAGCGCCTGAAGTGACAGACGTTGCCTGTTAAGTCGGGGCGGGCAGATTTGAACTGCCGATCCCTTGCACCCCATGCAAGTGCGTTAACCGGGCTACGCTACGCCCCGATGATCCATGCCTATTTCACGGCTCAAACTCCGTGAAATCTTCGGCCCACGAAACTCCGGTCGATTTGGCCGAACGAGGTTGAAGGCAGCCGCTCGTATAGAACGCTGGCATTATAACAGTCCCTCACACATTTATCAACCGCAACAGCGCCTCGGGCCTGCGCCGGAAGGCCTCTTTGTTCAATTTGTCTTCGCTCAAGGCTTCAAGCGTGTTGGTCAGCGCCTGATTGACCGGCGTCGGAACGCCGCGCTCGGCGCCGCGCCGCGCCACCGCGCCGTTCAGCCAGCGCACTTCGGTCCGGCCCCGTCCGGAATGCAGATCAATGTGAAACGAGGGCATCTTGTTGCCCCGGCCTGCCGCCACGCCGCGCCTCAGCGCCGGCTGAGCCAGGAAATTCGGCAGCCGCCCGGCCGCGAAGGCAAGCGCACGCACAGGCACGCTGGGCAAATCCACGACGCCATACTTTAGGACGCGCATCACCGCCAGGCACTCGCGTAGCATAGCCAGTTCGACGGCAGACGTGCGCTGATCGGCGAACAGTTCAGCCACGGTCATATCCAGGATGGCCGAGGTCGCGTTGCCGATGAGATTGGTCAACAGTTTTGACCATTTCATCGGCCCGGCGGCCGAGTAGAGGCGGGCGTTGAGGCCTGCTTCCTTGAAGAGGATCACAATCTGGGCGCTGAGCGGATGCCCCTGTGCTACCCCAACACCGCGCTTGCGCTCAACCACGATTTCCCCCTCTGAGGGCCTGCTCACCGCCGTCGTCACCGTCCCGGCGATCACACGCTCTGGCCCAAACGCTTCGGCGAGTTCTGTTTCGTTGTCTACGCCGTTTTGCACACACAAGATAGGCGGCGGAGTCGCAGTCACAGCGCGCAGTTCTTCAATTGCGGTGGCAGTGCTGTATGATTTGAGCGCAAAGAGGATGACATCGTGCGACCCGGCGGCGAAAGCCTCGGCGGGCGAAGTGACGGCTGACGCCGCGCGGATGATCTTTCCCCCCTCTTTTGACTTCAGGCGCAAACCCTGCATTCGGATGACCTCCGCCGCCGCAGGTCGGGCGATGAACGTCACCGTATGTCCGGCGCTCGCCAGGCTTCCGCCCACATACGCGCCAATGGCGCCTGCGCCATAGACCAAGAGCTTCACTATGTTTCACCTGAACAGGCAGGGAATCATCTCAAATCCCATACGCCTCCGCCAGGATCTCTACTGGATGCGCCGCTGGGACGCCTGTGCGCCCTGCCAGCCACCAGCGGCAGGTCTCCGAGTCGCACGCGATCCGCGCGGCCTGCGCGGCCCGGATGTCCTCGAACGCCTTTTGGCCCACATCCGTGGCGATCTGATACTTCTCGACCTTCAGGCCATATGTCCCAGCCACCCCACAGCAGTCGGCCTGGGTCTCGATCAGCGTCACGCCCGGAATGCGGCGCAGGAGGTCGGCGGCGGGACGGCCCACGGCATGCGTGCGGAACTGGCACGGCGCGTGATACACGATCCGCTCACGCACCGGGCGAAAAACCGTGTTTAATCGCCCCTCGGCCTCCAGTTT
>DATDRS010000339.1:0-10336 GCA_035291605.1 Anaerolineales bacterium | reverse complement strand
CCATCTGCCGCAGATGTTGTCGAATTCGCTGCCTGAGGCGCTGGCGATCCTGACGCCGCAGGAGGCCGACCTGGACTTGCCGCCCGCGATCATTCGGCGCCTGGCCGACGTGGCCGCGCTGCTCAACCGCCGCTCGCCGCTTGGTCTGTGCCTGCGGCGCTCGCTGGCGCGCTATCACTATCTCCGGCGCGCGGGCTTGCCGCTCGTCATCAACTTCGGCGCGCGTTTCAAGGAAGGTATAGCCGACCGCGAGGTCACCGGCCACGCCTGGGTGACGCTGGACGGGCA
This sequence comes from Anaerolineales bacterium, assembly GCA_035291605.1. Lineage (GTDB taxonomy): Bacteria > Chloroflexota > Anaerolineae > Anaerolineales > UBA6663 > DATDRS01. The sequence goes on along the minus strand of DATDRS010000339.1, from coordinate 10,048 downwards.
ACCGTATTTTGAGGACGGGGAAAACTGGCAGGGGTTTACGGGGATGCTGAAATATCCAGGTGAGTGAGCATGGAAGTGGCCAGGTGTGTAAGCGAGTAGGGTTGAAATGAGACTCCTGAAACGGCTCGATTATGTGCGGCATCCTCGGCCTCCTCAGTCCCGGCCAAGCTCCAATCCCTGATCCCCCATCTCTCCTCCCCCTCCTCGCCCATCGCGGGCCGGACGACGAAGGCTGGTATGCCGACGCCGACGTGTTCCTGGGCGTGCGGCGGTTGAGCATCATTGACGTAGCCGGCGGGCATCAGCCGCTCTCGAATGAAGATGGGTCAATCTGGGTGGTGCAGAACGGCGAGATATACAACTACCTGGCCGTGCGGACGGAACTCGAAAGGCGCGGGCACATCTTCCGCACCCGGAGTGACACCGAGGTCATCGCCCATGCCTACGAGGAATGGAGAGAAGATTGCCCGACGCATTTGCGCGGCATTTTTGCGTTTGCAGTATGGGATAAGCCACATGGCCGTTTATTCCTCGCCCGCGATCACTTTGGCGTGAAGCCGCTGTATTACCTTGAATTCCCGAATGGCGGGCTGGCCTTTGCCTCTGAAGTCCGACCGCTGTTGAAATTGCGGCCTGCCTCGCCTCGTGCGGATTTGTCCGCTTTACGGGCGTTGTTCACCATCGGCTTCATTCCGACGCCGCGCACGGCTTTCGAGGGCATCTGCAAATTGCCTGCGGCGCATACGTTGACGGTTGAAGCGGGGCGGGTGAGGGTGGGGAGGTATTGGGATCTTCAGTTTTCTTGGCAGAGGCGCAGGGGAGCATGGGCGCAGGGGAGAAATGAAATCATCGAGACTTTCAAAAACCACCTCCACCGCGCAGTCAAGGAACAGCGGATGAGCGAAGTTCCGCTGGGTGCGCTCATCAGCGGGGGGATTGACTCGTCCTCGATTGCGGCGTTATTGCAGGCGCAGTCGTCTGAACGGCTGCACACCTTCAACATTGGCTTTGAACGTGTGGACTACGATGAGACGCACTATGCCGAAATCGCCGCGCAGCACATCGGCGCACAGCACCATCACCTCGTATTTCGGGAGGCGGACTTTGAGCGGTATCCCGAGGTCATGGCGCGCCTCGAGGAGCCGCAATGCTCGGCCACGGCCCTGCCGATCTTCCTGCTGTACGAGGCGTGCCGCCGCGCCGGGTTGACGGTCATCCTCACGGGTGAAGGCTCTGACGAATTGCTCGGCGGGTATCACTGGTTCCGGGGAGATGCGCAGGCGAGGCGGTGGCTGTGGCTGCCCAGGCCCGCGCGGGAGGCGCTGGCCAGGCTCCCCGCGCCGATCTCAGAAGCCGGGCGGAACGTCTTGCGGAGCGGCGAACGCGATACGACTGCGCGGTATGTCCGCTGGCATAGTGTGGGGGAAGTGGACGGGTTGTTGCATCCAGACTTGCGAGTTGTGGCCAATCCGGTTGATGAGTGGCGCGACGCTTTCTTAGCTCGCCTTCCCCCAGTGGATGCGGATCGTCAGTTTCAGTATCTTGAAGCGCAAACCCGTCTGGTGGACTTCATAAACTTTGAGATTGATCGCATGAGCATGGCGCACTCCATCGAGGCGCGCGTCCCATTCCTCGATTACGAGTTGTGGGAGTTTGTTGCCGGCCTGCCAACCTCGGTGATCCTGAACGGCTCCCAGCCAAAAGGATTGTTGCGTGAGGCAATGCGTGAATACCTCCCCGACCTCATTCTTTCGCGGCGCAAGCAGGGTTTAGCCGCGCCCTATTCGGCCTGGCTGCGGCGTCCCCGCCTCGCCGAATGGGCGGAAGAGGCGCTGTCAGAAGCGGCGCTGGCGCAGCGCGGCTATTTCAATCCCGCGGCCGTCCGCCGTCTGCGCGCCGAGCATCAGGCGGGGAAGCACAACCGCTCCCGTCAGCTGATGGGCGTGCTCAGCACGCAGGCGTGGCATCAGCAGTTCCTGGCTGGATGAGGCCGTCAGGGCGAGGGCGGGGTCTGCGCGGGCGGTGAAGCCGGGGAGGGATGGGGCACACCCTGATAGAACCGGATGTGCGCCTTGTTGATCAGGACGACTTTGGCCGTCGAAAAGATGGGCTGCTTGGAGCGCTGCACGATGTGCGCGTGAGCGTCCACGCAGGGGACCCAGTGGGCCGGGGAAACGTCGAAAATGTCGCTGATGGGGATGTCCTGGCCGCAGGAGAATTCACCCTGCAGGACGAAGCGGCCGATGAAGACCCGCAGCGTCTCGCGCCGCACCATGAGCGGCACGGTGCTTTGGGATACGGGATCGAGCGGGTGGATGATGACGATCTCGTCCTTGCGGACCATCATTTCGTCGGCGTGGAATGTGTCCAGCGCCAGGCTGGGATCGAGCGATTTGGCCTGCATGTTTTTGAGCCGCAGCGCCGCCCGGCTGGCGTCGTTGAGGTAAGTCATCAACGGCCCAAAAGGCTCCATCTCGCCGGTCAGGAGATAGTGCTCGGTGAGCAACTCGGCATGATAGTGGCGGAGAGGGATATTGGCTCCAAACATAGCGGCTAAGATTATAGCCTCGATCTTTACGAGCGCAAATCGGGGTTGCGCCTCAGCAGCCCGGAAAGTCTGGCAGACCTGCCCCTCTTCACTCTCTGGCCGGCAACGAGGCTATGGCGGCAGTAAGGCTATTGGCATCTGATCCGATGACCAGGTGATGTAATCGCGCCTGATCCACCAGCCTTTCGAGCGGCGTCAGGTTGCGGCGCCATACCGCCTCCGTATCGTAATACAGGCTGTTCATCATGACGGCTTCCATCACCTCGGCGCGGGCGGCGGGCCTGCGGCGCGTCTCTTGCTCGTCGCCCCGGCGCAGCAGGCACAAATCAATCGCCGCAGGTGTACACACGGTTTCCTGCACCAGCGCGGGATCAACCTGGCGCAGGTCTAACGTACGTTTGGTCTCGCCACGGATGGGTTCAGGAACCAGCCTGGCCTGTAGGCGTGGGAACCGGGCCGTCATATCCTCGCGGAGCTTGACGCGGCCGACCGGAAATCCGAGCAACTGCGCCCCGCCCTTGTCGTGCGCTACGTACACCATGCTGTCGGACATCAGCTTATAACCAGCCAACGCCAGATGCAGGGCGGTGGTGGACTTGCCCGCGTTGTGCGGGGCGATGAGCAGAATGGCTTGATCCGCGCGTACGAGGCAGGTCGCGTGCAGCAGGCCGAGGCCCCCGGCGATGAAAAAGTTGGTGAGGATCGTGTTGAGCAGGCAGCGGCATATCAATTCTGGTTGTTCAGCAAGCTCCGGCGCCAGCACGGCCAGCGCTCTGCCCCGACTGAGCTCTACCTGACAATATCCCCACGCGCCGAGCTGCATCGCCAGCCAGTCCCCCTCACCCGCGTATTGGATGCGGCGCATCAAATCGTCGGGCGCGGGGCCGGGTGGAATAGGAGCAGCTTGCACGATTAATTGAATGGAGAACGGCGCGTCGCCGGTCGGCGGAGCGACCGAGAATTGGGGAATGGAGAAATCGGCGGAGGCCAGCGCGCCCGCGTGGTTGCTCGCCATCCGCACGACGCGGCCAAACAGCCGGAACTCGCGCTCAAGGTGGGGGCGGTTCCCCCGCCGGTTCCAGAAATCTTCGAGCGTGTCCTGATGACGTCGGTAGAGGATTGCCAACTCGTCGCTCATCTTATAGCGTCTGCCTTTGGTATTTACGGCGTCAGAAACCACGTAAGAGTGTCTCCGCGACGCGAAGCGTGGCTTCTCGTCCGTGGATCAATCGGGAATTTGCCCTAACCAGGCGCGCCCGTAGTCCCTCACACGCTCGGCGATGTGGCGCGGGTAGAGCAGGGGGCTGAGCCAGCGCCGGCGCAGCTTGTATTTCGCCATCAACTGCCCGGCGGGCGGAAACGCCGCAAAACGGACGATGCTCAGCCGTTCCGCCAGTGAGCCGGCGGCGAGGAACGTGAGCTGGTAGTCCCTGCCTTTCTCGCGCCGCCGATAGTCTGAGGTCAGGACATCCTCAGCGCCCTGTGTTTCCAGCCACCTGCGAAAGTTAGGCGGGGTTTGTTTTCCCAACTGTGGCCAGGCGTCACCGGGCGGGAGCGGCGATCCGAAAACTTCGTGCGCCAGCTGCAGCGAGGCGTAGACGAAGCGGCTGACGCGGGCCGCAGCAGACCGCGCGACGATCAACTCCCAGTCGAGCGAGGACGCCTGCTGAACGAAGCGGGCTAAATCCAGGAGCTGGTTCAAGCGCGCCTCGCGCTCGACAAGATGCCCGGCGAAGTGCATGGCAAGATGCACGACCATGTTCTCGTCGGAGAGGACCTGCATGGGCGCGCCGGCTACAGAGATCATCCGGGCCTCCGCCCACAGATCCGGCAAATCGCGCACGCTCAACCCGCGCCAACCGTATTCCCATAGACGGACATGCAGTTCTACGGGACGCGGATAGTTGGGGTCGTATAGATAGCCATCCCACGCATAACCATCATTGCGCCAGAGTGAGGGCAGGTGTTTCTCGATCCACTCGTCTTTCGCCGGTAATGGGCGGAACCCGGCAGCCCGCAGGGCTTGATGCCCGATCTCGGCGCAGCCGGCGGGAACCAGGAAGTCGTGGTCAGACATGTAGCGATGCGCAGGGTCAGAATAGAGGCGCTCGACGAGCGGCCAGCCTTTGAGGACGAGGTGCAGGACGCCGGCGCCGGCGAGGAGACGGTGCACTTCGAGAAGTTCGTCGCGGATGCGCATGTTGCGAGTTGCGTTATCGGCATAGGCCTTCGCCATCCGCTCTCGAGTATCTGGCGGGAGGAAAGCGATGGCCTCGGCCTTTCTCCACGTGTCGTACAGCAGGGGGGTGAGCGTGTGCCCGTCGGCGTGATGGGCCAGCCGGGACCAGTCCACATCGCCGGCCGAGGCGAGTCGGACGGCGACCTCAGCCGGGGCGGCGGCGAGATGCAGGGTGGCGGTCATCAGCCGGGCGGCGGCGAGGAGTTTTTCGTTCACGGCTGCCTGGGGAGATAAATCACCTGTGGTCGGACGGCCATGCCCGTCGTGGTCGGCGGCGCTTCGCTCACGGCGAGTATTTGGCTTTTCGCATAATACTTCGCGATCAAATCTTGAAGCACTGGCTCAGTCTCGAAAAAACTTTCGTCCGAGATAATCGCCGAATAATACTGGCCCTGGATGCGGCGCACGAAGTCAGCCGGAAGTGGGTGTTGGCCGCGCTCGCGGACGTACCATAACGCCGCGATTTGGGCCGCGGGCTCCTTGCCCGCAAGCAGGGCGTAGTAAGGGTGCATCATGACCAAAACCTGTCCGTCCAGGCTGGCGATGCGCTGAATCAACCGGTCGCCGCTTGCGCGCATGGCGGCGGTGGGAATATAGCGGGGGGGATAGTACGCCCCCAGAGTCAATTGAAGCAGAACGATGCCTGCGAGCAGAGGATTACGCCAGCGTGACCAGACGTCATCTTGAGGCTGATGGCGCCACTCGCGCACGAGGAGCGCGGGCGCCAGGCACAATAAGGCGTAGGCTGGCATCAGGTTGTTCAGATTGCCGCCTACCGAAGCGCGCCCTGTTCCACTGATGATGATGGCCGCAGCCATGCCAACGAGCCAGGGTTGGTCAAGGAAGATGATCCTGCCCCTCCGGCGCAGGCCCAAAATGACGGCGACCATCGTTGTGAGGCTCAAGCCCGCCATCTGCCCGAATAACTCAACGGCAATGTAACGAACGACGCGGCCCGCTTCAACCGGGTCGCCGGAGGCGAGGCGAAAGATGTGGTAGAAGAACCAGCCGTCCGTGAGGCCATTGGCCGCCAGGAGCGGGAGGACGATCAGCGCGCCGTAGAGCGTGACAAACACCCAAGCCCGGCGGCCAATGACCAGGAACAGATAACCGGCCAGGCCGGCGCCGACGAGCAGGCCGGTTTGTTTGGTGAAGAAGGCGAGCGCTGCCAGGCACGCGGCGAGCAGCCATCCCTTATAGGCGCGTGGGGCATAAATGCCAGCTGTCAACCCGGCGAGGGCGAGAGCCACAAAGAGCGAGTCCACGCGGGCCAGTTCGTACCAGAAACCGCTGATGCGGTAACCGCCTAACAGCAACCCGGCGCAGGTCATGGCGATCCAGCGCAAACCGCTTTCGCGGTGGGCGATCCAGTAGATGAGTGAAGCGGTTGCGAGTGTGGCCCCGAATGAGAGCAGGCGCAGCGGAACGAAACTCGGCCCGGTGATGTTGAACAGCAAGCCGCCGAGCCAGGCGTAGAGCGGCATGTAAACATGCGGGTCGAAATCGGCGTTCGGCGGGACGAAGACAGGCTGGCCCTGAGCAAACCGCAGAGCCTGCATGAGCAGGCTGTCTTCGATGAAATCGAGGTCATAGGGATAGAGAATGCGCGGGATGGCCGTGACCACGTACATCGCGGCGAAGAAAACGGCGGCAGACACCGCGATCCTTTGAGGGAGGGACGGCGCCCAAACACGAGGGGCCGCGCGGGTCACGAGGCGGGCGTGCATTCAGTAATGCCCCAGGCTGCCGGTCCTTTTGACGTGGTTCAACCCGGCTCGAAAGGCAATCAGGCTGGCGGGCAGCAGAAAAAGATCGAAACCCAGCAGGATGAGGACGTAGCGCCAGAGTTCGACGAGCGAGTCGCCGTGCATGAGGGCCAAGCGCAGGCCTTCAAGGGCATGACTGAGCGGCAGGGCGTAGGCGAAGACTTGCAGGACGGCCGGCAGGATTTGAACCGGGAAATACACCCCGGCGAGCATAAAGAGCGTCACATCCACCAGCCAGCCCAGCGGCTCGGCGCGCTTGAACACGAGCACGAAGGCCGCCGAGATGATGCCCCAGGCGTTGAGCGCGACGAAGGCCAGCGCGCCGACGACGAGCGCGGCCGGCCAGTTGGCGCGCGAGAAGTCCGCGCCGAAGAACAGCGCGCCCAGCGCGATCTGCCCGATCATTAGAGCGATTCCTTCGAGCAAGGTCCACAATGAGGGACCCAGCAGGGCCAGGGCCGGAGGGGTTGCCGTCACCATCACCGGCTCGATCGTCCCGACGGCGAGCTCAAGTTCCAATTCCCGGCCAAAGTGGCGCATACCCAGGCTGAGATAGCGCGCAAACGCGCCGCCGATGAGCAGGAAAGTGAAGTAGTCGCCGCCGTAGGGCGCGAGTGCGGCAGGCCGCGCGTTCCCGTAGAAGCGGGCGAGGATGGCGAAGAAGACGACGCTCAGCGCCGTGCCGACATAGGCCCCGAAGAAGTTAAGGCGGTAACTGCTCGCGTGCAGGAAACCGCGCTGGATGAAGGCCAGCAGTTTTGCCGGGGTAAGCAGTCTGGACTCAGGGATAGAAGGGAGCGCGGACATTTTTCGGGCGGCGGCTGTAAGAACAAGTAGTCGCGAGTCTCACTAACGTTTAAGCAACCTCGCCAGGCCGTCATCTTTCGGGCCAAAGCGTTTGATCTTCACGCGCTGCGCGTGCGCGAGCAGGGCCTGCCACAAGTCGCGCTCTGGCGCGAGCGAGTCGGTAAAAGTCAGGTCGAGGACCGTGGCGCTCTCGGTCTGCGAGGCGATGGCGACCGACTCGACGATGGGCAGGGCGGCCAGATGCTCGGCGAGACCGTTCACTCCGCCGACCAGCTCGAGGCGATAGACGACGCTTGCGCTGGCCTCGCGGATCAAGTCGGCGGGCGCGCCCACTGCGCGCAACTGGCCCTGTTCCAGGATGCCGACCTGGTCGCACATGGATTCCATCTCTTCCAGGTCGTGCGTGGTGAGCACGACCGTCTTGCGCTGGCGCTCGACGAGCTCGGCGCGCAGCAGCGTCCGCAGGGTCGCGGCGGTGAGCACGTCCATGCCTTTGGTCGGCTCGTCGAGGAACAGCACGGGCGGGTTGTGCAGGAGCGCGCGGGCGACGTTCAGCTTCTGGCGCATGCCCGTCGAGTAGGTCTGGAAAGGGGCATCGGCGGCGGCGGCGAGGCCGAAAAGCTCAAAGAGTTCACTGGCGCGGCGGCGGGCGTCTGCGCGCGAAAGGTTCTGCAGGGCGGCGAAAAACTCCAGGTTTTGCCGCCCGGTCAAGCGGCCATAAAAAGAGTTTTCGCTGCTGAAGACCAGGCCAATGAGCGCGCGGACGCGGGCCGGCTCACGCGCCACGTCGAAGCCGTGAACCTGCGCCGCGCCGCCTGTAGGTAGGATGAGCGTAGCCAGGATGCGGATGAGGGTCGTCTTGCCCGCGCCGTTCGGCCCGAACAGCCCGAAGAACTGGCCCGGCTCAATCCTCAGGTTCACGTCCCGCAGGGCATGGACCGGGCCGCGCGGGGTCGGGAAAGTGTGGGCGAGACCGGAGGTGGAGACGGCAGGTGTGGTCAACGGATGGAACGGATCAGCAGACGGGTGGGATATAATGATTATATCCGAGGTAGCGGCTGGAAGCACTCGGTCATAAATCGAAATCCGCGATAACCGGGAAATGATCGGAGGCGCTCCGGGCCTCGGCGAGGTCATCGCCCACGCGGCAGGCGCGCAGGCGGGCGGCGAACCACGGGTCGGCGAAGATGTAGTCGTAGCGCGTGGTGCGGTTGATCGTCCACCAGGTGAAGCCGTCGGCCTCTGCCGCCGCCGCTTCCTTCGACTGCGCCCCTGCGGGTCTCCGCTCAGGATGCTCGGGTGGGTAGAGGTTGGGATGAGCGGCGCGGTAACAGTCCACGTATCCCGCACGCAGGAGGACGGGGATAGCCCATCGGAAGATAAGGTTGGCCTGGAGCGCCATCACCCGGCGCATCCGGGCGGGGTTTTTGTGCTGCAGCACGCGGTCGCCGGGCGCGATGGCGTTCACATCGCCGAGGATGAGATGCGGGCCGGGAGGAGCGCGCCGAATTATTTTGAGCAGGGCGCGCAGAGCGCGGGCGCGTTGAAGCTCGAAAGGGAAGAGGAGGAAGGGGAGGAGGTGGAGGCTGTAGAGTGTGATGGGAGAATGGAGATCAGAGATGAGCAGTTTGGTGGCGAGGACAGCCTGGGTAAGCGGCGGGCGATTGTAGATGCGCCACTCGCGGATGGGGAAGCGAGACAGCAGGGCAATGTGGCGGTCACCGCTGCCCTTTGCCCAAACGTGCTCCATCCCCAGCCTCCCGGCGAGCTCGACCACGACCCGCTGATCGTCAGCCTCGGTGAACGTGATCGTATCCGGCCGCTCGTGGGCGACGACGGCGTGAATGGCATCCAGGCGGCCTGCGCCGCCGAAATACAGGTTATACGTCATGACACGCAGAAGCATGGTGAAGTAGATTATCCTGTTATGGATTGGAAAATGCGCCGCCTGATAGCCCTGTGTCTGTTTGCGCTGCTGATCTATCCAGGCGACCGGGTCACGGTCGGGCCGGTTCAGGCCGGCAACCCGGCGATTCGCTTTGCCGTCATCGGCGACTATGGCACGGCCGGGCAGGCGGAACTGGATGTGGCGAACTTAGCCAAGAGCTGGTCGCCAGATTTCGTGATCACGGTCGGCGACAATAACTATCCCGACGGCGCGGCCTCGACGATTGACAAGAACATCGGCCAGTATTATCACGGCTTCATCTCCCCGTATACGGGCATTTATGGCGCGGGCGCGACGACGAATCGCTTCTTCCCGTCGCTGGGCAACCACGATTGGCGCACTCCTGATGCGCAGCCCTATCTCGACTATTTCACTTTGCCCGGCAACGAGCGCTACTATGATTTCACCTGGGGGCCGGCGCACTTCTTCGCCGTTGACAGCGATTCCGACGAGCCGGATGGAATTGTGTACACCTCTGCGCAAGCCATCTGGTTACAGAATGAATTGGCTGCCTCGATTGCGCCGTGGAAGCTGGTTTACATGCATCATCCACCCTTCTCCTCCGGTCCGCACGGACCGACGGAGGCCCTGCAATGGCCGTACCAGGCATGGGGGGCCTCGGTCGTCCTGGCCGGGCACGACCACGATTACGAGCGCATCCTGCGGGATGATTTTCCCTACTTTGTGAACGGGCTGGGCGGAACCAGTCTCTATGATTTTAATACCATCGTGAGCGGCAG
>DATDRS010000338.1:0-2624 GCA_035291605.1 Anaerolineales bacterium | reverse complement strand
TTCATGGGCGAGGGGCTGCTCCTCGGCCTCCTCAGCTGGGCGCAGGCCGTGCCGCTCAGCCTCCTCGGCGCGCGGTACTTTGTGGAGGCTTTGGGACAGGCGCTGAACTTTCCTTTCTTCTACAGTTACTCGTGGACCGGGACCTGGATTTGGCTGGGGATTATCGTGGCGCTGGCCCTCGCCGCCTCGTGGTTCCCCGCGCGGCGCGCCACCCAGATCAGCGTGCGGGAAAGCCTGGCGTATGAGTGACGCGTGACGCGAAATGTGTCACCTGTCACTTGCCACTCGTCACCCCTCACCCATGAGCATCGCTTTCCGCAAAGTCTGGCGTGATCTGTGGAACCACAAGGGCCGCACGCTGCTGGTCGTGCTGAGCATCGCCGTCGGCGTGCTGGCGTTGGGGATGACCACCTCCAGCAGCACCTTCCTCAACCAGCAGATGGCCCTGTCGCGCCAGGCCAACCGCTCGGCGCACGTGCGCATGACCTTCGCCGTGCCGCTGGACGACGATGCCGTCGAGGCCGTCGCGCGCCTGCCCGAAGTGGACGACGCCGAGGGCTGGATCACCGCCAACATCCGCTGGAAGCCCCAGCGGGAGGGTGAGTGGCAGGACGCCACGCTTACCGCGCTGGCCGATTACGACCACCAGAAATTCGACCTGCTGGAGTGGAAATCGGGCGAGTGGCCCGGCCCCGACGAGATCGTCGTCGAGCACGGGCAGCAGGCCTATTACGGCGCGCCGTCCATCGGCGGGACGCTGTACGTCGAAGTCAACAACAACGCCGTGCCCCTGCGCATGGCCGGGACGCTGCGCGACCCGGCGCAGTCGCCCCCGCCTTTCAGCTTCACCAACAAGCCTTCCTTCTACGTCAGCCGCGACACCGCCGGGCAACTCGTCGGCCTGCGCAACTTCAACCACCTGCGCTTCACCATCCCGGAATACAGCCGGGAGGCAGCCCAACGCGCGGCGGACGCGGTCGAGGACAAACTGAAACGGCTCGGCGCGGCGCGGGCCATCGAGACCCTGTCGCTGGCGCAGTTCCAGGATCCGGACCGGGCGCAATCCCAGACCTTTCTTGACGGCCTGACGACGATCCTCGTCGTCATGGCGATCCTCTCGCTGGCCCTGAGCGTGACGCTGGTCATCAACACGATCAACGCCGTCATCGCCCAGCAGGTGACGCAGATCGGCATCATGAAGACCATCGGCGCCGAGCGGCAGCAAATTGCCACGCTCTACCTGGCCGGGGTGGCCGTGTATGGCTGCTTAAGCCTCGTCGTGGCCGTGCCTTTGGGGATGCTCATCGGTTATTACATGGCGATGTTCTGGCTCACGGCCTTGAATGTCCCGGTCGCTCCATTCCGCATTCTGCCCGCGTCGTTTTTGTATCAGACCGGGGTGGGGCTGCTCACGCCGCTGCTGGCCGCGCTCTGGCCGGTGCTGCAGGGGGTGAGCATCTCGGTGCGCGAGGCGATCGCCGCCTACGGGGTGGGCAAGGGGCGTTACGGCGGCGGACGCATTGACAAACTCATGGGGCAGGTGCACGGCCTGCCGCGCCTGGTCACGCTCATGCTGCGCAACACTTTCCGGCGCCTCTGGCGCGTCGCGCTCACCGAGATCACGCTGCTCTCCGCCGGGGCGGTGTTCATGATGGTCGTGACGACCGGCGACTCTTTCTTTGGCACCATTAACGACGTCCTGGAATCGCAGGATTACGATGTCATCTTCGCCTTCGACCGCTTTCATCGGATCGCCAAAACCGAGGCAGCCCTCTGGACGAATCCCGAAGTGGACCAGGTGGAGATGTGGGTCTATCTGCAGGCGAAAGCCCACCGGCCCGGATTAACCGGGTTGGCGAATGAATACACGGTGGAGGTGCGCGGGCCCCCCGACGGGACCCAGCTGTACCATGCCTCCCTGAAGGCCGGACGATGGCTCGATCCGGCGGATGGGCACGCGGTGGTCTTCAACCAAAAACTGGCGCGGGACATGGGCCTGGGCCTCGGCGACCAGGTGGTGTTCAACCTCGGCGGAGGCAAAGAGACCACGTGGACAATTGTGGGGCTGGCCTTTGACATCGGGATAGGGGGACTAGAGGACACAGTCTTCATGCGGCGCGACGTGCTGGCCGCCGACCTGCACCAGGCCGGGCGGGCGACGGTCGCCCAGGTGGGCACCCGGGAAGACACCTTCGAGGCGCAGGAGCGCGTCAAGAAGGCGCTGCTGAACTACTTTGGGTCGCAGGGCATAGACGTCACACTTTCCGCCGGGATGATCGAGAACCGCCGCCTGTTCAGCGTTCTTTGGAACATCATCGGCGGGCTGCTGCAGATGATGACGTCTCTGGTGGCCATCGTGGGCGGCATCGGACTCTCAGGCACGCTTTCGATCAACGTGATGGAGCGCCGCCGCGAGATCGGCGTGATGCGCGCTGTCGGAGCCTCATCGCTTGACGTGGCGCTCATCTTCATGGGTGAGGGATTGATGCTCGGCCTCCTCAGTTGGGCGCAGGCCGTGCCGCTCAGCATGTTAGGCGCGCGGTATTTCGTGGATGCGCTCGGCGCGGCCATGCAATTCCCCTTTACTTACCACTACTCGCTGAACGGGATGTGGCTGTGGCTGG
>DATDRS010000337.1:0-7670 GCA_035291605.1 Anaerolineales bacterium | reverse complement strand
GGCCGTGTCGGCGATCTTGTCCGGCGGGATGGAATTGGTCAGGGCCAGCAGCGAGATGTAGCCGACGACCGCCGAGACCGCCACTGACAGGAAGACGCCCCAGGCCGAGTTCATGCGGGCCAGGTAGGTCTCCTCGGCCATGTGCGCCGAAGCGTCGTAGCCAGTGTAGGTCCACTGCGCCTGCAGCAGGGCCAGCACGAAGGCGAAGGCGAAAATGCCGGCGCCGTACAGGCTGCCCAAACCGGGGATGATCCGCGTCATGATCGAGTTCACCTCGAGCGGCCCGATGAAGAACGTTGCGTGCACGTCGGCGGGCGACACCGTCTGGGTCGTGGAAAACATGAACGCCAGGCTGTTGTGGTACTTGCCGAAGATCGTCAGCAGCAGCGCCATGACCAGCACGCCGCCGATGTGCCAATACACGCTGAAGTCGTTGAGCAGGGCGGTCAACTTGATGCCCATCACGTTGATGAGCACCTGGGGGATCATGATGATGATCATCACGAACAGCCAGAAGTTCCAGCCGTTCACCGCCCCCAGGATCGGCACGGTCGCATCGCCGGGGACGTTGAAGAGCAGCGTGAACAAGCCGGTGATGTATATCGCGGCGGCCATGTTGATGCCGGCGGTGATGGTGATCTGGCCGAGCATGTTGAGCCAGGCCGTGACCCAGGCCCAGGTCTTGCCGCTGAGGCGGTAGGCCCAGTAGTACAGCCCGCCGGCCGTCGGGTAGGCCGAGGCGATTTCGGCCATGGAGGCGGCCACGGCGAGGGTGAAGAGGCTCACCAGCGGCCAGCCGACAGTGTTGATGATCGGCCCGGCGAATTTCAGGCCGTAGCCGTACAGGATGATCGCCCCGGTGAGGATCGAGATGATCGAGAACGAGATGGCGAAGTTGGAGAACCCGCCCATCTCGCGGAACAACTGCTGGGCGTAGCCCAGGCCGTGCAGGGTCTTGACGTCCTCGCGAATGATCTCTTCGCGCGACTTGCTTTTCATGTTAGCCATGTTGATTCTCCTCCGAGTGAGGCGTTCTGATGAAAAAGCTCGTTCGAGTCTGCGAGAAAAAAATAAGCGCCGCCTCGCATCACGGGATGCAAGCTCGGCGCAGTCAGCACGTCAAGCCGCCATTCACCTCCTTTCGCATTTCGGACGGCCGCCCGGCAGGGGAAGATGCGCCTGCCGCGCGGGCCGGGGAAAACAGCTCCGTCATTGTCATATTTAACCCCGCGGCGCGGGAACAGTGACGAATATAGCACGGCCTCGCGCCAAAGACAAACTCGAACACCCCCCGGCTTATCCGAATTATTTTTGTTTGACTACTCGCGCTTCGCCAGCACCTCGGCCACCGCTTCGGCCCCGGCATGTTCCACGAGATAGTAGGCGATAGGGGCCTTTTGCCGCACCGCCGTGATCCCCTGCGCCGGTGAGGCGGCCTGCTTAATCCACTCGTCGTCCTCGTCCGATTTGAGCACGTCCTGGGAGACGGTCACCAGTTCCTCCAGCGGCAGCTCGACCAGTTTCTTGACGAGCGTGTCCGTGGAAGGCGGCTTCTTCGCCGCGGCTTCTCCGGGGGCTTCCGCGCCTCCCGCGCGGGAGGCGGGGGCCAAGTCGCGCGCCCGGACCAGTAAATCCACGTAGGCCACGCCGCCCAACTCCAGGATCAGCAGGCCCAGTTCCATTCGCGCCACCTCGGGCGGGACTTTCGGGTCAATGATCTTCTCGAGTTCGGCCAGTTTGGCCTCTTCCTCTTCTTTGCTCAGCGTCGCCCGCGCTTTCGCCGTGTAAATCGCGGTCTGATACAGCTCCTGCACCGTCGAGTAGCGCGCCAGCAGGCGGTCCACCTGGGTGCGGCGGTACGTCATCAATTCCAGGTCGATCTGCACCTTGCACAGGTACTGGAACTTGTCGTACAGCCAGCCGAGGTTGATGCTCAGGTCTTCCTTGCCCTCGCCGTCGAATTGTTTGGCGAGCGTGAACTTGGTGCGAATGAGCGCGGGGAACCCCACTCCCACGCTGAGGGTGAGGAGAAGAATATTGGTGTCGGGCGGGGTGTACTGCTTGACGACGAAGAACGCCCCCACCGCGGCGATGGCGTTCAGCCAGATGAGATACTGCCCCCAGCGGGTGGCGATCGCCTCGCGCGGATACTCGCCGAAGGTGGAGGCCAGCTCGGCCAGCCCCATTCCGGCGCCGAGCCCGCTGACCAGCAGGTAAGGGGCGAGCAGTATGATCGCCGCTTTCAAATCCTTTTGCGCGGCGACCACGCCGGGGGCGATATTCATTGGATCGAGCGGGGAGGCGAGGAAGAGGGCGGCGGCGGCCAGCATGACCAGCCAGAAAGCCAGGCCGAGGTTGAAACGGCGGCGCAGGTCTGGCGCGCCCATCGGCTAACCTTTCTTGACCTGCTGGGCCGTCGTCATGGTGGCGAACACCAGCACGCCGTCCACGCTGTCGGGGTCCTCGCGCATCACGATCAGCCCCAGCTCGGCGAGCTTGTTCAGCATGTCCCACGTGTCCTGCGGAAGCATCTTCGTCTGCGCGGCCAACTGGCTCGGGCTGACGGCCCCGGCGCGCTCGACCCACGCCAGCGCCTTCTTCTGTTCTTCGCTCAACTGGATCGGTTCCATAGCGGCCTCCATGATGAGGGATTATACAGCGCAAAATCGGCCTGACCAAATAAGACGAATCAGCGAGTCATGCTATACTAGCCCCTAGCGCGCCCCCGAGGCGGAATGGTGTGAATCGCTTTGACCTCTCATCTCCTGCTCGCTGAAGACAACCTCACCTTGCTCAACGTCATGCGCGAAATCCTTGAATCCGAGGGCTATCGCGTGACGTGCGCCGCGAACGGCCAAGAAGCGCTCGAAGCCTTTGAGCGTGAAACACCCGACCTGATCCTGTCCGACGTGATGATGCCCCGTATGGATGGCTTTGCCCTGCTGGAGGCGGTGCGCGCCCATCCGGCCGGGGCGGCGGTCCCCTTTTTGTTCCTCAGCGCCCGCACCGAGCGCCTGGCCACCTCTACCGCGCGCATCCTCGGCGCCGACGATTATCTGTTCAAGCCCTTTGAACCGAGCGACCTGATGGACGCCGTGCGCTCCAAGCTCGACCGCCGCCGGATCGTCGAGCTGTTCGACACCCGTTCCGCCCACCTGCAAACCGTCATCATGCTCGCCAACGTGGTCGAGGCCCGCGACCGCTACACCCGCGGCCACATCGAACGCGTGCAGACCTACGCGCGCGAAATGGCCCGCCTCCTCGGCTGGGGCAGCGAAGCGCTGGCGATTTTGGAGTTCGGCGCGTTGCTGCACGACCTGGGCAAAATCTACATCCCCCGCCGCATCCTCAACAAGCGCAAGAAACTTCTCTACGCCGAGTGGGCTCTTATGAAGCGGCACCCGGAGGTCGGCGCCCAAATGCTCGCCGGCATTGACCATCTCCAGGCTACCCTGCCCTACGTGCTTTATCACCACGAACGCTGGGATGGGCACGGCTACCCCGTGCGCCTGGGCGGGACGGAGATCCCCCAGGAAGGCCGCCTGCTGGCGGTGGTGGACACCTTCGACGCCATGACGAGCAACCGCCCTTATCGTCGCGCCCTGACATCTGAATTTACCCTCAACGAAATCCTCAAGCGCGCTGGAACGCAATTCGACCCCACGATGGTCGAGGTCTTCCTCGAACTCTACCAGAGCGGTCGCCTCAACCTCGGCGTCTGACGCGCCTCCATGAGCCGCCGTGACAAAATAAGCCTCGCGCTCAGCCTGCCGCTGACCCTGGCGTTGGTGGGCCTCCTGGCGGCGGCCTTGGCCCGGCCTGTCCCCTCCGCGCCCATCAGCGCCGCCCCGACGCGCTTCGAAGCCAACCGCGCCCTCAGCGCCGCGCGCCGACTGGCGGTGGATTACCCCGACCGCGTCGTCGGCTCTGAGACGAGCCGGCGCGCGCAAGGCTGGCTCATCCGCCAATTCATGAATTCAGGCCTGCCGGTCGAGACCCTCCCCTTCACCGTCGTCGTCGCCTCGCAAGAGCGCCGCGGCGTGCAGGTCTGGGCTGCGTCCCCCGGCACGGCCGGCGATGCCCGCCGCGACGAGATCATCCTCGTCACTGCCCATTACGACGTCCCGCAGACAGGCATCCCCGGCGCGGCCGACGACGCCTCAGGCGTTGGCGCGGTGCTCGAGCTCGCGCGCGTTTTTGCGGGCGCGCCGCACCAGCGCACGCTCATCTTCATGGCCTCGGACTCGGAGGAGTACGGCAGTTTCTGGGGCGCCAAGAATTTCGTCGAGCGCTTCCCTGGCCGGGATAAAATCGTCGCCGTGCTCGATCTGGATTACCTCAGCGCGCGCGAATTGAAGCGCATCAACCTGAGCAGCGTCGGCCTGCGGCGCGGCTACACCCCGCTGTGGCTCCGGCAGGTCGGCTTGGGCGCCATCGAGGCCGCGGGCGTCCCGGCGGGCGAAGCCGATGGCCTCTTCGAATATCTGTATCGCGCCGTCCCTATCGGCGCGGCGGATTACGCGGCCTATCTGCGCGCGGGCGTCGCGGCGGTGAATTTCGGCGGCGAACCGACCGACGCCGCGAACTGGCGCGCCGAATACCACACCCCCCAGGACACGCCGGATAAACTGTACGCTTCGGCGTTTGCCGCTTATGGCCGGGCGGCCGAAATCTGGATCCGCTCTGTAGACAGGCTCGACTCGATCCCGGAGAACGAGGCGCACTACCTCCGCCTCAGCCGCACGCACTATCTCCCCGGCGAGGTGTTGGACGGATTGCAGTTGCTGCTCTTCGCGCCGTTGTTCCTCGCCGCGTTTCTGGCCTGGCGCACAGCCCGCCCGCGCCGGGACGAGCTGCAGCCGGAGTTTACGGCGTTCATGGGCCTGTGGATCATCGGGCTGGACGGCTATGCCATTGCCTTCAGCCTCGTGCGCCTCGGCTTCCTGCCGCGCTATGAGATGTTCCCGGCCAGTCCGCGCGACCCGTTTTTGCTGAACCCGGCGTGGTGGGCCGTGCTCGTCATCTACGGGGGGATGGCGTTGTTCGGCTGGCTCACCTTCCGGCCTTTTCGGGGCTGGGGCCGCCTGGCCGACCTCCTCGACGTCCCGCAGCGCCGCTTGACTCTGTTGCTGATTTTCTCGACGCTGGTGATCGTCGTGTGGTATCTCAATGGCTTTGCGGCTTCCGGCCTGCTCGGCGCAGCCGCCTATGCGTGGATCTGGATTGAGCCGCACGAGCGCCCCTGGCGCAAAGCGTTGAACGTCGCGCTGGGCCTTGCGGGCGTCCTGCCCTTCGCCGCCGTCGTCTATTTCTTTGCGTCCAATCTCCCCATCGGTCCGTGGTGGTGGTACCTCACCCTCGGCGCGGCCTACGGGCTGTTCCCCCTCCTCGGCGTGGTCGCCTTCTTCGCCAGCGTGGCGCTCCTCCTGCGCTTCACTCGTTACGGCTTACGCCCACTGTTGGGTTTTCGATACGGTGGTGATACAATTCCCCGCGCCCACTAAACTTCAGGAGACCAAAGACCTATGACTGCCCTCGTGTCCAGTTTCATGGAAGGGTTGCTTTACCGGGGCCGCGAAGGCCATCTCAGTTACCTCGGCCATCGGCTGGCCGGGCTTGGCACCCTGCTCTTCCTCGCCGTTCACATCCTTGACACCGCCACCGTTTACTTTTTCCCCAGCCTGTACAGCCACGCCATTGACCTTTACCGCAGCACGCCGTTCATGTTCGGCGAGATCCTGCTCGTGGCGGCGGTGCTGTTTCACGGCGTCAACGGCCTGAAGATCATCCTCAACGACACCTTCCCCCACTGGTGGTCCAAGCACGCCGAGCGAAGCTCGTTCTGGCGCGTGACGGCGACCACCTTTGTGCTGTGGCTTCCGGCGGCTTACTTCATGGGGCGCAACTTATACTGGCACAACTTCTGCCAGTGCGCGCCCGAGGGGACCGTCAACGTGGAGGCGGTCTCGAACTTCTCGCTCATCTCGATCCCGATTATCTTTATCGTCATCCTGGCTGTGCTGGTCTATGGCGCTTCGACCGAACGGCTCGTCCTGGAGCGGGCGGTCAAGGTCCCGGCGCGGAATCTCGAAACCTACTCGTGGCTCTTCATGCGCTGGAGCGGCGGCCTGCTCATCCCACTCGTGTGGATTCACGTTTTGATCCTGGACGTGCTGGTGGGCGTTCACGCGATTGACATTGACTTTGTGGCGATGCGTTGGGCCACGTTGGGCTGGCGAGTATACGACATTGCCCTGCTGGCTTTCGCCTTTGGGCACGGCATGAACGGCCTGCGCGGCATCGTGGACGACTACATTAAGCCTCCTGGCTGGAACAAGGCCGCCCACTGGCTCACGTTCGTCGGCTGGCTGGTCATCACCGCCATCGGCGCGGTCGCCATCGTCGGCGGGGTGAGTCAGTAGCCGCCATGCCTCTGATTCACGACCGCGAGACGCTGGTCGCCGCCCTGCGTGAGCGCGGGGTGGACTGGCTCGCGCCGAGCGATGCTCAAGGCGAGCCTGTCCCGGACGAGACACTGATTGCCAGCCTGGCGGCGCACGACGATGCCCGGTTGCGCTCGACGCTGACCGGATTGTTTTTGCTCAACCCTGAATTGGCAGCTTCTGTTCCAGACGTTTTGGTTCGGTTGAGTGGAAACCGCGCATCGGCTGTTGTCGAGCTTGTGGCGCGCTACATGGCGGCGGTGTATCTTCAAAATTTCTGGCGCACTCAGCTGAAGCTATATCTGGGTGACTTTCCCGATTTGCCTGACATCTATTCCGCCCGGTTGGACTTGCCCTCGGCGCGGGAAGGCTTTGGCAAACCGGGCCTGTACGCGCTGGCCGACTGGCATAGGCGGCAAACGCCGGAAGCCTATAATCGTCTGGCTGAATATCACGGTGTGATGACGCACGTTTTGGCCTCGTTGAAATTTCAGGCGCATTCCTATGAGCGGGCGGGCGCCGGTTGACCGGCAGCGGATCGAAACCTTTCTGCGCCGCCTGGGCGAACATTACCGGGGGAAGGGACGGCTTTACCTCGTGGGGGGCACGACGATTGTCTTTGAAGGCCTGCGGGCGCGGACGCTGGATATTGATTTGACCCTTGAAGTTGCCCCGGCTGACGAAACGCAGTTGGTGCAGGCCATCCGCGAGTTGAAGGAGACTTTATCGGTCAACGTCGAACAAGTCTCGCCCGCCGATTTCATCCCATTACCGGCGGGCTATCGTGACCGATGCGAGTTCATCGGGCGGTTTGGCGGATTGGAAGTTTTTCACTTTGACCTGTACAGCACTGCCCTGAGCAAGCTCGAGCGCGGGACGGAGCAGGATTTTGCCGATGTATTAGCCTTGCTCGCCGCCAGGCGCATTGACTGGGAGAGGCTGGCAAGCCGCTTCCGGGAAATTCTGCCGCAGTTTGGCGCGCGCAGCTTGAAACAAGACCCGGAGGAATTCCAGCGCAAATTCAACGCCCTCAGCCAAATGCGGCCGGGCGGAAATTAGACCTGGTTCACGGAGAACTATGACTCGATTTCACCAATTCGACGCAGTGATCGTGGGCGCGGGGGGGGCCGGGCTGATGGCCGCCCTGCACGCCTCCAGGTCCGCCAAAGTGGCGGTCATCTCCAAGCTCTATCCCACGCGGTCGCACACGGGCACGGCCCAGGGCGG
>DATDRS010000336.1:0-4041 GCA_035291605.1 Anaerolineales bacterium | reverse complement strand
AAGAGTGTGACGATGCTCACCCTGCTGCGATTGATCCCCCAACCGCCAGGAGAAATCGTCAACGGGCAGGCGCTCTTCATGGACAGAGATCTGCTGGCGATGCCGCCCGAAGAGATCCGCAGCGTTCGCGGCGCGCAGATCGGCATGGTTTTTCAAGACCCGATGACCTCCCTCAACCCGGTGCTGACCATCGGCAAGCAATTGATGGAGCCGCTGATTTTGCATCAGGACATGGATCGCAGGCAGGCGCAAGACCGCGCCATTGAATTGCTCCGCCTGGTCGGCATCCCCAGCGCTGAAACGCGCCTGGAGGATTACCCGCATCAGTTCTCCGGCGGTATGCGTCAGCGCGTGATGATCGCCATGGCGCTGGCCTGCTCCCCAGAAATTCTTATCGCCGACGAGCCGACGACGGCGCTCGACGTGACCATCCAGGCGCAGATTATTGACCTGGTCAAACGCCTGCGTCAGACGTTGAGCATGTCCATCATCTGGATCACGCACGACCTAGGCATTGTCGCCGGGTTAGCGCAGCGGGTGATGGTGATGTACGCCGGGTTCATTATCGAGCGCGCGCCGGTCAAGGACATCTACGCCGACCCCCAGCATCCTTATACCCAGGGCTTGCTGGGTTCATTGCCGCGCGTTGACCAACGCCGGGCTGACCGCTTAGTGAACATTGAGGGGCTGCCGCCGGACATGCTCACCGCGCCCAAAGGCTGCCCGTTCGCGCCCCGTTGTCCTTATGCTTACGACCGCTGCCGCGCAGAAAATCCGCCGCTCCAGGCCGTCGAAGTCGGACACGAGGTGGCGTGCTGGTGGGACGTCAAGCGAGGGAAACCGCGCTATGACCGCTGAAACTTCCAGGCCTGGGATGGGCGCAGATGGCAGCGTCCTCGTTCGCGTCGAGAACCTGAAGAAACACTTCCCCATCCACCGCGGGGTCTTGCAAAGGCAGGTGGGGGCCATTCGCGCGGTAGATGGGGTGTCGTTTGACGTGCGCCGCGGGGAAACGCTGGGGCTGGTGGGGGAGAGCGGTTGCGGCAAATCCACCACTGGCCGCGTTGTTTTGCAGCTCTATCCGGCCACTGCGGGGCACGTCTATTTTGAAGGGCAGGACCTCACCACGCTCCAGGGCGAGCCGCTCCGCCAGACACGCAACAAGATGCAGATGATCTTCCAAGACCCTTATGCATCGCTCAATCCGCGCATGATCATCCGCGAGATCGTCGGCGAGCCGCTGGACGTGTTCAACCTGGCGCGCGGCAAGGAGAAGGCGGAGCGCGTGGAATATTTGCTCAAAGTGGTCGGCCTTAACCCCTTCTTCGCCAGCCGCTTTCCGCACGAGTTTTCCGGCGGCCAACGCCAGCGCATAGGTATTGCCCGCGCCCTGGCCCTCAACCCCTCCTTTATCGTCTGCGATGAACCAATTTCGGCGCTGGATGTATCTATTCAGGCGCAAGTCGTCAACCTGCTGGAAGACCTGCAGAAGGAATTGGGCCTGACTTATCTGTTTATTGCCCACGACTTGAGCATGGTGCGGCATATCGCCGACCGCGTCGCCGTGATGTACCTGGGGAAGATCATGGAGTTGGCCGATCAGCAGGAACTATACAATAACCCGCTTCATCCCTATACCCAGGCCCTGCTCTCCGCGGTGCCTGTGCCCGACCCGGTGGTCGAGGAGAAGCGCCAACGCGTCATCTTGACGGGGGATGTGCCCAACCCGGCGAACCCGCCCAAAGGCTGCCCGTTCAACACCCGCTGTCCGTTGGCGCAGGAGGTGTGCCGGACGCAAGACCCAGAGTGGCGGCAGCTCCGCCCGGACCACTGGGTGTATTGTCACCGGGCCGACGAGATCGTCGCCGGGCGAGTGTAGCCGCCAGGAGAAGTTACAGGACGATCGTAAGGAGGTGATCTGATTATAAGACGGATCAACATGGACATGTCGCTAAGCCAATCGTAAGACCCTATCCAACCGTTGAGTTTCTTTTTGAGGAGGAGAAACCGATGTTGCACCAAAAACGCTTCATGACGACCCTGGCGCTGCTGACGATTGCTAGCCTGATCATCACCGCATGCGCCCAGGCTGCCCCCACCCCCCAGGTCATCGTACAGACCCAGATCGTCGCCGGCACCCCGCAGGTGGTCACCGTCACCGCCACCCCTGAACCGGCGCCGGTCGTCGCGTTCAACAAGGACGACCCGACCACCTTCTCGTACATCGTGTTCGGCGACGCTGACACGCTGGATCCGGCGTTGGCCTACGACACTGCCAGCGCCGAGGTGATCCAGAACGTGATGGAGCCGCTCATCTGGTTCAACCGCGAGGACGCGACCAGTTACGTGCCCGTGCTGGCCGAGGAAATCCCCAGCCTCGACAACGGCGGCATCTCCGCCGACGGCATGACCTACACCTTCAACATCCGCCAGGGCGTCAAGTTTCACAACGGCAACGACCTGACCCCGAGCGATTTCGAGTACAGCTTCCAGCGCGGCTTGTTGCAGTCAGACCCGAATGGCCCGCAGTGGCTGCTGCTCGAGCCGATCATGGGCTACGCCTCGGGTGACGTGACCGAGGAGATCGGCGAGGGCGCTTACGCGGGCGACAAAGAAGCCCTGATCGCGAACGCCACGCCCGAAGAACTGGCCGCCGTGTGTGAGAAGGCAAAAGCGGCGGTCGTCGCCGACGATGCCGCGGGCACGCTGACCTTCCACCTCGCCCAACCCTGGGGCCCGTTCCTCGCGACGCTCTCGCAAACCTGGGGCGCGGCGATGGATAAGGAGTGGGCGATGGAGAACGGCGCCTGGGATGGCGATTGCGCCACCTGGCAGAATTTCTACGCGCCCGGCGCTGAGAACGACGAGTTGTCCCAGATCATCAACGGCACCGGCCCCTACATGCTCGACCACTGGACCCCCGGCGAGGAGTGGGTGCTGGTCGCGAACGAGAATTACTGGCGGCCCGAGGGCGAGGCGATGTGGGAAGGCGGCCCCAGCGGCAAACCCCAGATCAAGCGCATCGTCACCCAGATCGTTGCAGAGTGGGGCACGCGCTTTGCCGCGCTGCAGACCGGCGACGCCGACATGGTCGAGGTCAACGCCGGAGACCGCCCGCAGGCGGACGCATTCGTGGGCGAGCATTGCGACTACAAGACGGGCCAGTGCACGCCGGATGCCGAGCATCCCGATGCGCCGCTGCGCAAGTGGGGCGACGAGCCGACCACGAACCGCACCGACATCTTCCTGAACTTCGACGTCGCGACCGACGAAGCCGGCAACAACCCGTACATCGGCAGCGGCCAGCTGGACGGCAACGGCGTCCCGCCCGACTTCTTCTCAGACCTGGACGTCCGTCTGGCGTTCAACTACTGCTTCGACTACGACACCTACATCGCCGAGGGCATGAACGGCGAGGGCGTGCGGAACTCCGGCGTCATCATCCTGGACATGCTGGGCTACAACCCGGACCAGGAGGTGTACAACTTCGATCTGGCGAAGTGTGAAGAACACCTGGCGAAGGCCTGGGGCGGGGTCTTGCCCGAGACCGGCTTCCGCGTTCAGATCACCTTCAACACCGGCAACACCGTCCGCCAGACGGTGGCTGAAATCTTTCAGAACAATCTGGCCTCGATCAACGAGAAGTACAACGTGGAGATCGTCGGCCTGCCGTGGCCCACGCTGCTGCGCTCCTTCCGCGCCCGGCAGCTGCCCGTGGCCGTGAGCGGCTGGCTCGAAGACATCCACGACCCGCACAACTGGGTGCAGCCGTACTTCATCGGGACGTTCGCCGGGCGGCAGAACCTGCCCGCCGAGCTCAAGGACCAGTTTGCGGGCTTGATTGACCAGGCCGTGCACGAGACCGACCCGGCGAAGCGCGAAGCGCTCTACTTCCAGATGGGCCAACTGCGCTTCGAGACCGTGCCCAACATCGTCCTGGCTCAGGAGACCAGGGCGGATTACGAGCAGCGGTGGACGGAGGGTTACTTCTACAACCCGATTGCCACCACGATCGGCCACTACTGGTACGCCCGCTCGATC
>DATDRS010000335.1:0-2768 GCA_035291605.1 Anaerolineales bacterium | reverse complement strand
CCGCAATCAGATTCTCTGCCTCGCGCTCGCGCTGTGGAACGGCAAAGACCCGATTCTCAAGGAGCGGCTGTTCGGCCTGACCGGGCCGGAGGGCAACCACGGGGAAGACGCGAAGGAGTATTACTTCTATCTCGACAGCACGCCCACCCACTCGTATATGAAGATGCTGTACAAGTATCCGCAGGCCGAGTTCCCGTATGCCTGGCTCGTCGAGGAGAACCGCCGCCGCGGGCGGAGCGCCTTCGAGTTCGAGCTGCTCGATACCGGCGTCTTCAACGAAAACCGCTACTTCGATGTGCTCGTCGAGTACGCCAAGGCGTCGCCCGACGACATCCTGATCAAGATTTCGGTCGTCAACCGGGGGCCGGACCCGGCGGAGGTTCACGTCCTGCCCCAACTGTGGTTCCGCAACACCTGGTCGTGGGGTCTCCCCAACTCTGAGAAGCCCGAGCTGCGCGCGCTCGACGGGGGCAATGGTCTTCACGCCCGTCACACAACGCTCGGCGAACGCTGGCTGTACTGCGATGGAACCAGCAATGGACAGGGGCAAGCCCGGTCCCTGCTGTTCACCGAAAACGAGACGAACGCCGAGCGGCTGTGGGGGGCGCCCAACGCCTCGCCCTACGTCAAAGATGCGTTTCACGCGGCGGTCGTCCAGGGGCAGACGGGCAGGGTCAACCCGGCGCTCGTCGGCACCAAGGCTGCCGTGCATTACACGCTGGCTCTCGGCCCCGGACAGACGACCGCCCTCCGCCTGCGCCTGACCGACGCCAACCCCGGCGCTTCCCCCGATCCGTTTTACGATTTCAACGCGATCTTCGCCCAACGCCAGCGCGAAGCCGACGAATTCTACGCGGCCATCCAGCCTCCCGCGCTGAGCGAGGACGAGCGCAGCGTCCAGCGGCAGGCCTTCGCCGGGCTGTTGTGGAGCAAGCAGTGGTATCACTACGACGTCGAGGAGTGGCTGCAGGGCGACCCCGCCGCGCCCCCGCCGTCCGCCGCCCGGCTCAAGGGGCGCAACTGGCAGTGGACGCACCTCAACAATCAGGACGTCATCTCGATGCCCGACAAATGGGAGTATCCCTGGTTCGCGGCGTGGGACCTGGCCTTCCATTGGATCCCCCTCGCGCTCGTGGACCCCGACTTCGCCAAGCGCCAGCTCATCCTCATGCTGCGCGAGTGGTACATGCACCCCAACGGGCAAATCCCGGCCTACGAGTGGGCGTTCGGCGACGTGAACCCGCCCGTCCACGCCTGGGCCGCGTGGCGCGTCTACAAGATCGAAAAGAAAATGCGGGGCGAGGGCGACACGCTCTTCCTCGAGCGCGTCTTCCACAAGCTCCTGCTCAACTTCACCTGGTGGGTCAACCGCAAGGACGCCGAGGGCCACAACATCTTCCAGGGCGGCTTCCTCGGCCTGGACAACATCGGCGTGTTCGACCGCAGCGCGCCGCTGCCGACCGGCGGCCACATCGAGCAGAGCGACGGCACGAGCTGGATGGGCATGTACGCCCTCAACCTGATGGCCATCGCCCTGGAGCTCGCCCGCACCGACCCGGCCTACGAAGACGTGGCGACCAAGTTCTTCGAGCACTTCATGTACATCGCCTACGCCATGAACAACATCGCGGGGGAGGGCATCGAGCTCTGGGACCCGGAGGACGAGTTCCCCTACGACGTCCTGCACCTCGGCGACGACCGCCACCTCCGGATGAAGATCCGCTCGATGGTCGGCCTGATCCCGCTGTTCGCGGTGGAGACGATTGACCACGACCTGCTCGCCTCCCTGCCGCGCTTCCGGCGCCGCCTGGAATGGTTCCTCACCCACCGCCCCGACCTGGCCCGGCTGGTTTCCCGCTGGCACGAGCCGGGCGCCGGGTCGCGCCACCTGTTGGCCCTCATGCGCGGCCACCGCATGAAGCGCATCCTCCGGCGGATGCTCGATCCGAATGAGTTCCTCTCGGATTACGGCGTGCGGGCGCTCTCCAAGGATCACCAGGCCAACCCGTACACGCTGCGCGTGCGCGTGGACGGCGCGGAGTATCGGGTGGATTACGAGCCGGCCGAGTCGCGCAGCGGGCTGTTCGGCGGCAACTCCAACTGGCGCGGCCCCATCTGGTTCCCGGTCAACTATCTCATCATCGAGTCCCTGCAAAAGTTCCACCACTATTACAGCGACGACTTCCGGGTGGAGTGCCCCACCGGTTCCGGGCAGTACCTCTCGCTGTGGGAAATCTCGCAGGAGCTCTCGCGCCGCCTGACGCGCATCTTCCTGCGGGACGCCGAGGGCCGCCGCCCGGTCTACGGCGGGCTGGAGGTCTTCCAGCAGGACCCGCACTGGCGCGACCACGTCCTGTTCTACGAATACTTCCACGGCGATAACGGCGCGGGCCTGGGCGCGAGCCACCAGACCGGCTGGACGGCGCTGGTGGCGAAGTTGATCCAGCAGAGTGGAGGGAGTCATTCGTAATCCCAGGAGGTAGAGGATTTGATAGGCTATGCGCGACAGGTTAAAATGCCGATGTGTCTGAACGCTTGACGATCAACCTGTTTGGGAAGCCCCGGGTCGAGCGGGCCGGGCGCGCCATCGTTGGCTTCATTTCCGCCAAAGCGCAGGCCCTGTTCTATTATCTGGCCGCCACAGCCCGCCCCCATACGCGCGAGGCGCTGGCAGGCCTGCTCTGGGGCGGAATGCCGGAGGCGCAGGCGAGCAAGAACTTGCGCAACGCCCTCTCGAACTTGCGAGCACTCGTCGGCGATGATCTCAC
>DATDRS010000334.1:0-13142 GCA_035291605.1 Anaerolineales bacterium | reverse complement strand
TGAGACAAAGAGACGAGAGGCCATCCTCGTGGAGGACGCGGCGCGGATCCGCGTGATGGGCTTCCCCGTCCTGGAGGCACTTCCCTCCCGGTCGGTGCCGTACGAACAGGTCGATCCATTCATCCTTCTCCACGAAGCGCGTCCAGCCGCGCAGGTCGGCCAGCGTGTTCGCCTGAGCGACGATCCAGGCCGGCGTGTCTGAGACGCCGACGTACAAGACTGTGCCCTGACGCACCAGATCATCTAACCCGCGCATTACTTCCTCGACCGGGGTCAGGAAATCCCAGGCGTGCACCCAGAGCAAATCAATGTAGTCGGTGTTCAAGCGCTTGAGACTGGCGTTTACCGACTGCACCAGGTTCTTGCGATGGTTGCCGCTGAAGTTCGGGTCGTCATCGCGCATCTTGAGCGTGTACTTGGTGGCGAGGACGAAGTGTTCGCGGTCGCTGTGGATGAACTCACCCACGAATTTCTCGCTGGTGCCCTCGGTGTAGCGGTTGGCGGTGTCCACGAAGTTACCGCCCGCTTCCGCATAAGCGTCGAAGACTTTCTGGCTGTCGGCCTTAGACGCGCCCCAGCCCCACTCCTCGCCAAATGTCATCGTGCCCAGCGCCAGTTCCGAAACGCGCAGGCCGCTTCTTCCCAATAGTTTGTAGCGCATGCAGATGATCTCCTTATATGTTACTCACTTCAAATACGACTTCGACCAACGAGCCGCCGTGTCAGCTAGGCCCGCCAGGCCAGCGTCGCCTGATTGAGCGCCTCGATCTCCGCTGCAGTCAGGCGGAACGAGAACGCCCCGGCATTTTCGGCTGCCTGCTTGCCGTTCTTCACACCCGGAATGGGGAGGACACTCTCGTTTTCAATGAGCCATCTTAGCGCGACCTGCGCCGGACTCTTGGAGTAGCGTCCGCCAATCTCACGCAACAGCGCCACGACGGGCGCTACCGCCTCCAGACCTTTCTTGCTAAAGTACCTCATAAACCGCCTCAACCCTGTGGGCCTGGCCCCCGCCGCGTACTTGCCGGTGAGTGCGCCGCTCGCCAGCGGTTGGTAGGCGATGAGTGTGACCCCCAATTCACGGCACGTGTCCAGCACGCCGTTCACCTCGGGCTGTCGGTGCAACAGCGAATACTCGACCTGATTGGAAGCGAGTGGAATGCCGCGCTTGGCGAGCGCCGTGTGCGCGATCCGCATTTGCTCGGCCGAATAGTTGCTCACTCCGACCGCCTTGACTTTGCCCGCCTCGACGGCATCCGCCATCAACTCCATCAGTTTCGGGATGGATACCCGATTGGAGGGGAAGTGATGTTGATACAGATCTACCGAGTTCCGCCCCAGGCGCGCCAGACTGGCGTCAAGCGCTTGCGGCACGTCTTCCGTTCGGGAAAAGGGGCTGGGCGGGAACTTGGTCGCGATCAAGACCTCTTTGCCATGGGCCAACTCCCCCAAACGACGCTCGGAGGCGCCGCCGCTGTACATCGCCGCGGTGTCGAACAGAGTCGCACCCGCCGCCACACTCGCCTCTAGCGCACGTTTCTCTTCCTCGAACCCGTGCGCGCCGCCATAGGCCAGCTTGGCCGGGTTCCAATGCGCTAACCCCGACGGGTCGCCCCAGGTCATCGCTCCGACTCCAAGTCGAGGCACTTGAAGGTTACTTCGGCCTAATGATGTTTTACGTTCCATTTTTTTCTACTCCTTCAGTACAGTTTTCGCTCATCAGCACTTGTGACTATCGCCGGATGGCTCGCGTGATTACGCCGCCACCCAACATCAGCAGTATTGCTCCGAGCACTTCCATAACAAAGGCGGGTTGCCCGCCGATTTGAAAGGAAGTTTTCTTCACGTGATCGGTTCTCCTGAGCGAAAAGCGCTGAGAACCTACTTTCTCTAATCAGGCAGTTGCGCCTGAGCTGGGTTTGTGATACGATACCGTTCTGTATCATCCGGCGTAAGTATATGATACAGTTCTGTATCGAGTCAAGAGGGAGTTGACGCATCATGGCCAAGACTACCCGTTCAGCTAGGCAAGAGGTCCTGGAGACTGCCGCCGCGCTCTTCTTTCGCGACGGTTTCCGGGCAGTGGGGATTGACACCATCGTGGCTGAGTCCGGCGTGGGCAAGATGACGCTCTATCGCCACTTTCCGTCGAAAGACGATTTGATTGTCGCCTATCTCAAGGATAGCAATGATAAATTCTGGGCGTGGTTCAATGAGGCGACGGTTGAGTTCGTTGGACATCCACGCGAGCAGCTCCTGGGCTTCTTCAAGGCGCTAGAGAAGCTGGTGACCAAACCGACGTGTTACGGCTGCCCCTTCTTGAATGCGGTGGTTGACTTCCCCGAACGCAATCACCCTGGCCATCAGGTCGCGCTAGAGCACAAGAGATTAGTGCGCGCCCGTTTCCGCGAACTGGCCGAGCAGGCCGGTGCGCGTGCACCCGAGGCCCTCGCCGATCATCTGGTGCTGCTGATGGATGGTGCCTTCATGGCCGTGCGCATGTATGGGGTCAGGAATCCGGCAACCCGCGTGGCTCAAGCGGCGCAGGTGTTGATTGATACCCATGTGAATGGCGTACCATGAGTTGATCTCGTTAGGCTTTCGATGGGCGGGTTTGTGTGCCTCGCTGTGTGGGAAAGGTTGCTAATCGAGATTAAGAAGTGCCAAGACCGGCCAGGACAAGCGAGTCGTTCCTGAATCGTCCAGCGAGGTTTCGTGAGCCCGGCCTTTTGGGCGGGTGTCCGTGGTCGATAGCGTCGTCGCAACTGTTGTTCACCTATCTCTTGTCGCAGACTGCCATGTGGCCGAGTGAAGTGATAGACGGCCCGCCACCATTCGAACTGGCAAGCCAACTCGCTGAGCGAATGCGCCGCACTCCACGAACGTCGCGCCAAACCTGCGATTGATCTACGGAGCGTTACACCTGCCCTGGCGGGCGGTGCCATGGGATTAAGTCGTTCGATAAATGCCGTTTGAATGCGACCTGAGACTTGCGGCCAGAGCGCACAGAGCCTGCCGATACGCCTCCGGTGTGCCGAGATGGACGTGGTGACGCACGGCAGTTACGCGGCGGCGACGACCCGCACACCTGGGCTCGCGCCGCAGGTGCGGGCCTGCTCCGCAGTTGGGGCAGGTGTATTGCTGGATGACTTGGGCGCGCTTCGCGTGCAATCGGGCAGCGACCCGCGGCGCGAGACGCGGCGGCGTGCACCGAGAGTCCGGACCGCTGCGCGTCCCCGCAATGGGCCGTCAGAGCGTAAAAATAAAGTACCAGGCCGTCACTGGAGAAGACCGGTAAACAACCGGGCCTTGACAATCCGATAGGGTGGCATACGATGTTTCCACATTGATATGACGCCGCCTCTCGCCTCCCAGGCGCCCTTCACCGGCTCGAATGCACGCCGGGTGACCGTTCAGCCGGCTTTGCCGGTGATGCACGGCTAACGGCCATGAATGACGCAATACAAGATGACGTCACCTTGATCAGGCTGGTCGCCCAGGCCCAAACCGACGCACTCGGTGAACTGTACGACCGATACAGCCGTCTCGTGTTCAGCCTGGCATTGGCGATTGTGGGCGACCGCGCCGTGGCCGAGGAAATCACGCAGGACGTTTTTGTCCGCGTTTGGCAAAGGGCGGGGACGTATCGCGCGGATCAGGCGAAGGTCAACACCTGGCTGACCGCCATCACGCGCCATCACGCCATTGATATCCTGCGCCGGCAAAACGCGCGCCCCGAATCGAACAGCGTGAGTTGGGATCAGATGCCTCCGCAGGCCGCGTCCGCCGCCCACGACCTGGAAGACCGGGCAGAGCTTTCTTTGCGGCGCGAACGCATTCGGGCGGCGGTCGCCCAATTGCCGGCCGACCAGCAGCAGGTTCTGGCGCTGGCGTACTTCAACGGCTATACCCAATACCAGATTGCCGACGTGCTGCATCAGCCGCTGGGAACGGTCAAAACGCGCCTCCGGTTGGCGATGCAGAAACTCCGGCAGATGCTGCTCGCCGAACAGCCGTCACCCGATAAATCCGAGAGCGCTGCGACTGCGTATCGTACTGATGAGAACGAATGAGGTTTTTGAATGCCCGATCAGACGCACGTTCTTGAATCGCTGCCGGCCTATGCTCTCGATTGCCTGGACGAAGCCGAGGCCCGGCTTGTGGCCACACACCTCGCCGGTTGCTATCTCTGTCGAACTGAGTTGAGCGCCTTCCAGGCGGTTGTGGAGCAACTGCTGCCGGTGCCAGACGCGGCCCCGCCGCCCGATTTGAAGCGCCGGTTGATGGATCGGGTTCGAAGCCTGCGCCCGGCAACGGCCTCTCGACCCCGGGTGGCACGCCGGCCCTGGCGACAACGCCTCGTGTCTGTTTGGGGGATCGCCAGTCTATTGTTGATCCTGGCCCTCGCCGCGGCCAGCCCGCTGCTCTGGCAACAGGTCAGTCGCTTGGAGGTCCTCACCGGGCCACATGGCATGCGGGCAAGTGCGCTCCACAGCATGGAGGCAGCCCCTCAGGCCAGCGGTTTTGTTGTCATCAGCGCGGATGGGCAGAATGGTTTACTGGTGGTAGATGCATTGCCCCAACTCGATCCGGGGCGGCAATATCAAGTGTGGCTGATCCGCGATGGGCAGAGCACACCGGGCGCGGCTTTCTCCGTGGACCAAAGCGGTTACCGGGGGGTGCGGATCGTGACTCCGGAGTCCCTCCTGGCGTACTCGGCGATACGCATCACGATTGAGCCAGTCGAAGGCAGCGCCCTTCCGACCGGCGAGCAAGTCCTGGTCGGTTCTCTGCACAACCCGTGAATTCGATCTGGTTCTGCTCGTCGAAATCCAACCCTCCCCCGCATGCGTATATATCTGTAGGCGGCTTCGAGGCGGCCCTGGCTAATCCTGCTGGTCTACGGGCCCGAGCAGTGGGAGGCGCCTGCCTGACGATCATTAGAACCATTTAAGGAGAGAAAACACCATGACCAAACTGCCCATTCCAAAGTTCTTGGTGAGAGCCGCAATAACCGTACTGGTACTCTCGTTGGTTCTCGGCGTATCCTCGGCTTCGGCCGCGCGGGACCGAACGCCCCCGACGACGCCAACCAACCTGCGCGTGACGGGGATGACACCCTACAGCGTGTCGCTGGCCTGGACCCCATCACCGATAACTCAGGGAGCTTCACCTACCGTATCTGCTGTGCCAACGTGAGCAGTGAGTCGTTCAGCTCCCCGGCTTCGAGTCACACCTATAGGGCCGGGCTCGAGGCAGGCCGTTCCTTTACATTGCGCATCGTCGCCGTGGATGCCGCAGGCAACTACTCGGGGTACAGCAACTCGGTGAGCTTCACGCTTCCCCCTGACACCACGCCGCCGACAAAGCCAGTCGTTACGCTGACCGACGTGGGACCAACGCACATCTCGCTCACCTGGTCCTCGACGGAAGACGGGCCCAACGTCTGGTTCACGGTCTTCATGAACGCCAGCGGGATCATCTATGGGAGCAGGGATACCTCAGCCACCATTGGGCTGCTCGAGCCGGAAACAACCTATGCCTTCACCGTCCAAGCCCAGGACTTCGGGCACAACTTGTCGCCGCTCAGCGATCCTGTCACCGTGACAACCGAGCCGAGCAATCCCAATGACACGACGCCACCCACGACGCCGGCCAACCTGTCGACGCAGGGCATGGAATTCGGGGAGGAGATCTGGTTGTTCTGGGATCAGTCCACGGACAACCTGGATCCGCAGTCGGTTATCCGGTACGATATTTACGTCAACGGCGTACTCGACCACAGCCTAACTGGTGCGGGAAGCGCCGTCCTTTACGGCACTGCCGGCGCTCTCAACACGTTCCAGGTCATCGCCGTTGATTCCGCCGGCAACGAATCGCCACCAGCCACGCTGACCATCCAGATTCCCTGAGTTGCAAGGATCTGAGTTTCGGCAGATGAGCTTCTTCGCGACCGCGTGCCCGCCGGACGACCACCAGGGCATAATCGGCAAAGGCCCGCAACAAGGCTTCCGCCGTCGGCAGCGGGGTGCGGCGTTGTCCGGGGCGCAAGCCCGACAGGCTTTGGCCCTGTTTGGCCGGCCAGCGCCGCACCTGCAGTTCGAGCAGAGCCGCCAGCAGCACCGCTAGCATAATCAGCAAGGTCAACCCGGCCAGACGTTTGGGTTGGTGCAGCCACATGGGCCGGATGTGTACCGGGGGTAGTCCCTCTGCATGTGGTGGACAATTCGAGGCCGGCCTTCGGCTGGCTGATGGAGCCCCTGGTTTAGGCAAGTTCGGGCGTAAGCCGGGCCGAGCGCCGTCGAGGACAGCGCCTCGGCCGTGATCTTCAGCCGTCAGGCGCAAGACGCGCATGTGGGCGGTGATGGGTAGAGTAGAAGCTCTACGACGGTCCAACCAAAGGCGGAGTGAGATCGTGGCGGCCCGCATGCCCGATGTGTACGGCTCTAGCACATTGACGCTGCGTGAAGAGGATGCCAACGGCATGGTGAGCCTGCGCGTTGGCGACACGCTGGAGGTGGTGTTGGCGGGCAACCCGACTACGGGCTATCAGTGGGAGAGAGAGTCTGGGGACGCGGGCCGGGAAGCGGCGTCGGAAAGCATATTCGGACAGATGCGGGCTGTGATGTCCACATGACCCCGTGCGTATACCCACAAAAACCCAAAATTGCGCCAGTGAATTGACTCGCTTGTGAGGTCGGTGTAGACTAATCACTGAGATCGTTGTTGCCCGGACTCTCTGATACCAGAGTTCCTGAGAGAAGCCTGCAGGCTGTGTTGCGACGACAAGCAGGCTGTCGAGACATAGGCCCAGATCGTACATCCGACTGCGGCTCGAGAGGCTTGGGTTGTATTGACAAGTCCACTCCTGACGACCAAGCTCTCTATCCCGCCACTGCGCTGTGACGTGGTGCATCGTCCACGGCTGATCGAGCGGCTGGACGAGGCGCTGCAACCCGGACACAGGCTGACGCTCGTCTCCGCCCCGGCTGGTTTCGGCAAGACGACCCTCGTCGCGGCGTGGTTACGGCATCTTCAGACCACGCAGGCTGCCGCCCGCGCCATCACCTGGCTCTCCCTCGAGGAAGGGGAGAGCGACCCGACTCGCTTCTTCACCTACCTTGTCGTGGCATTGCAAGTAGCCGATCCGGCCATAGGCCAGGCTGTTCAGGGGATGCTGCAGAGTCCTCAACCTGTCCCACCGGAGTCGTTGCTTTCAACTTTGATCAACGACATCGCGGCGACGTCTCGCCCATTCGTCCTTGTCCTCGACGACTATCACCTGATCAAGAGCCTGCCTGTTCACCAGCAGTTGTCCTTCCTCGTCGAGCATCAGCCCTCCCAAATGCACCTGGTCATCGCCACCCGCGAAGACCCGCCGCTGCCCCTCGCCCGCCTGCGAGCGCGCGGGCAGGTCGTGGAGTTGCGCCAGACCGATCTACAGTTCACGCTGGAAGAAACCAGCGAATTCCTCCGGCGGGCGGCCCGCGTAAAACTGTCGGCCACTGATGTCGGCCTCCTCCACCAACGCACAGAAGGCTGGATCGTCGGCCTACAGCTTGCAGCCCAGTCTATGCGTCACCCTGAGGGCATTCAGCAGTTTTTGGAATCCTTTGCTGGTAGCAACCGATTTGTCCTTGACTACTTGATCGAAGAAGTGTTCGGGCAGCAACCTGCTGGTATTCAGGACTTCCTGCTGAAGACATCGATCCTGGACCGTTTTACGGTCTCTTTGTGCGGCGCCGTCACCGAGAAGCGAGACTGCCACGACGTGATGCTGGCGTTGGAGCAGGCCAATCTATTCACCTTGCCTCTCGACGAGTCGCGGCAGTGGTATCGCTATCATCACCTGTTCGCCGACGTGCTGCGCCACCGGCTCCAGACCGAACGGGCTGAGGAGATGCCCGGCCTCCATCGGCGGGCCAGCCAGTGGTATGCCGACCATGGCTTCTTCGACGACGCCGTGCGCCACGCGTTGGCGGCCTCTGACTGGGAACACGCGGCGAGGCTCATCGGCCGGGCCAGCGAAGGGATGCTCAAACGCGGAGAGATCGTCACCCTGATTGGCTGGTGCAACAAACTGCCCGAAGAAATCGTTCATTCACAGCCGCCGCTGTCTATAGCCTATGCCTGGGCGCTGATCCTGGCCTCTCAATATGAGCCAGCCGAAACCATCCTGGATCACGCCGAGCGGAGCGTACAGAACGAGCCGCTGCTTCTGGGAGGGGTGGCGGCAGCGCAGGCTTATCTGGCGCGGGCCAAAGGGGACAACCCGCGCCTCATCCAGAAGTCCGAGCAGGCGCTCTCGCTCTTGCCGGAAACGGATTTGGCCGCGCGCAACGTTGTGGCGTTGAACCTGGGGCTTGCCTACTGGCACGCAGGCCGCCTGGAAGACGCCGAACGGGTGCTGCTTGAGGCGCAAGAGAAATCCCAGTGTTCCGGGAATGACTACGCGCTTCTATCAGCCCAGGTATTTCTTGCCAGAACGCTGGCAACGCGAGGAAAACTTCGACAGGCCGCCGCGATGTGCCAGCAGTTACTTCAGGATGGCGGCCATGTCCCCATCCTTGCCATCGCCCACTATGACCTGTGCACCGTCCACTACGAGTGGAATGATTTGCAAAAAGCGGGGGAGCACCTGCATCACGGTATGGGGATAAGCACGTACAGTGGCAACGTGGAGTTCCAGAACGCCGGGCGCATTTTGCGGGCATTTCTCTCGCTGGCGCAGGGCGATTCGGCCGGCGCGCTGGAGGCGGTCGAGAAATCTCATGCGTTGACGCGTGACTTTCCTCCCGCCGTGCGCGCCCGCAGCGCGGCATGCCATGTCCGGATTGCGTTGGCACTAGGCGACCTGGAAACGGCGCAGCGATGGGGAGAGCAACTGGCTGACCATGCGGATGCGCATTCGTTCTACCGCTTCCTGGGCCTTGCCCGTCCGCTTTTGCTGATTGCTCAGGGCAGGAAGGATGTCGCCGCAGAACAATTGAAGACCTGTTACGCGACCGCTTCTCAAGCCGGTTGGGGCTACGCCGTCATCGCCGTGCGCGTCTTGCAATCCCTGGCAGCCGAGTCCCTCGAAGGGGCGCTCGAATTCCTGGGCGAAGCGTTAAGGCTGGCGCAGCCAGAGGGCTTCATCCGCACCTTCGCCGACGCAGGCGAGCCGCTGGCGCCGCTCCTTCGAGAGGCGGCTTTGCGAGGCATCCTGCCTGAGTACGTGGGGCAAATCCTGGCGGCCATCAAGGGTGGACAGAAAAAGGTCGTCTCCCAAGCCTCGTCATTGGTCGAGCCGTTGAGCGAGCGGGAACTCGAAGTGCTTCGGTTGGTGGCGGCCGGTCTTTCCAATCGTGAGATCGCTGAAAAGCTGGTTATCAGCCCGGGGACAGCCAAGACGCATATCCACAACCTGTGTGGAAAACTTGGCGTCCGCAACCGAACCGAGGCGGCGACAAAGGCGAAGGAGTTGAATCTGGTTTGACTCTGTCTCAGATTACCGTGAAGACCTGACAGGTTTCCAAAACTTGTCAGGTCTTTTTTTTGCATAAACCCCCAAATCAACCCCCTGAATCTACCGTTTGGCAGATGACCTGGCCCGTCTGATTGAGTAAAGTAAGCATGTTAGTGCCCGACGGACATTTCTTGGCGAAAGGAGGAAACCATGGATATTGGATTGGCTCTCTAAAGAACCTGACGCAGGCGCCAAATCCGAATAATCCCATCAAGAAGGAGAATGAAAATGAACAAATCGAAACTCGTCTG
This sequence comes from Anaerolineales bacterium, assembly GCA_035291605.1. Classification (GTDB taxonomy): domain Bacteria; phylum Chloroflexota; class Anaerolineae; order Anaerolineales; family UBA6663; genus DATDRS01. Next base: position 3,383 of record DATDRS010000334.1, on the reverse strand, counting down.
GGGCATCATCTGCCTCGTGCTGGCGGGAGTGCTCGCGGTGTTGAACCTCACCCTGCCTCCCGACAACCTGATGTTCCAGGTCGGCGACCAGAACATGCCCTGGGTTCCGCCGGTCGTCCTGGGCATCGTGGGCGTTGTGTTGCTGGCTACAGCCAGGGAGAGTGAGAAAGAAGCGGCGCCAGCGGCGCAACCGCAAGTCGTTCAAGATCCCGAAAAGGCCGCCCTTAACAAGCGCCTCGAAACCGTTGCCTGGGGCCTGTTCCTGATCATGCTCGGCGGTTTCATGCTCGTGCCGCACGATGTCGTTGCGAAGGGTTTCTGGTCCATCGGCGTCGGCGTCATCATGCTGGGGTTGAACGCGGCGCGCTACTTCTACAACATCAAGATGAGCGGCTTCACCACCTTCCTGGGCGTTCTTTCCTTGGCGGGGGGGATCGCCGAGTTGCTCGGGATGACTTCGCTTGAGGGAGCGTTTCTGCTCATCATCCTCGGCGCATACCTGATCCTCAAGCCGTGGTTTGATAAGCATCAGCTCTTTGGGAAGGCTGAGGAGAGCCGACCTTAAAGCCAGGCCTCTGCGCCACTGTTTCGGTGCAGAGGCCTAAGAATAGTGTCGCTGATCTGCCAGGCGCTGATTCAGTCCTAGCCGCACACCAGCGGCATACCTTCTCTATAACACAGGAGACTGAACATGAACGCCAAAAAAGTTACTTACCCCGTCCCGGATCGCTGGTCGTATCTGTGGCTGCTGTTGGCAACGGTGCTGGGCATCTTCTCGCTGAGCATCGGGAAGTGGATCATCCCCGTGGCCGCCTGGCTTGGCCCGATCTTCATGATCCGCTTCTTCCGCACTCAACGGCGGATCTGGCTGGCCTACCTGTTGGCGGCATTGACCACAGGCATTGTCGTCGCCGTCGTCCTGCCTTCCTTCATGGGCGCGGTGGGCATCGGCGTCGTCATCGGCTCGGCCATCATTGCCAACCTGGCGCCGCTCGCCGACCGCCTGCTCGCGCTGCGCCTGCGCGGTTTCGCCAGCACCCTGGTGTATCCGCTGGCGATGACGGCGCTGGAGTTCATCAACACGCTCACCAACCCGTTGGGCAGCTTTGGCTCGCAAGCCTACTCGCAATACGACAACCTGGTCTTGCTTCAACTGGGGTCCCTGACCGGGATGTGGGGGCTGTCGTTCCTGATGGGTTGGCTGGCGTCCATCGTCAACTGGGCCTGGGAGCGCGAATTCTCATGGCCGGAGATCAAACGCGGCGTGGCCCTCTATGCCAGCCTCATGCTTCTGGTCGTGATCTATGGACAGTCGCGGCTGTGGTTTGCTCCGCCGCCCGCCGAGACGGTGCGCGTCGCCGGAATCACGGCAGTGGACTGGCGCGCCAACCAAAAAGAAATGATGCAGGCCTTGAACACGGATCGAGAGGCCTTTCGTCAGATGGTGAAGGAAAGGTATCCGCTGTACTTTGAGGCCACCGTCCGCGAGGCCCGCGCGGGCGCACAGATCGTCGTCTGGCCCGAACATGCCGCGCCCGTAGCTAAAGAGGACGAGCCAGCCTTGCTCGTTCAAGCGCAGGAAGTGGCAAAGCAGGAAGGCATCTATCTGGCCATCTCGCTGATGGCGTTTCCCGCCGACGACTCTGCCTACGAAGCCAAACTGCTCGTCTTCGACCCGCAGGGCCAGATAGTGTTGGAGCACTACAAATATGGCGGCGTGGGGTTTGAGGGCAACCGCGTCAACGGCGACCGAATCCTCCGCACCGCCCAAACGCCCTTTGGCGTGCTCTCCGGCGTCATCTGCTGGGACACCGACTACCCCGGCATTGTGCTCCAGGCCGGTCGCAACGGCACCGATATCTTGCTGTCGCCCAGCCTCGACTTCCAGGAGATTGATCCGATCCACGGTTACATGGCCGTCATGCGCGCAATTGAAAACGGCGTCTCCGTGGTGCGCGTGAGCGACAATGGGCTGTCGGTCATCGCCGATCCCTATGGGCGTGTCCTGGCATCTATGGATCACTTCACAGCCGGTGAACGGGTGATCGTCGCCCAGGTTCCTACGCAAGGCGTGCCGACTCTGTACCCGATCATCGGCGATTTGGTCGGCTGGCTGGCGATTGCCGGATTCGTAGTCATGGCGGTCTGGGGGATTATCACCGGGCGGCGCGCGCGATCGACCGCGAAGCCGGTCGAACGACCGATGCCCGCGTAATCTGAGAGAACAACGCGAGGCGTTTCGTGAGAGAGCGATGCTTCAAGTCGAAATCCGAATCAAGGGGCAGATTGACGAGCACTGGTCAGCCTGGTTCGAGGGTCTGACGATCACTCACACGGCCCAGGGCGAAACCATCCTGAGCGGCGAGTTGGTTGACCAGGCCGCCCTCTACGGCCTGCTGGCAAAGCTGCGCGATCTCGGTCTGTCCCTCCTGTCGGTGAACTCGGAGAAGACGGTTGCGCCAGATGAACAACATTCGCCGAGCGCGAACCGTGACTGCTAACAGCATGAAACTGATTCTACACGCATCTTGTCTCGCCTGACTCACGGGGGATTGGCCCATGGAGGCCGCTATGAACCCATAACACGCGGCCCGGATTTGATGCCGTTGCCGCACGTCGCTTTAGGGGATGATCGAATGCCTAACTCCACTAACAAGCGTGAGCCGCTTCGCGCGGAACACTACATGATTCGAGTCAAAGGGCATCTCGATCCCCGCTGGTCGGAGTGGTTCGAAGGCTTGACGGTGACTCAGACTAAGTCCGGCGAAACCGTCCTGTCCGGGCCAGTGGTGGACCAATCCGCTTTGCATGGCTTGCTCGCCCGCATTCGCGATCTGAATCTGACGCTGGTATCGGTGACGCGGGTTGAACCCGAACCGCTGAACAGAGGCCGGGATGAAGAAGCAAAATGGTTTTCCAATTCACTATCCTGTTTGCCCTGCTCTTTCTCTTAGCCTTTCCCCTCTCGTGGGGCGTGTGGATTCCGTCCACTCTGGCGGCGAAGGGGTGGCTATCCTTCCTCATCCCGGACACACCGGCACAACTCTCGGCGCGTGGATGCCGAGTCGGCCCGCCGGCTGTCGGCCGGCAGCCCCGCGCACGCCAGACCCCGCCAGAATTCGCCTGCGGGAAGGAGATCGCGGCCCGGCTCGGCATCCGCGAGCGCACCTGCTGGCCTGGCCCTCCTGACCGATCCACGCGGCCAGCCCGTCTCCGACGGCGAGATGATCGAACCCCTTCTTCGGTTTCCCGGCAAGTCCGTGCGCGCTGATACGTCAGCCGCACTCCGTCAAAAGGGCCCTGCGAAAAGTTCCTCTCTAAACGACCTGGACGTTGTCTGGACGATCTCTGGACGCAAATCCGTACAGTAGAGGTCAATGCAG
>DATDRS010000333.1:0-5771 GCA_035291605.1 Anaerolineales bacterium | reverse complement strand
GCGATGCCGGTGACGGCCTGCGGCAGCACGATCTTGTAAAAGGCCTGCCAGCGCGTGTAGCCGTCCACCAGGGCCGCCTCCTCGTACTCCTTGGGGATCTCGTCAATGAAGCCCTTCAACAGCCAGACCGAGAACGACAGGTTAAAGGCCGTGTAGAGCAGGATCATGCCGAAGTGCGTGTCCGTCAGGCCGATCTGGCGGTACATCAGGAAGATGGGGATGGTCACCACCACGCCCGGCAACATACGAGTGCTCAGGATGAAAAACAACAGGTCGTCCTTGCCGGGCACCTTGAACCGGCTGAAGGCATAGGCCGCGAACAGGCCCAGCACCACCGAGGCGACAGTGGAGAGCCCGGCGATGATCAGCGAGTTCTGCAGCCGCCTCACGTAGTCGCTAGTGCCCGTGATCTCCTGGCCGCTCTCGAAAGCGATCTGCTCCCAAAGATTGAGTTGGCCGGCCTCCGCGCGTGCCGTAAATTCCTGGATGCGCGAGGCCGCCACCACCGCGCGATCTGTGAAGAGAAAGACGAATCCCTCCAAGTTGGGCTGGAAGGCAATCAGTGGGGGGCTGGCCAGGATATCGGTGCGGGTCTTGAACGCCGTCACAATCATCACCAGCACCGGGATCAGGCCCACCACGGTCACGGTGATGACCACGCCCGCGCGAAGCTTGCCCCCCAGGCGCACCCGCGGGCTGACCTTGTCGACGCGTGTGGCGATCGTCACCGGCGCGTTCGGGCCGGCTTCTTCAATGGTAGCCATGGCTTAGCTCTCCCCGCGGATCTGGTTAAGGTATTTGATGTACAGATTACTGACGGCGATGATGATGATGAGAATGATGTAGGCCAGCGCGCTGGAATAACCGGTGCGGAATTGACCGAGGAAGGCGGCTCGATACAGGTAGACGGCCACCAGTTCCGTCTGGTCACCCGGTCCGCCGCCGGTCATGCCCATCACCAGGTCGAAGGACTTGAAAGCCTCGATGGTGCGGAAGAGCACGGCGATCAGGAGCAGGGGCGCGACTTGCGGCAGGGTGATGCGCCAGAACTGGAACCACGAGCTGGCCCGGTCAATCGCCGCCGCCTCGTAAAGGTAATCCGGGATCGCGTTCAGGCCGGAGAGGACCAGCAGCATCACGAACGGGCTCCACATCCAAACGTCCACCAGTACCACTCCATATAACGCCAGGTTGGGCACGGGCTTGCCCGCGAATGCGCTGGCGATGATGTCCGGGGCCCGGGAGGGGTCGGTGAAACCGAGCAGGTAGTTGAAGTAGCCGAAGGTGGGGTTGTACATCAGTTTCCAGAACAGCCCGACCACCACCGGGGAGATCATCATCGGCACCAGGATGAACGTGGTGACCAGTCCGCTGCCGCGGAACTTCTGGCGGACGAGCATCGCCAGGCCGAAGCCCAGCAGCGTCTGCAGGCTCACGGAGAGCAGCGCGTACCGGCCGGTAGTGGCGAAGTGCTGCCAGACCTGCTCGTCGCCCAAGATGTCGCCGAAATTCTTGAAGGCCACCCACACCGGGGCCTTACCGGCGATGGCCGAGTAGTTCGTGAAGCTCAGGTACAGGCTGTAGAGCAGCGGGAAGACGTTCATCGTGATCAACAGCGCCAGCGTGGGCCAGATGAACAGGTTGCGGATGGCCCCGTCGCTCAGATGGCGGCGTTGCTTCCCTGCGCCGGACGTAGGGAGCGCAGTGTGGGTGTGGGCATTGGCTGTGGTCATGCCGGTGTCGCTTTCATTCGTCGGGCGGTCACGGACTTTCAGGGAAAGTTGCCTAAGGTACCCTTTGGGGCTGTCACTCTGAGCGACGCACCCCCTTCGCGCTGCGAGGGGTCTTCGGTCCGAGTGTTAGAGACGCTTCGATCGCCGCTGTGACATACCCAGGAGACGGCTTTCGTTTGGCCTCCGGAGACAGGTGGGCGCTTAGACATAGTGTCTCAAGGAGGGGAGGCGGCCGGGCCGCCTCCCCTCCTTGCATTCGCAGCGCTACTTGATGTAACCGTTCTCTCTCAGGATCTTATCGTGCTCCTCGACGATCGTGTCGAGCGCGCCCTGGGCCGTGCCTTGACCCTCGACGATGAACTTGCTGAACTCCGTCTGCGTGACCTTCAAGAGCTGCTCGAACTCGGGGATGTTCCAGAAGTCCTTGACGAAGGTCATGGTCTCGGCGAACGCCGGGTTGAAGGGGGTGGTCTTCAGGAATTTGTCGCTGGCGAGCACCTTGGCGTTGCAGGTATAGCCGCCGAGCTCGGCCCATTTCTCCTGGATGGAGTCCTGGGCGAACCACAGGATGAAGTCCCTGGCCGCCTGCTGGCGCTCCGCGCTGATGTGGCTGATGATGCTCATACCCTGGCCGCCCAGCGCCGCGCCGCGATCGCCGGAGGGGCCGGCCGGGTTGGCGAAAAAGCCGACCTTATCGGCGTAGTTCGGGTTGGTGCCGGGGTTGACCAGCGCGGGGAAGAAGGCGAAGTAATTCATGATCATCACCGCCTTGCCGCCGATGAAGGCGTCGTTGGTCTCGGTGAAGAAGGCATTGCTCAGGCCCGGCACCTGGCAGCAGTCATACAGGTCCTTGTAGGCCTGCAAGGCCTCGACGGCCTTGGGCGAGTTGACCACGCCCTTGACGTTATTGTTGGCGTCCTGCCAGGTGGCGCCCCATGCGAAGAACGTGTTCTCGACGCCCATGGTCATGGCGTCATAGTCAATCTGCGTGTAGATGGCCACGCCGTACAGGCCCTGATCCTTGCGGGTGAAGAACTCGGCGATGTCCTTGAGTTCCTTGTAAGTCTTGGGCACCGCCAGGTCGTAGCCGTACTTGGCCTTGAAGGCATCCTTTTCCTTGGGATCCTCGAACAGGTCCTTGCGGTAGGCCCAGCCGTCGGCATCACCCTCGGTGGGGTAGGCATAGTACTTGCCGGAGTTGGCCGGGTACTCGCCGTAGTACTTCAGGGTGGCAGGCGTAACGGTCTTGTCCAGGCCGTTGCTCTTCATGAAGTCGGTGAGGTCCACGTAGTTGCCCGTGGTGGCGTTCTGGCCCAGCCATTGGCTGTCGCCCACGACCATGTCCCACGAGGTGCCCTTGGCCGCCATCTCGGTGTTGAAGAGGCTGCCGAACGACCCCCAGGGCTCCTGCACGATCGTCACCTTGATGCCCTTTTCCTGCTCGTACAGGTTGCCGATCTGCTGCAGGTAGTCGGCCGGGTCCCACTGGGCCCAGAGGATCTTCAGCTCGGACACCTTCGGGGCTGGTGGGGGTGAGGTCGGCTGTGGGGCAGCAGTAGTTGCGGCTGGGCCGCCACACGCAGCCAGCACAAGCGACAGCATCGTGATGACTGCCATCGCGCTGATAAGTCGTTTGTTCATGATGGTCTCCTCCAAGGTTGACGAATGAAGAAACGGTGGATATTTGCTGCGCAACGCGCTGTGAGCTGAGATTTCGTTATGAGCTGTCACCTCCTTTTTCACATGCTCAGACGGACGCGCCCTCAACGGGCATAGCCTGGAGATTTTCCAGCCGTAGATTCCGTCACGTTCACAATCCGAAACAACGCATCCGAGGCGCGTACCGCCAGGGGCTGGGACAAAACGTGGTGATACACGGCAGCAATCCCGCCCATCATACAGGCGTCCCCGCCGTAGGCCGCAATCACAATCTCGGTCGTTTCGCGCGACCAGCGCAGGGCGCGTTCTTTGACGACCTCCTGAATGACCGGCACCAGGAATTCATGCGCCAAACTCAAGATGCCGCCGAACACGACGCGTTGAGGGTTGAGCGCGTTGATCAGGTTGGCCAGCCCGACGCCGAAGTAGCGCCCGGTTTCCTCGAGCGCGGCCCGCGCCACCGCGTCACCCGCACGCGCTGCTTCCACCATGAGCGGGATGGTGAGCTTTTCAAGGTCTCCTTGTGTAGCGTTGACCAGCGATGACGCCTGACCGGCGGCAACCGCCTCCCGCACGCGCCGGAAGACCGCCCACTGGCTGACGAAGGTTTCCCAGCAGCCGAAGTTGCCGCAGTTGCAGCGCGGGCCATTGGGATCCATGGTCATGTGGCCGACCTCGCCCGCGAAGCCTGCCGCGCCCGGCAGGATACGCCGATTGAGCACGATACCGCCCCCCAGCCCCACCCCCGAGCTCACGTACAACACAAAGTCGGAGCCGCGCGCCGCGCCAAAGTAGCTCTCGCCGAGCGCGGCCATGTTGGCCTCGTTGTCCACATAAGTCGGGAAGTTGAACTTGCCTTCCAGCTGGCGGCGCAGGGGCACATCGGACCACTTTAAGTTGGGAGCGAACAACAGCGTGCCAGTGGAGACATCCACCAGGCCGGGAACTCCCAGGCCCAGACCCAGGATCGAGCCGGGATGGTTTTGCGCAACCACACACGCCTGTTGCAGGATTTCCATCGCCCGGTTCAGGATGGCCTCCTGTCCTTTCAGATTCGTGGTACTCTCTTGGTGGCGCCAGAGAATCTCAGCGGAGAAATTGGTGAGGAGGGCGGCGATAAAATCAACGCCGATTTCTGCGCCAATGATGCTGCCCGCGTCCGGGTTGAGCTGGAGTTGAATGGCCGGGCGGCCCTTGTCGCCTGAGTCCAAACCTTGTTCGCGGACAAACCGGGCCTCCAGGAGTTCTTTGACCAGGCTCGAGACCGTCGTCTTGTTCAGGCCAGTGATTTGCGCCAGTCGGGCGCGAGAGAGAGGCGCTTCCCGATGCAGACATTCCAAGATGAGCGCGATGTTCATCTCACGCATCAGCGAGTAGTCTGCACTCCGAATTTTCGCTGCCATCTTGTGTTTTAGTTGGTTTCTAAAACAAACTAAATTCTATAATATCACCGCATTTTGAAAAGTCAATACTTTTCTCCGTGAATCACAACCAAGTTGTAGAATATTATGTGAGGCGAAAATGAATGACAACCAGAGCAAGTCGGCAAGCCTTATAGGCAAAGCAGCTATTGTCACGGGAGCCAGTCGAGAAATCGGCGCGGCGATGGCAGAGGCGATGGCGCGGGAAGGCGCAGCCGTGCTGGTCGCCCACTACCGCGAGCCAGAACTAGCGGAGGCAACCGTTGCGCACATCCGTTCTATCGGTGGAACGGCCCTGCCCCACGACTGTGATTGCTCGATTGTCTCTGAAACCCGGGGCATGATTGCCCGCGCGGTGAGCGAGTTTGGCCGGCTGGACATCTTCGTCGCCAACGCCGGGCTGACCCTGTGGGCGCCCTGCCTCGAATACACCGAGGCCGCCTGGGATACTGTCATGGACCTCAACCTCAAAGGGTCATTCTTCGGCGCGCAGGCCGCCGCCCAGCAGATGATCCGGCAAGGCACGCCGGGGTCAATTGTCTTCTCCTCTTCGGTGGCGGGGATACGAGCCATCCAGTATCTTTCTGTCTATGGCACCTCCAAGGCCGGCCTGCAGCAAATGGCGCGCTGCCTCGCGCTCGAACTTGGCCCGCACCGCGTCAGCGTCAACGCCCTCGGCATCGGCGCCACCCTCAATCAACGCAACCTCAACGACGACCCAAACTACGATGCTCACTGGGGCAGCGTTTCCCCGGCGGGCCGTGCCGGTCGCCCCGTAGACGTGGCCCGCGCCCTGCTCTTCCTCGTCGAGAACCCGTACATCACGGGAGAGACCCTCGTGGTGGACGGCGGGTGGACGATTCATTCGCCGACGCCGAGATTGGACTCTGTGAAGACACCCGGTCAACGAATGGAAAACCGCTCCGCGTAAACGAATGGGCCGCGCTTCATTCGTTTA
>DATDRS010000332.1:0-2056 GCA_035291605.1 Anaerolineales bacterium | reverse complement strand
CAAGCCGTCACTACGAAGCGTTTTGGGATTACTTCCTATGGCTGGCGGCTGACTTGCTTCACTTCACGCCATATTCAGCGCCTCGGTAATCGGCCCGAGCGCCCAGGCAATGGTCGGCTGGTCAATCACCAGCGGCGGGGCAAAGCGGATGACGTGCTCGTGCGTCTCTTTGCACAGGATGCCCTGATGCTGGAGCGCCTCGCAGAAGCGCCGCGCGCCGCCTGCCACAGGCTTGAGCTCCACGCCGATGAGCAGTCCCTTGCCGCGCACTTCCTTGACGTGCGGGCTGGGGATTTCAGCCAGGCGCTCCTGAAAGTATTCACCCAACCGGGCCGAGTTCTCAACCAGGTTTTCTTCGACGATGACGCGCAGCGCGGCGCGGGCCGAGGCCGCCGCGAGGGGGTTGCCCCCGAAGGTTGACCCATGCTCGCCCGGCTTGAACAGCCCCAGCAGTTCCTTGTCCGCAAGGACGGCTGAAACCGGATAGACTCCGCCCCCAAGCGCCTTGCCTAAAATCACAGCGTCCGGGCGCACGCCTTCGTGGTCGCAGGCAAAGAGTTTGCCGGTGCGTCCCAAGCCCGTTTGAATCTCGTCGGTAATGAAGAGGACGTTATGCTTCCGGCAGATTTCCGCAATGGCTTTGAGGTAGCCATCAGGCGGGATAATGACGCCCGCCTCGCCCTGAATCGGCTCGATGAGGATAGCGGTTGTGTTAGGGGTGATCGCGTTTTCAATCGCCTTCGCGTCGCCATAGGGAACGGTGACAAAGCCCGGCGTGTGCGGGCCAAAGGCGTCTTTGTAAAGCGGCTCGGTTGAGAACGAAACGATGGTGATCGTGCGCCCGTGGAAGTTGTTTTGCGCCGTGATGATCTCGGCCTGGTTGGCGGGGATGCCTTTCTTGACGTAGCCCCATTTGCGCGCGAGTTTGAGCGCGGTCTCCACCGCCTCCGCGCCCGTGTTCATCGGCAGAGCCATCTCGTAGCCGGTCAGCTCGCTCAGTTCTTTGTAAAACGGACCGAGTTGATCGTTGCGAAAGGCGCGCGAGGTGAGCGTGACTTTCTGCGCCTGCTCGACGAGCGCGGCGACGATTTTTGGGTGGCGATGCCCCTGGTTGAGCGCGGAGTAGGCGGAGAGGCAGTCGAGATACCGGCGGCCCTCTACGTCCCACACCCACACGCCCTCGGCCTGGGTGATGACGACGTCGAGCGGATGGTAGTTGTGCGCGCCAAATTCGTTTTCGAGCGCGATGTAATCTTTAGCATTCATATGGAAACTGCCCTATGCTCGCCTGGAGGTGGGGCGGCTCTTTTTTCGTGCGGAGGCCGGGCGGCGGATGGGGGCGCGCCGGTGCGCTTTGCCGTCTTCCGCGAGCAGGTGGACGAGGATGGCCTTTTGCGCGTGCATCCGGTTCTCGGCCTGGGGGAAGGCGACGGAGCGCGGGCCGTCCATCACCTCGTCGGTGATTTCCTGGCCGCGGTGCGCGGGCAGGCAGTGCATGACGATCACGTCGGGCCTGGCCTCGCTCACGAGCTGCGCGTTGACCTGGTAGCCGGCGAAGGCGGCCTTGCGCTTCTCGGTCTCGGCCTCCTGTCCCATGCTCGTCCACGTGTCGGTGTAGATCACGTCGGCGTCGCGCACAGCCTCGTGCGGGTCGCGGAGGAGGGTGACGCGCGCTTTGGATTCTTGGGCGAATTGCTGACCGCGTTCGACGGCTGTCTGCGGCAATTCGTAGCCTTCCGGAGAGGCGAGGGTAAAGTTCGCGCCGAGTTTGGCGCAGATGTGGAGCAGGGAGGTCGCCACGTTGTTGCCGTCGCCGATGAACGTGACGTTGAGACCCTTGAGTGCGCCCCTGCGCTCTTGAATGGTGAGCGCATCGGCGAGGGCCTGGCAGGGGTGATTGTAGTCGCTCAGGCCGTTGATGACGGGGACGCTGGCCCACTGGGCGAGATCGAGGATATGTTGGTGCGCAAAGGTGCGCGCCATGACGGCCTGCACGTAGCCGGAGAGGACGCGCGCCACGTCGGCGACCGATTCGCGCCCGCCCAGGCCGATCTCG
>DATDRS010000331.1:0-2558 GCA_035291605.1 Anaerolineales bacterium | reverse complement strand
GCGCATTATCCGTTTATCCGCTGAGTATCCGTTGACGCCGAGTCAAAATCATTTTCTTAACTTCTATAGCAGGGCCAGTGCGCCGCCCACGGCTAGCCCAAGGCGACGGCGGAAGCGGAAAACTTGAGCGCGATGAGGTCGTGGTCGCGCTCATTCAGTTGGGCTACGGCTTCCAGCAGTTTCTGCCGGATGTCCCTGTGGGCCACGACGACTTCCGGCGGCGGATCGGAACTGGGGTAATCGGCCAGCCGCTCGAACGACAGCCAGCGGCGGCGGCGCAGGGCGCGCAAATAATCGTTCACGGTGTTGCGCGCATAAGATAGAATTACTCCCGTGCAACTCTGGGGTAAATTCGCCTATCTCACTCCGGTTATCCTCTCGCTCCGTAACATGCGCGCGCGCTGGATGCGGACGGCGCTCACCTGCCTCGGCATCGTCCTCGGCGTGGCGGTCATCCTCGCCATCTCGGTGACGAACGACAGCACGCTCGCCTCCATCCGCAGCGTGTTCGACGAGGCCTCGGGCAAGTCGAACCTGCTCATTCAGTCCAGCTCCGCCGACGGGGGCGGCTTCGACGAGTCCATCCTCGCGCGCGTGCAGTCGCTCGACGGCGTCGTGAAAGCCGCGCCCGCCGTCGAGGTCTCTACCCTGCTCGCCCGCGACGCGAAGAACTGGACCACGAGCCTCAGCCTCACGGCCCGCTCCGTCGGCGCAAACCTTTTGCTCCTCGGCGTGGATTCGGCGCTCGACCCGGAGGTGCGGCAATACGAGCTTCTCGCCGGGCGCTGGCTCGAGGGCGAAAACTACGAAGCCGTGCTCACGCAGAAGTACGCCGACGAGAAGGATCTCAAGCCAGGCGATGATCTGGTCGTCCTCGCCCCCGGCGGGCAGGAGCGGCTGAAAATCGTCGGGTTGATCTCCAGGAACGGCGCGGGTCTGCTCAACGACGGCGCGGTGGCGTTCGCCCCGCTCACGGTCGTGCAGGATACGTTCGACCGCGGCCACGACATTGACGAGATTGACCTCGTCGTGACGCCGGAGATCGCCAACTCGCCCGACGATCTGGCGGCGCTCAAGGAGCGCGTCGCCGCGCGGCTCGGCCGCGACTACGAAGTATCGTACCCGGCCTCGCGCGGCCAGCTCGTGACCCAGATGCTCTCCACCTACCAGCAGGGGCTTTCGTTCTTCTCGGTCGTCGCGCTGTTCGTCGGCGCATTCCTCATCTACAACGCCTTCAGCATGACGGTGTTGGAGCGTACGCGCGAGATGGGCCTGCTCCGCGCGCTGGGCATGACGCGCCTGCAAATCATGGGGATGGTGTTATCGGAGGCGGTCGTGCTGGGCGTGCTCGGCTCGGCGCTGGGCGTAGGCTTCGGCGTGGCGCTGGCGCGCGGCCTCATCTTCTTGCTCGGCGTGGTCGTGGCGACGGATATCAATACCCTCTCGATCCCGCTGGGCGGATTGCTGCAGAGCCTGCTCGTGGGCGGCGTGGTCACCGTCGGGAGCGCGCTCTTCCCGGCGGTGCAGGCCGCGCGCGCCAGCCCGCTGGAAGCCCTGCGGGTCCAGGGCAAACCGTCGAGCCGCCGCCTCCGGCGCGTCCTGTGGTTCGCGGGCCTCGCGCTCATCTTCATCGCCTATGCGGCGCTGTACGGCATCCCGTGGCGGCCCGAGGCAGGCTTCCCCATGGGCAGCCTGGCCATTCTGATTCTGCTGACCGGGGCGACGCTGCTGGTCCCGGCGGTCGTCAGCCTGACCGAGCGGCTGGCGCGCCCGGCGGCGATGCTGCTCTTTGGGAACGAGGGGAGGCTGGGATCGGGCAACGTCCGCCGCTCGGCGGGGCGCACCTCCCTCACGGTGGCCTCGCTGATGGTGGGGCTGGCGATGGTGATCGCCAACAGCTCGCTCGCCGCCGCGTTCACCCACGACATCACCGCGTGGGTGGATACCGCGCTCGGAGGCGACCTGTACGTGCGGGCCCCTATTCCCATGCGAGAGCAGTTCGAGCGCCAGTTGGCCGTGCTCCCCGGGGTCGAGGGCATCACCAAGATTCGTTACTTCTCGGTGAAGGTCTCGCCATCTATGATCCCCCCGGAGGCCGCCGAGGAAGACACGATCATTTACGCGGCCATTGACCCGGACACGTACCGCGCGGTCAGCGAGTTAGAGTTCGCCGCGAACCAGGGCGACCGGGACGCGAACTGGGCGCGCTTCCAGCAGGGCGACGCCGTGTTCATCTCGACCGTCGTCGCCGACCGCTATCGCCTCAAGCAGGGTGACCGGCTGCGGCTGATCACCCGGCGCGGCGAGCACGACTTCTACGTTGCGGCGGTGGCGGTGGATTTCACCGGGCAGGGCTTCATCGTCACCGGCGCGTGGGACGACATGCGCCGCTGGTTCTCGCAGAGCGGCGTGGACCGCTTCACACTCAAACTCGCGCCGGGATACACGACGGACGAAGTGAGGCAGACGGTTGAGGACCGGTACAAGGCCTCGCGCAATATCTCGGTCGAGACCACCCAGGAATTCAAAGAGAAGGTGCTGGCGCTTTCGCGGCAGTC
>DATDRS010000330.1:0-5190 GCA_035291605.1 Anaerolineales bacterium | reverse complement strand
GCGGCGAGTTTTGCGGGAAGCCAGTCGGAGGCGGCGTTTGCGGGCGAGGGCGGGTGCTATCTGGAAGTTGGCGGGGGCGAGGCGCTGATGGTGCGCGGCTTTTTCCTGGCCAGCCCCGAGCCGCGCGTTGAACTCACCGACTCATCGCCAAAGTTTTTGGAGGAGAAACGCTCCTTTGAGACTCGGCGACTGCAAGCGTGGTTGACATGAGCGGGTAGAGTTCCAAACCTGTTTACAACCTTTGCGGTAGTAACGCGCTCTTCCTCTTGCCCGGTTAGTAAGTGGTGGGCTACAATACTCACAATGGACTCCGGGATGCAAGAGCAGGTAGGGAAAGCTCCGCTCGCCACGCTCACGGCGGACGACGAAGCTCGCCGCCTGATCGAAGGCCTCCATCAAGCTGCCGAGGCCATCAGCGGCGCGACGAGCGTCCACGAGATCTGCCAGAGCCTGGCGGGTCATTTCAACCGTCTGGTGCGGGCCGACCGGACGGTGATGTATTTGGTGGATCAGGCCCAGCAGGCCATTACGCTGGGCGTGGGCGCCGGGCACGTGACCGAGACTGACCTGCAGATGACCTATGCCGAATTTTCGTCAGGGATTAGCGGCCTAGTCGTGCGCTCCGGCCAGCCAGCGCTTTCGTTGAGCGCCGACGACGGCGTTGAGCCGGAGGCGACGAGAAAACGACGCATTCAGGCGAACGCGGGCGCGCTCATCGTCGCGCCGCTGAGCGTTAAGGGCGAGGTCATCGGGACGGTCACGACCATGAACCAGGTCAGTCAGCGACCCTTCACCCCGCAGGACGTTGACGCCCTCATGACGCTGGCGACGCTGGCGGCGACTGCTATCCAGAACGTGCGCCTGTTCGAAGAAACACAGGCGGCCAACCGCGTGCTGGCCCGCCGCGCGCTCCAGTTGGAAACCAGCAGTCAAGTCGGTCAGCAAATCACCTCCCTCCTCGACCTCGACGCCCTCCTGACACAGGTCGTTCACTTGATCCAGACGCATTTCAATTACTATTTTGTTGGCGTATGGCTGGTCGCCGACCAGCCGGAGGCGGTTATTTTGCGCGCCGGAACGGGGCGGACCGGCGACGATTTGCGCGGGGAGCGCCTTCCTATGAGCACGGCAAGCATTGTGGTGAAGGTATGCCAGACCGGCCGTCCGCGCATGGAGGCCGACGTACGCCACGCGCTCGACTACCTGCCGTTGGCCCACCTGACCGAGGCGCAGGCGGAACTGGCCTGGCCCTTGCGGAGTGGCGAAAAGATTTTTGGCGCGCTGGATATCCTGAGCGACCAGGTGGGCGCGTTCAGCGCCGACGACCAGGTCTTGCTTCAGACACTCGCCGATCAAATTGCCATTGCCATCCGCAACGCTCAGTTATACAAAGCCGAGCAGCATCGCCGCTATCTCGCTGAGGCGTTGGAACAGGCCGGGCGTGAATTGATCAGCAACCTGGATCTGCGCGAAGTGCCGAGGCGCATCCTGGAACAACTGGCGACCGTGACGCCCTATGAGCGGAGCCAACTCATACTGCTCCAGGGCGAGGAACTTTCGGTCGTATCCTGGCGCGGTTTCCCCGACGAGTGGCAGGGTGGGGGGATCGCGATCTCGGAGAGCGACACGTATCGGCAGGTCCTCGAGAGCGGCCGCCCAGTCTGTGTCGCCGAAGCAGCGGGGATGGCCGGGTGGGCGCCAGGCCAGGGATCAGCGGTTAACATCGCCTGGCTCGGCGTGCCACTAATTGTCAAAGACCGGGTGATCGGCTTGATCGGAATGAGCCGCACGGAAGCGGTATTTACGCCCCAGGAAGTGACCCTCGCCTCTACCTTTGCCGGGCAGGCAGCCATTGCGCTGGAAAATGCCCGTCTGTACGATGAAACCGCCCGCTTCAGCGAGCTTATGGAACGGATGGTGGAAAACCGGGTCACAGAACTCCACGAGGCGATGAATATCCTCGAACGCCTCGACAAGACCAAGTCGAAGTTTATCGAGGTGGCGGCTCACGAACTGCGCACACCGCTGACCCTGGTGAAGGGCTATGGGGACATGATCAACGCCTATCCCGCGGCCAAAGACCCGGAAATCCAGCCGCTGGTTCAAGGCATCCTGGCGGGCAGCACGCGCCTGCACGAGATCATCAATAGTATGCTCGACGTGGCGAAGATTGACAGCCAGACGCTGAATATGCGTCGCGCGCCCGTCAAGCTGTCGAAAGTGATCCACCCCATTGTGACGGGGTTAGAACCGGCCCTGCAGGAACGGCGCCTCGCCCTCACCGTGACCGGACTGGACGATGTGCCGCTGATGATGGCGGACATCGCCTTGCTGCACAAAGCCTTCTGGCACCTGATCGTCAATGCCGTCAAATACACACCGGATGGCGGCTCGATCACCATCAGCGGCAACGTGATCGCCAGCGACCCGGAGGAGGCGGCGGTCGAAGTCGTCGTGCGTGATACGGGGATTGGCATCGCGCCCGAGCACCAGAAATTGATCTTCGAGAAATTCTATCAAACCGGCGAAGTGTCTATGCATTCATCGGGGCGGACAAAATTCAAGGGGGGCGGGTCAGGCCTGGGGCTATCCATTGTAAAAGGGATTGTTCAGGCGCATGGCGGCCAGATCTGGGTGGAAAGCCCGGGATATGACGAGGCGCATTGCCCGGGGAGCCAGTTCCACGTCCTCCTGCCGCTGGCCCTGACGGTGTAACCTAGCGCCGTTCCCTCTCATCCCTCGCGCCGTATTCTGCTCTGCCTCATTCCGTGCAATCGATCAGGCCGATAGTCCACCGCGTCCTGCGGATACAGCCCGGAGAACTCCAACCGGTGTTCTTCCTCGGACTGACCTTCTTTGCGATGATGGCCGGGTTGGAGGGGGAACCTTATTCTTTGACCGCCGTGGCGGCCGCCCCCACGTCATTGCTGTCCTTGGACCGCGAAACCTTGCAGGAGTTGCTCAACTACTATCCCCAGATCGCCGGGGATTTGATGCGCACGCTGGCGCTGTGGCTGAACCAGGCCGCGGCCGCGATGCAACAAGAATGGTTGTAGGCTACGCACGATGCGTCCTGGAACACGTTGCGTGCTAAAATGGGATCCATCGGGAGACTCTCACCATGCAAACCCAAGCCGGACTTGTCAATACGCGCCTGAACGAATTGCGGGCCTGGGCCGTGCACGCCTATACCAGCCTCGGCCTGGTGCTGGGCTTCATGGCCCTGGTCGCCATCGTGGAGGGGCGTAAGCACGAGCTGGTATTATTGCTGGCGTTGGCCGGCTTCGTGGATTCGACGGACGGCCCGCTCGCCCGTTGGTCGAAAGTCTCACGCTGGGTGCCGCAGTTCGACGGGCGCAAACTCGACGACATTGTCGACTATCTGAACTACGCCCTGCTCCCCGTCTTCGCGTGTTACCGCTTCGGGCTGGTCCCTGCCCCGTGGACGCCCGTCCTGTTCCTGGTCCTGCTGGCGGCGGCGTATGGGTTCTGCCAGCAGGCCGCCAAGACCGACGACAAATACTTCACAGGTTTTCCGAACTACTGGAATGTGCTGGCGTTTTACATGTACTTGCTGCGTTTGCCGCCGACCGCAAATGCTTTGATCCTCCTCGTGTTTGCCCTCATGGTCTTCATCCCGGTCAAGTATATTTCTTCGCAGACCCAACCCTTCCGCTGGCTCACCATGTCCGTGAGTGCGATCTGGGGGACGATGATCTTGAACATCTTAGCCACCTGGGATCAGCCTAACCTCGCCGTCGTCTACGGTTCGCTCTTTGGGCCAGCCTATTATGTGGGCATCTCGCTCTATCTCAATTATTTCTGGCCCCGCACGCGCCTGCCGTGATTCGGCCATGATTATCCGTGTCCTCATGTTTGTCCTGGGTGCCGCCGTCGTGGGCGGCACTTTGCTGTCGGCCACGCGGACCTTCGTCCTTCCCCGGAGCGCCAACGACCCGCTCACCCGCGTTGTGTTCGTCGCGATCTGGAGTGTCTTCCGCCTGCGGCTACGCTGGGCCAGGACGTACGCCGAGAGGGATCGCATCGCCGCGCTCTACGCGCCCATCGGCCTGTTGTCGCTCCCGCCAGTGTGGCTCGCCCTCGTCCTCGCCGGCTACATGGGCATGTTCTGGGCGCTGGGCATCCCCTCCTGGCGCGAGGCCTTTTTGCTCAGCGGCTCGTCCCTCCTCACGCTTGGCTTCGCCTCCGCCCGCACGCTGCCCCAGACGATGCTTGTGTACTCCGAAGCGACGATCGGGTTGACGATGGTCGCGCTGTTGATCGCTTACCTGCCGACCATGTACAGCGCGTTCTCGCGCCGCGAGCTGGCCGTGAACCTGCTCGAAGTGCGCGCGGGGTCGCCGCCCTCCGCGGTCGAGTTGATCCTGCGCTTCCATCGCCTGAAGCGCTTCGACCACCTGCATGAATTGTGGGAGACGTGGGAAGCCTGGTTTGCCGAGATCGAGGAGAGCCACACCTCGCTCGCCGCGCTCGTCTTCTTTCGCTCGCCGCAGCCCGATCACTCGTGGGTCACCGCCTCAGGGGCCGTGCTCGACGCGGCAGCGCTCGTCGCCTCGACTCTCGAAATCCCGCGCGATGCCCAGGCAGACTTGTGCATCCGCGCGGGATACCTGGCCCTCCGGCGCATCGCCGACTTCTTTCGCATCCCCTATAACCGGGAGCCTCACCATCCGGCTGACCCCATCAGCCTCACCCGCGCCGAGTTCGACGCCGCTTATGACGAGCTTGCGCGTCAGGGCGTCCCCCTCAAACCCGACCGTGACCAGTGCTGGCGCGACTTTGCGGGCTGGCGGGTGAACTACGATACGGTGCTGCTGGCCCTGTGCCGATTGACGCTAGCCCCTTACGCGCCGTGGTCATCGGATCGCGCGACGGGCGAACTGCGCATCACCTATTCGGGCCGGGTCGCCGAATCTAAATCCCGAGGCAACGTTTAACCACCGGGGCCAGCTCTTCCCACTCAATGCTGGTCTGCCGCCCGCCGTCGAACTCATTCAGCACCCAGGCGTGAATTGCCAGCAGGGCGGCGTGATCTTTGGGCAGCTCCTGCCCCAGGTGCTGGTTGATCAGGAAGATCAACCCGGCCAACCCCGAGTCTTTGGTGAGCGAGACCTCGAGGGGCCGCCCGAGGAGCGCGGGCACGTCGAAGGGGGCGTACATCCACCAGAA
>DATDRS010000329.1:0-3711 GCA_035291605.1 Anaerolineales bacterium | reverse complement strand
GCTCGTTTTCGCGCACCGTGATTTCATCGCCCGCGCCGCCGGCGTAGTAGTCGTAGACCATCTGCGGCAGACGCTCACGCGCCAGTTGTTCATAATCGCGGAGATTGAGTAGTTCGCTCATTTGTGTTTATCTTGCTGACGGCCTAACCTGGCTCGCTTCAACTCGGCTTCCGCCGCAAGCGGTTTCACATCTTTGGACCAGCACCAGCCCGGCTGGTGAACATACCGACCCACGTACAATTCACCGACGGCCGCTGACCCGAACGCCCGCGAGCAAGACCGGCCAGTTTTTCGAGCACGTAGCGCGAGGCGGGCGCACTCGGGGAGTTCATTTTTCCTCGGACACGCCCAGTCTCCACGCAGCGAGGGCGAAAAACAGCCCGGCGTACCCGGCCAGCGCCCCGGCTGGGAGCAGGACCGATTCAAGCCCGAACCCGCGCACGCTGATGTTCTTGAATCCATCCATTGCCCAGGCCACTGGCGAGAGGTGCCCAATGGCCTGGAAGGTCGCGCCGGTGACCTCCAGCGGCACCCAGGCGCCGCCTAAACCGGAGAGCACGAACATCGGGATAAGTGAAAAGATGACGGCCTGTTCCTCGCTCCGGGCCAGGATGCCGATGAGCAGGCCCATCGCTCCGATGCACAGGGCCGCGCTGAAAGCCACCAGCAAGGTCGCACCGGGCAGGCGCAGGTAATCTACTTTCAAGATGAGCTGGCCGAAAGTAATCAATAGAATGAACTGGGCGAAGATCAGGATGAAGATCGCCAGATAGTGACCGAGCAAGATGTGGACGCGGCGCGTTGCGGTTGTCAGCAGGCGTTGCAGGGCGCGCGACTTACGCTCGGTGACGATGATCTGCGCCGAGGTCAGCAGTCCGGCGATGGCGAATTGCAGCATCATGCCCGGCGAGGTGTGCGCCAGCGACATGACCCGATTGTCTGCCTGCTTGATGGCGGTGCTGGTCGTTTCGGCGACGGCAATGGGCGGCTGTTCCCATGCGGAGAGGGCCCGTTCAAAAGCGTAATCGAACGGCGCCCGGTCTCCGGCCATCTCTTCCATAATGATCGCCGTGCGCACCGCGCTATCCAGCCGGTTGGCGGCGGCCAGAGTCTCTGCCTGGATAGTCGTCCCGGTGGAAGCGGCGGTGTCGGCGATCAGGGTGAGCCGGGCGGTTTTGCCGGCCAATGTTGCCTTGCCGTACCCAGTCGGGACGATGATGGCGGCGGCCACGCTTCGCGTCTCGTCGGCGACCAAATTCTCCAAGTCGGACGGTGAACGGGCGTCGTCTTCGTCCAGGCGAATCACTTCCGAGTCGGCCAGCAGGCCGTGTAGTTCCTGGCTGAGCCAACTGCCGTCCTCGTCCAGGTAGCCGACCGGCAGACGGGAATCCGATTCGTCGTTACTGAACCCACCGAAGGCGTAGCCGAACAGCAGGGTGAAGGCCACCGGCATGAGGAGCAGGAACATGAAAGTCTTGAAGTCGCGTGTGAGTTGCAGCAGGTCTTTCAGCGTGATGTCGAAGATGCGGATCATGGCGCCCTCCTACGCATAGCGTTTGTTGAAACGCCACACGCCGATGGCGAAGAAGGTCGCGCTCCACGCAAGCATGACCAGCGCGGTGGTCAGCACGCTGGTGACCGGCTGGCCGTTCATCGCTTGCAGCAGGCCGTGCACGGCCCAACCTTGAGGCACCAACAACGAGACCGTGTCACCCAGTCGCGCCGCCGCGGGCGAGTTCATGGCGAAGATGCCGATCATGCCGATCATGCCGGTCATGGTCAGCACGCCGCCGAAGAGCACACCGCCCTGCCTGGTGTTCTTGAGAAAGGAGTTGACGAAGATGCCGAACGACGAGGCGCTGAACACGGTTCCCACCGCCGTCAGCGCCGCAGGCAGGAAGTCACCCCACTGGATTCCGAAGATCAACCGCGCGGCGACGAGCAGTACGACCACCTGCACCAACACCGTCAGGAAGACGGCCAGGAACTTGCCGCTGAGGATGGTCGCCTGCGGTGTGGGTGTGGTGAAGAGGCGCGGCAGGGTGCGCTCTTCTTCCTCCTTGAGGATGCTCTGGGCAGTGGAAGTGCCAGTGAAGAAGGCGTAGAAGACCAGCATCCCACCCATGATGGGGCTGACGATGCGGAGCAGAAGGTTGGGGCTTTCGGCTGAATCGTTTGCCGGCGCGCTGGCTGGAGCGCGCACGTCGAGCAGCACCTCTTCTAGATTCTCGGTTTGCGCGAGAGAGATATCCAGGTATTGCCGGACGACCTGCCCGGCCAGGGCATACGCCTGGGTATCGGCTTCGTCGAGGAAGACGTTCACCGCGATTTTCACACCCGACATCCCATCCATGAAGCGGTTGAGTATCAACCGGATGATGCCCGGCCCGATCGTCAGCGTGGGATCTTGATAGAACTCGATGACGGCCTTTCCGTCCAGGTCGGCGAACTGCCTGGAGAAATCAGCCGGGATGATGATGGCCACCTGGGCCTCCTGCCTGTCCACTGCGGCGCGGGCGGCTTCGGCGCCCCGGGCGAACGAAACCTCGATCAGGTCCGCCATCTCCTCGCTTTGCAGCACGGCCACCACCAGTTCACCCATCGTGTCGGCGTCCCCGCCGCCGGGGATGTTCTTCGTGCTGACCTGAAACTTAGGACCGCCCTCGTCCAGGTTGGCAATGACGACTTTCGTCTTCGGCAAGTTGAACTCGCCGCCGCTGGCGATGTTGCCGAACATGAAATAGAACATACCCGTCACCAGCAGCGGTATGCCGAACATAAAGATTACGGCGAACGCGCTGCGGAAGGAGCGGGTCATGTCTTTGAGAGCGATGTCGAGCGCTTTCATGAGGCCCACCTCAATCGCGCAGGGCGCGGCCGGTCAGGTGCAGGAACACGGCTTCCAGGTTCGGCTCACGGATGTCCACGGAGGTGATGCGGGCGGAAAGGCGCGTCGCGGCCTCGAATAGGCGCGGCAAGACCCGGTTGCTATCTTCTACCAGCACGCTGATTGTGCCCTCCTCGGCCGAGACGCGAGCGACCCCCTCGACCGTCTGCCAGGAGCCCAGGACGCGACTGGCTTCCACATTCAGGGTCAAGTCAATACGCGTCCGCTGCCCCACCAGTTTCACCAGCTCCTCGTGGGTGCCGCAGGCGATCAGTTTGCCGTGATCCATGATGGCGATGTGGTCGGAAAGTTCCTGGGCCTCTTCCATATAGTGAGAGGTGTAGAGCACCGTCATGCCCTGATTCTTCAGCGCCACTACGCTGTCGAGGATGTTGCGCCGCGATTGCGGATCAATGCCGACCGTGGGCTCATCCAGGTAGATGACTTTAGGCTTGTGCAAGAGCGCCACGCCGATGTTGACGCGCCGTTTCATCCCGCCCGAATACTTGCCCACCCGCTCGTTGGCGCGGTCACGCAGGCCGATGATGTCCAACATTTCGTTGACGCGCGCTTTGAGCGCCGCCCCACGCAGGCCGTACATCTTGCCCCAAAAGGTCAGGTTCTCGCGCGCTGTCAGGTCCTCATACAGCGCGATGTCCTGCGGCACGACGCCCAGCACCGACTTGACGTCCAGGGGGTCGGAGCGGATGGAATGTCCCATCACCCGCGCGTCGCCCTCGTTCGGGCGTAACAAGCAACAGAGCATGGAAATTATCGTCGTCTTGCCCGCGCCATTCGGGCCGAGCAGGCTGAAAATCTCGCCT
>DATDRS010000328.1:0-10497 GCA_035291605.1 Anaerolineales bacterium | reverse complement strand
GCCCGCGTCCGTGCCGGGGCCGGGGAAGTTGTGAAAGAACTTGGGTTTCCAGGTGCGGAGGGTCTGGGGGTTGGCCGGTTCGTTATCAAGATCAAAAGCGCAAATCAGGACTTTCTTGGGGAGGTCGCCCAACGCCCGGTTGCCAAACCGCCCGGCGAGGAGGCGTTTGAGATTCGCGTTGGAATATTGCGCGCCGACCGCGTTCCCCAGATCGCGCAGATCGTCGAGGGGAGAGTCGTCAAAGACGGCCCGGCTGATCTCGTCACATAAATCGCCGCACTCGGCGGGGGACAGCCCCAGCGCCAGCGCCAGGGCAAGGATGCCGCCCACCGAGGTCCCGGCGAACAGGTCAACGCTGGAGAGGAAACCAGGGCGGTTGGCCTCGATGCGGCGGAGGAGCATCAGGGTGAGCACGCCGCGAATGCCGCCGCCGTCAAGCGAGAGAATCCGGTACATATGACCTCTGTACTATAAGCGAAATAAACCCAATACCTAAAGCCGCCTGAGAAAACGGCAGCAAGAAGCGTGCCGAACCGCCCATAGAAGGGGTGTCCGGCACGCTGGAACCGGGTAATCGGGCGATTTTACACGCGCCTTACAATTTCAAGATGATCACTTGACCTGTACCCCGTATCGTCCTATGCTGTAGGACGCGTCTGTTGGTTCGCCCCGCCTCTTCAGGGACTGCTTGAGCTGTCGGTCTTGTGATACATCGGGTGCGGCATTACGGCTGACATCCCGGCCCAGTTGATCAAAAGCCAAGAAAGGAAACCTAAAAAGTGAGAAAAAAGGCAACCTCCCTTGTCATGTCCATCCTTTTGGGGGCAGGATGGGCAACTTTGTTGTTAGTCTTGATTAACCTTGCCGCCAGTCCGACGATTGCCAGGGCAGTCGGGGAAACGATAGAAGGACGCGTACATAGCGATCTGGGCGTCCCTGAGGGCGGCGCACTGGTGAGGGCCGAACGGGTATTCGGCGGTCCCGGGTTTCCCCAGACGGTAGCGGACCCGAATGGTTTCTACACCCTTACCCTCCCGGGGCCGGGCATATACCGCGTAGGCGCGACGAAATTCGGTTTTGCCACCGAATACTACCCGAACGAATTCGACCTGAACAAGGCAGCGCTGATCACAGTGCAACTCAGCGCAAACATACCCGGCATTGACTTCTTTCTTGATCCAGGCGGCGACATCACCGGCACGGTCAAGGATCTCGCAACAGGCCAACCCATTACCAGCGCGCATGTCTCGGCCAGCCCGGCTGGAGGCGCGCCCTGGGCCGCCGGGGCGATGATCATAGACGCCTCTGGTGTATATACGCTCATGGGTGTCCCGGTCGGTCAGTACAAAGTGCGGGCGGACGCGCCGGGCTATGATCCATCCTTCTATAACAACCAGCCCGATTGGGCTGTCGCCGACGTGATCGAGGTTATGACAGCCACGGTCACGGGGCCAATTGACTTCCTGCTCAAAGAATCCCCCAAGGGCGCGATTGCCGGGTCCGTCGTCCTGCCCAACGGGATACCTGTGCCCAACGCCTGGGTGGACGCCGAGCTGCTGGCTGGGCTGCTGCCTCGGGGCGCGCAGGCTGATCTGACCGGGAACTTCACCGTGACGGGGTTGATTACGGGTACATGGCGCTTGCGCGCTCATCCGCCTGTGGATCTGGCCTACATCGGCTACAGCGCTTCGAGGGATGTAGTCGTGACTCTCACGACCGAGTCCCTCCTGGTATTGACCAAACCGCTCACGTTGACGACCGTCAATGTTGCCGGGCGCGCGGTGTTGCCCGATGGCTCACCCGCGGGCGGGAGCGGCGTCTATATCCATACGCTTGACTTCGCCTACCAGACTGGCATGGGCACTGGCCCAGACGGTATTTTCCGGGTGGGGGGCCTGCCGACCGGAACGTACGCGGTGGACTTGTTCCCGCCGTGGAACATGCCTGATCTGATCCCGCCTGACCCGGTCTCATTCACGCTGACTGACCGCAACGACTTCGTCAACCTGGGTAATATCACGTTCACCCTGGCCAGCAAGCACATCAGCGCCACAGTCGTCTACACGAACGGCGCGGGTGTGCCGAATGTGGATGTCAACGCCATTCGGCGGGGCCAGCCCGGCTGGGCGCATGCGCTCACCGACGACGGCGGCCAGGCCGGGTTGAACGTCGGGGCCGGCCAATGGGAGGTCATGATCAGCGCGCCGCCCGATGGCAGCGCTAATTGGATCTACCCCGGTTTGCCCAAACTGGTGACGTTCGCCGAGGATGACACACCGGAAACGCAATTCGTAACCTTCACGGTCGAGACAGCCGATGCCTGGGTGACCGGGCGAGTCTTCTATCCCAACTGCGCCGACCCGGTGCCGCCGCAAGGCGTCGGGGTGGAAGTCCGCCGCCCGGATGGCCGGGGCAACCACGCGCCTCTCAGCCCCGGCGGTTACTTCACCGTCCCCGTCGTCGCGGGCACTTACGGCGCCTGGATCCTTGTGGACGAGCAGCTCTATCCCAATCTGTCCGGCCCGCAGATCCCGCCCTTTGAAGTAGCCAGTGGACAGCCGCGTGACTTGGGCGACATCTGCCTGATCGAGAAGACCTCCGGCATCTCCGGGCGGGTACATCTCGAGGATGGCTCGGGCGTCCCCGGCGTTCGCGTCCACGCCTGGAAGCATGAGGGCGGCTGGGCTTCCGGCGAAACCGACGCAGAAGGCAGCTACTTCCTGTCGGTGTTCTCCG
This sequence comes from Anaerolineales bacterium, assembly GCA_035291605.1. GTDB lineage: Bacteria > Chloroflexota > Anaerolineae > Anaerolineales > UBA6663 > DATDRS01. Next base: position 7,761 of record DATDRS010000328.1, on the reverse strand, counting down.
GGACATGGGAGGTGAACGTCGAACTGCCCATCTCGTCTACCCTCATTCCTGACCAGCACGAACCGCGTACAGTCGTCGTGGGCGACGACGAAATTGCCACCGGCATTGATTTCCTGTTGCTGGAGGCCGCCGGAGTCATCCACGGCATGCTGGTAGACCAGAATGGCAGCCTCTTGACCGACGTAGAGGGCTGGGCTTACGCCCGGCCGGATGGCGCCAATACCGCGCCCGTCGCCGGCGGCCCGGTCCGAAACGGCGAATTCTCAATCAACGTGCCGCACGGCACGTACCGGGTGGGATTGTGGCTGCCGCCGAACAGCGGCTACACCGTTTCCGGCGAACAGACCGTTGGCCCGCTGTCCGTAGAGCCAGCGCAGGCGCAGACCCGGGCCGAGGTCGCCGCCGCCGACATGGCGAAGGGTGAACGCGCGACCATCGTCGCCGCTGGGACCACGGTTTCGGTGACATTCACCCTCCTGCCTAATGACGCGCTGATCGTCGGCGGCTTCTTCCTCGACGGCGCCAAGACCACCCCGGCCGTCGGGTTGGAGGGTGAGGTCTTCGCGATGGGCGGGATCGGCGGCGCGTGGCGGGTCGTCCCGATCAACCCGGCCAATGGCCGGTATACGATGACGGTGGCCTCCGGCACGTGGAACGTGGGCTACCACCTCCGCTCGGCGGACTACGTGAACACCCCGCCGCCCAACACGCGCGTGACGATCGCCTCGACGGAAGTCTTCACGTTCAACTTTACCGTCGTCGCCGCGGACTCGACGATTGAAGGGCACATTCTGGATCCGAACGGCGACCCGCTCAACGCGGCTTTTGCCTGGGCGCACCGCAACCGCTCGGAGACGAGCGCCGCCATTGACACGGGCGGCGAGGCCAAGCCGCCGGATGCTTACTTCCGCATCCGCGTGCCCTCCGGCGGCCGCTATCACGTCGGCGCCTTCGCACCTCTCGAGTTTGGATACATCCAGCCGGACGCGAAAGTGGTAACGCCCACAACAGGCGGTTCGGTCTCGGTGACGTTGCGCTTCAAGGACAGCAACGGCGTCATCACCGGCACGGTGTATTACCACGACCAGGCCGGCAACTCAGTCTACGGACCGTTTGCCTGGGTGTGGGCCTGGTCGGATGACGGGCAGCACACCGGCGCGCCCACGGACGCCAACGGCCAGTACCGGCTGAATGTCGTCACCGGAACCACGTGGCACGTCGGCGCGGCCTACCATCCGGAGCAAGGCTCGCTCTTCTACCGGACGATCACACCGACCACCGTCGTCATGGATTCCACGCCGAAGGGCAACGTTGACCTGGATATCTATCTGGCCCGGACGGCGCTGCCGCCAGCGATTGCCGACACCTTCGATCCGAGCGTGGGCTGGACGGGCGTGCTGAGCGATGGCACGCGCATCGAGATCCCGGCTGGGGCGATGCCCACGACCGACACGGTGCGCATCTCGGTGACACCCCTGGTCGAAGAACTGCCCAACACGCTGTCGGCGCGGCCCTTCGGCTATGGCTATGCCATCGTCGCCTACGAGGACTCGACCGGCAACCAGATCGTCAGCAACTTCAACAGCAACGTGTTGATCACTTTCTACTACACCGAGGATGAACTCCGGGAACTCGGAGTCACCGAAGACAATGAAGCTAGTCTGTCGCCAGCATACTTCTCGACTACCACCAATTCATGGACCAAGGTCGAGAGCTATACTGTGGACACAACCAATAACCGGATAACGGCTCAGATTAACCACTTCTCAAGGTGGACTCTGACAGCACCGGTAGAGGCGACGACCACACCGACCACTAACCTGTATTTGCCACTGGTGATGCGAAACTGAGCACATCACCGACCGCCTCTGAGGTACGACGCCGAGGGCCGGAGATTATCCGGCCCTCGGTCTTTTTCCCCGCTTGCGGCTGGTGAAAAGCCTGCTACGATTCGCCCCGGACGAAACCCTTGTGGAGACAACCGAGGCATGACGGAACGCGAACGAATCGAGCAGACCATCGCGGCCCTGGAGGCCCAGCGGGCGATCCTGGGTGATACGGTGGTGGAAACCGCCCTGGCTCCGCTGCGCCAGAGGCTGGCTGCGTTGAGCGCGCCGCCAGAGCCTCCTCCCCCGCCGCCCACGCCGGCCCGGAGCAGCGCCGAGGCCCAGCGCAAACTGGTGACGGTGCTGTTTGCCGACGTGTCCGGCTTCACCGCCATGTCGGAGACATTGGACGCCGAGGAAGTACGGGAGGTGATGAACACGCTTTGGCAACGGCTGGATGGCGCGATCCTGGCGCACGGCGGCTTGATTGACAAGCACATCGGCGACGCGGTGATGGCGCTGTGGGGCGCGCAGACGGCGCGCGAAGACGATCCGGAGCAGGCCATCCGCGCCGCGCTGGACATGCAGAGGGAGCTCTACGTATTCGCCGAAGAGACGCACCGCGAGACCCCCCTGCAAATGCGCATTGGGATCAACACCGGCCTGGCCCTCCTGGGGGCAGTCGGCACGACCGGCGAGTTCACCGCCATGGGCGACACGGTGAACCTGGCCTCGCGGCTGGAGCACGCTGCTCCGATTGGCGGCATTCTCATTTCGCACGACACTTATCGCCACGTGCGCGGCCTGTTCGACGTGCAGCCCCTGGAGCCAATGACCATTAAGGGCAAGGCCGAGCCGGTGCGGACTTACGTGGTGCAGCGGGCCAAGCCGCGCGCTTTCCGCCTGGGCACGCGGGGCGTGCAGGGCGTCGAAACGCGCATGATCGGGCGCGAGGCGGAACTGGGCGCCCTGCAGCGCGCCTGGCGGGCGGTGATCGAAGAGCGCACCCTGCGCGCGGTCACCGTGGTCGCTGACGCCGGTGTGGGAAAGTCACGCCTGCTGTACGAATTCAGCAACTGGATTGAACTGCAGCCTCAACGGATGCTCTTCTTCCGGGGCCGCGCCGGCGAAGGCATGGTCAGCCTGCCCTATTCGCTGGTGCGCGATGTCTTCCAGTTCAGCTTCGACATTCGGGAGGGCGATCCGCTGGCGACTGCGCGCGACAAGCTGGAGCGCGGCTTTGTCGAGGCCCTGGGCGCCGACGGCGTGGAGCAGGCGCACTTTGTCGGCCACCTGTTGGGCTTTGAGTTCCGCGAGGCGGGCAGCCCGTATCTGCGCGGCCTGGCCGACGACGCACGTCAAATCCGTGCGCGCGCTTTCCATGCGGCGGCGCAGTTTTTCACGGCGGTGCCCGCACGCGCGACCGCCGGCGGCGATTATGGCGCAGTGATGATTCTGCTGGAGGACATCCACTGGGCCGACGACGACTCCCTCGCCCTGATTGAACACATCGCGCGCGAATGCCAGTCGCTGCCGATCTTCGTCATCAGCCTGTCGCGCCCCTCCCTATTCATGCGGCGCGCAGCCTGGGGCGAAGAAGGTTTTGCCGCCGGGATGCATACGCGCGTGGATTTGCAGCCACTCACCGACGCAGCGAGTCTGACCCTCGTCGCCGAAATCCTGCGCCAGTCTCCGGAGTCCATCCCCTCCGCCTTGCGGAACCTGATTGTGGGCCGCGCCGAGGGCAACCCCTACTACATCGAAGAACTGATCAAGATGTTGATAGAGTCCGGCGTCATCGTCGCAAGCGCAGCGGCGAGCGGGCAGTGGAAGGTGAAAATAGACCGGCTGGTAGAGGAGCAGGTCCCGCCGACGCTGACCGGTATCCTCCAGGCGCGCCTGGATCGGCTGCAGGCCCTGGAAAGGGAGGCGATCCAACGCGCAGCGGTGGTGGGGCGCGTCTTTTGGGACAGCGCCGTGGCCTGCCTGCACGATGGCAACGCGACGCCGGCGCGCTCGCTAGAGCCGGCCTGGGGCGTCCTGCAACAGAAAGAGATGGTTTTCCCGCGACAGGCCTCCACGTTCGCCGGCGGGCACGAATTTATCTTCAAGCACGCGATCTTTCACTCCGTCACCTACGAGAGCGTGCTCAAGCGCTTGCGGAAGGTGTATCACGCGCAGGTGGCCGCGTGGCTGGTCGAGCGCAGCGGCGAGCGCGTGAACGAATATGCAGGACTGATCGGCGAGCATTACGAGCGCGCCGGGGAAATGGCGCAGGCCGCCGAGTGGTACGGGCGGGCGGGAAGGCAAGCCCAGGATACCTACGCCCCTGAAGCCGCAATTAATTATTATAGAAAGGCAGTGGACCTCGCGCTGCCGTCTACCGATGCCGTCTGGCGGACGGCGATCTACGATGGACTCGGTGAGATGCTGCTACGGCAGGCACGCTTCACGGAAGCAGTGGAGGCCTACACCGCAATGCGGGCCGTGGCTGAAACCATAGATGATGCTGCGGCCCAGGCGCGGGCATGGAATGGCCTGGCGGCGGTCCAGGCGGCGAGCGGCGATTACCGCGCCGCGCTGGAGAGCGCCGGGCAGGTAGAGACGATCGCTCAAACTGTCATCCCGAATCAACCGGATGCTTATACTGACGTGCAAATCGAAGTCGCCCGCGCGCTGTACAGAAGGGGAGCGGTCAATTTCCGACTGGGTAACGCAGAGGCTGTTCTGTCCCTAGGCGAGCGTGCCCTCGCCATTAGCCGGCAGGTGGGCGCCCGCCGAGAAATCGCGTTGAGCTTTGAATTACTGGCGCTCGTTCACGAAACCATGCTAGGACAGCCCGAGCAAGCGGTACATTATTATGAGCAGGCGCTCGAAGTGTTTCGAGAACTGGGCAACCGGCTAGGCGTAGGAGGCATGCTCAATAACCTGGGCGAAAATGCCCGACTGCGACGTGACTTCAAAATTGCCGTCGCGCGTTATCAAGAGGCGCTGAAAGTGGCCCGCGAGATCGGTGCGCGCGAGGGGGAGATCAGCTCGCTTAGCAACCTGGGTGGAGCGCGGATCGGGTTGGGTGAATATGCCGCCGCCGAAGCCAATCTGCGCGAAGCCATTGGCATGGCAGGCGCCAGCGGCTGGGGCTGGCTCTCGGAAACTTACCGCTTTTTGGCGGATGCATGTCTGGGGCAAGGCAAATGGACCGATGCGCTGGAAGCGGCGCAGCGAGCGCTGGCGCTGGGACACGAGACCGGCTCCAAGGAAGACATCGGCCGGGCGTGGCGGACGCTGGGGATCATTCAAAGTCGCCAGCCGCGGGCGGAACCTGACGCTCAGGCGCCAGGCGCAGCGGCGTGCTTCGCCGAGAGTTACCAGGTGTTCACCGAAGCCGGGCTGGAGGCCGAACAGGCGCGGACTCTGCGCGAGTGGGCCAGCCATGACCTGCGCGGGCCGGATCACGAAACCGGCCAGCGGCGCTGGCAGGAAGCCCGGAGCCTTTTTGAGCGGTTGGGGATGTCGGCCGAAGTGGCCGACATGGACCGCATTCGGCCAACGCCTTGAAGCGGCCAGCCCAAAAGGGCAGATTCAGCCGCTTATTTCGGCGATTTCACGATGCCGAAAGCAATCCACCACGTGGTCATTCACCATTCCCGTCGCCTGCATGAAGGCGTAGCAGATGGTGGAGCCGACGAACTTGAAGCCGCGCTTTAGCAGGTCTTTGCTCATCGCGTCGGATTTGGGCGTGCGGGGCGGGATTTCTTTGAGCGTGCGCCACCGGTGGACGATGGGCCGGCCGCCCGCGAATTGCCAGATGTAAGCGTCGAAGCTCCCGAACGCCTCTTGCACGGCGAGGAAGGCTTTGGCGTTTTGGATCGCGGCGGCGATTTTCAGGCGGTTGCGCACGATGCCCGGGTCAGCGAGGAGCCGGGCGACCTTGCGCGCGTTGTACCGGGCGATCTTCTGCGGGTCGAAGTCGTCGAAGACGCGCCGATAGTGCTCGCGCTTCTTGAGGATCAGCTCCCAGTTCAGCCCCGCCTGCGCGCCTTCGAGGATGAGGAACTCAAATAACAGCGGGTCGTCGTGCAACGGTACGCCCCATTCGTGGTCGTGGTAGGCGATATACAGGTCAGATTTCGCCCATTCGCAGCGCTTGACCTGATCACTCATCTCTTTTCTTCAGGGGTAGCTGGCCGGGTGTGTTTCCACGCAAAGTGGGCAAGGGAATGCCATCCCCAAAAAGAAATCCCCTGCCGATGGCGGGGGACTTCAGGTTGCGGGCGGGCCGTTTATTTCCTGTCGAGCGCGGCGAGTTTCTTCATCAACCGGCTCTTGCGGCGGGCGGCGTTGTTCTTGTGGATCACGCCTTTTTCCGCCGCCTTGTCCAACGCGCTGATCGCGGCCAGGGTTGCCTTGCGGGCCTCCTCGGCCCTGGCCGACGCGATAGCCTCGCGCGCTCCGCGGACCGCCGTGCGTGCGCCGGTGCGGGTGATGCGGTTGCGAATGCGCTTGCGTTGGTTCGAGCGGACGCGTTTGATTGCGGAAGCAGTATTAGCCACAGCCTTCTCTCCGGAATGAATGTTCGGGCAACGGGGCGGGATTGTACCCGACTGGCCGAGATTTGTCCAGGGATCGTTAAGATTTAAGATTCTTCTCCGCCTCGCTCACGCAACAGGTCGGCGACAGCCATGTGCCCGTTTTGCTGGGCCCGGAAGAGCGGCGTCTTGCCCTCGTAGTCCGGCGCGTTGACGTTCGCGCCGTGGTCCAGCAGCCAGCGGGTCATTTCCAACTGGCCGAACATGGCCGTGCCGTGCAGGGGCGTGTTGCTGCCTTCGCCCGCGTTCACCTCTGCGCCGTGGGCGAGGAGCAATTCGGCGATGTCTCTGTGTCCGCCGATACAGGGGAAATGCAGCACCGGGATGCCGTGCGCGCCGGTCGCCTGTGCCTGTGCGGGATCGGCTGTGAGCATTTCCGCGACCTCATCTTTTAGTCCCATAACCGCCGCCGTGCAAATGTCCATCGGCGCGCCCGCCGCGAGCAGCAATTCCATGATAGCCCGGCTGCCGGTCTGCGCGGCGGCCTCGATGGCCGTCTCGCCCCAGGCGGCCTTAGCGTTGACGAGCGCGGGGTATTGTTCGAGCAGTTCCTTGACCCGCGCAAAATTCCCGTGCGCGTTGCCGACGAATTCGTCAACGATGGCCTGGGGTAAGTCCTGATTGGCGTCCATGATTGTCCTTTCCCCTTATTATTCGCCGAGGATCGCCACGCACTCGATTTCGACCTTCGCGCCTCTGGGCAAAGCGGCGACCTGAACCGTGCTCCGCGCGGGCGGATTCTGCGGGAAGAACTCGGCGTACACGGCGTTCATGCGGGTGAACTCGCCCAGGTCTTGCATGAACACCGTGGTTTTTACGACCTGGCTCAGGCTGGCCCCGGCGGCTTCGAGGACATAGGACAGGTTCTGAATGGCTTGCCGCGTCTGCTCTTCAATGCCTCCCGCGACCAGTTCACCGGTTTGAGGGTTGAGCGCGATTTGGCCGGCGGTGTAAATCAGGTTGCCCGCGCGGATGGCTTGCGAGTAGGGGCCGATGGCTTTGGGAGCCTGGTCGGTGACGATGACGGTAAGGTTGGACATGGGTGGACTCCTAGAGGATAGGGGTGGGCGTAATGGATCACGAAGGCGTGAAGTTACAAAAAAACCGCATACGCGTGATTGGCCGCCAGATCGCCGAGGCGCCGCAGCCAACGGGCGGCCATGGGCTGCGGGAGGGCATCCAGGGGAAAATAATCCACGGCGTCAATCTCCGACTCGTCAAGGCGCAACTCACCGCCCGTGACGCGGCATTCGAAGAGAGAGGCGCAACCCTGGATTTTATCGCCGTTGGGGTAAGTATATTGATGCTCCCGGCCCGAATACACCCCCACGAGGCGGGTCGGCTCA
>DATDRS010000327.1:0-4622 GCA_035291605.1 Anaerolineales bacterium | reverse complement strand
CAGTCCAGCGGCGATCGTCAAGGTCACCTTTGACCGATTGATGGATCATGCTTCGACCGAAGCCGCCTTTCAGATCGAGCCGGAGGTGGAGGGCGCTTTTGAGTGGCGCGAGACGACGTTGAGCTTCATGCCTGCAAGCGGGTATCTGGACGAACACACGGTCTACACAGTTACAATCAGCCCCGCGGCTCTCGGGGCGAATCAGGAACCGATTATGGGCGAGGCCTACCACTGGTCTTTCCGCACCGGCCAGTTGGAGGCGGTGGCTTCGTTTGGCGCCGGAGCCAATGCGCAGGTGGTAGATGCCGACGGACGGCGCGCCGTGCAGTTCATCACGTGGCACGCCGAGGCCCATGCCGTCGCTTTCGAGTTGTACCGGCTCACGCTCGAGCAGTTCTTAGACCGCTACTCGTCTGACTTTCGCGGCGTGGCAGGATACGAGAAGAAACCCATCAGCACCCAGGGCGCCTCTCTCGCGGCCGCCTGGCAGGCCGAGGTCTCCAGAGAGATCGAGACCGAGTGGGGCAACTGGCTCGACGAGGCCATCATCCCCGCCGACGTGCCGCCGGGCCTGTACATTCTCAACCTGACCGCCGGGCCGCAGGTCAACGATCAATTGATCCTCGTGCTCACCCGCAACGTGATCACCGTCAAACAAGCCGAAGGGCAGTTGATCGCGTGGGTGAGCGACATCAATGGTCATGCAATCCCTGGCATCGAGGTGGGCGTGTATGCGCGGAATGGGCAGCTCATCAGCCAGGGACAGGCCGACGGAGACGGGGTATACCGGGCGCGCGTGGCCCGCGACCCTCAGCCGCTCATCGTCGTCGCGCGCGCTGGTGAGGACGTCACCGCCGCGGGTCTAAGCAACGAGTGGCAGAGTCCCACCGGCTACTGGGGCGACTGGTGGCGGCCTGCGCCCAGAGCCGGGAAGTATGCGATGCACATTTACACCGACCGGCCCATCTACCGCCCTGGCCAGACGGTGTACTTCAAAGCCATCATCCGCAAGGACGACGACGCGCTGTTGAGCATTCCGCCCGTGAACAGCACCGTTACCGTCCGGCTGCGCGACGCGCGCAACAACGTGGTGCGAACGATTTATCTCCCGACGAGCGAGTTTGGCACGGTCAGCAGTCTGTTCCGCATCGCCGAGGGCGCGATGCTCGGCAGCTACAACCTTGAAATCACCCTGGATGGCGAGAGCCATCGCCAGGTGTTCAAAGTGCAGGACTACCGCAAGCCGGATTACGAAGTGAAAGTCACGACCGACGCCGCAGGCTACGTCACGGGCGACGAGATCAGGGTGAACGTAGACGCCGATTACTTTTTTGGCGAGCCTGTCCCCAACGCCCAGGTCACGGTCAAGCGCTACGAACTGGGACAGAACTATTGCCGGGAGGCGTGCGAGAGCGAGTACACCTGGTACGACACAGGGCGGCCCGTGACCGCTTCGCGTGGCCGGACAGATTCAAGCGGCCACTTTGCCTTTACGGTGAGCGCCGAGATGGGCTCCTACGCACGCAATTGGGGCTGGTGGAGCGACGTGCAACAAGCCACCTGGGGCATCGAAGTCACCGTGGATGACGGCAGCCGCCAGACCGTGAGCAGCTTTGCCATCGTCAAGGTATTCAACGCCGCCGAGCAAATCCGCGTGGAAACCGGCGGCTACCTCAAGACCCCCGGAGAGCCGTTCGAAGTGCAAGCCAGCGCGCGGACGATTTTCGATCAGCCGGTGAGCGGGCGCCACCTGACGCTTCAACTGCGCCGCTGGAATTCGTACTCTGGCGATTACACGACTGTTGTCCAAGCGGAAACACTGGTCACGGGCGAAGATGGCCGCGCCGCCGCAGTGACCACTGTCGCCGAGCCGGGTTTTTATCAAGTTCACCTGACCGGCTATGACCGTCGAGGCAACGAAACCCGGCACGACAATTGGCTGTACGTGTTCAGCGAGGCCGCGCGCTGGGAGGCCCAGTCGAATAATGATCTCAAAATCAGCGCCGACCGTGACCAGTACGCGCCGGGCGACGTGGCGCAATTGATCATCGAGTCGTCGTTCAGCGGCCCGGCCCTGCTCACTTTCGAGAGGGGCACGACGCGCCGCGAGCAACTGGTGAACCTCGCCGCGCCACTCACCCGCGTGGAGGCCCCCATCCAGCGGGACGATGCGCCGAACATTTACGTCACGGTCAACGCCTGGAAAGAGCAAGATACCTCGGCGCTGGACAAAAACACCTACGCCAGCCTCGCCGATAGCCGTCTGCGCACGGCAAAGGTGAATCTGCACGTCCCGGTGACGGACAAGACGTTGACGATCACGCTCACGCCAGACAAACCGACTTACGCCCCACGCGAGACGGCGACGTTTACCGTGCGCGTAACCGATATGCGAGGTGAACCGGTTTCGGCTGAGGTTTCGCTGGCCCTGGTGGACGAAGCGATCTTCAGCCTGAGCGACGAGTTGTCCGGCCCGATCTTCGACGCTTTCTACTTCGAGCGCGCCAACATCGTCCGCACTTACGACTCGATGGCCCTGTGGCGGTATATGTTCGCCGAAGACGGAGGACGGGGCGGGGGTGGCGGCGATGGCGCGGGCCTGGGCAACCCGCGCAGCAATTTCCCCGACACGGCGAAGTGGATTGCCAGCCTGCTCACCGATGCGAACGGCGAGGCAGTGGCGGCGATCCCTTTGCCCGATAACCTGACGAGCTGGAGACTCACGGCTAAAGCGGTAACGGCAGACACGCAAGTAGGTGAGACGCACGTCAACGTCACGACCCAGCAGGACATCATTGTGCGTCCGCTCCTGCCGCGCGCGCTCACGGCCGGCGACCGGGTCGAGTTGTCCGCAATAGTTCACAACTACAGTGAAAGCCAAGGCGAAATCGTGGTCGGCCTCCAGGTCACACTGTTACAAGTCAACTCGGCGGCCACGCAGACCGTCACACTCGCGCCGGGCGAGCAGCGCATCGTCGGCTGGACGGCGACGGCAGTAGAAGCGGGAGAGGCGCAAGTCATTGTGTGGGCCGAATCAGCCGGAGGGCGCGACGCCGTGAAACTCCCCCTCCCCATCCAGCCTCTCGCCATCCCCGACGTGGAGACGAAAATCGGCGAATTCACGGGCGAGTTCAGCACTGGCGTCGTGTGGCCTTCGGATGCCCTGGGGCTTAGCACAATCAAGATCGAACTGAGTCGCTCGATTGCGGGGAGCATGATGAACGGGCTGGAATATCTCACCGGCTATCCCTATGGCTGTGTCGAGCAGACGATGAGTAAAGCCCTCCCGAATGCGGTCGTCGGGCGCGCATTCCATCAGCTCGGCCTCGGCAACCTGACGCTCCAGGCGGACTTGCCCCCCAAGATCAACGCCAGCCTGCAGCGGCTGTATGGCTTCCAGCATAATGACGGCGGCTGGGGCTGGTGGTTCGACGATGCGACGGATGCCTACCAGACGGCGTGGGTGGTGTTTGGCCTGGCGATGACGCAGGAGGCCGGGTACGAGGTGGACTCGGGCGTGATCCGGCGCGGCGTGGACTGGCTGGCGGCGAACTTGCAGACGCCGTACCCGGCGGTGGACATCCGGACCAGGGCCTTCGCGCTTTACGCCATGTCCGTCGCCGGGTACGGCGATCTCGACTCGACGCGCGCGCTCGTCAAGCAAGCCGGCCAACTCGACACCTTCAGCCGGGCGGCCCTGGCGCTCGCCCTACACACACTGGGCGCGACCGAGGACGCCAGCCAAATGCTCGATCTGCTCGCCACGACGGCGCTCACGTCCGAGGGCAAAGTGTATTGGCCCGACGCTGCCGCCGACGGGCACTATCGTGAGAAAACCATGTCCTCGACCACGCGCAGCACCGCGCTCGCGCTCGACGCCTTTGTTCACATCAATCCGAGCCACGCGCTCGAGCCGGGCATCGTCCGCTACCTGATGAGCCAGCGCCGAGTGGACGGCTGGGGAAGCACCAACGAGACGGCCTTCACACTGATTGCGCTGACGGATCACATGCTGGCGCGCGACGCGCAGCGCGCAGCCGCCAATACCAACTACCGCGTGGAACTCGGCGGGCAGGTCATCGCCGCGGGAACACTGGGGCGAGGTGAACCGGCGGTCTCGCTCGAAATCCCGGCCAGCCAATTGAACAACGGGATCAATACGCTGAAGTTGAATCAGAGCGGCGGAGGCCAGTTGTATTACATCGTCAGCAGCCGCGTCTACCGGCCTCAAGCCGCCGTCCAGGCGGCGGGCAACGTGCAAGTCTTCCGCCAGTATCTGGACGCCAGAACCAGCCAGCCGATCAGCGCGACGGTTGCGCCGGGGCAGTTGGTGAAGGTTCAACTCTCGGTCGTCATGCCGGACGACGGCTTCTACGTCATGGTGGAAGACAGGCTACCGGGCGGGTTAGAAGCCTTGAACGAGGGGCTGAACACCACCAGCCACGAGAGCAGCGCTTACCACTATTGCTACGCTTACGAATGCTACGACCCCGTCTACCGCTGGCAGGAATACGGCTACAACAGCAAGGAAGTCCGCGGCGACCGGGTGAGTTTCTTCATCACGCAGTTGAGCGCCGGGCGGCATACCTTCACCTACTACGCCCGCGCCACGCGCGCCGGGA
>DATDRS010000326.1:0-79391 GCA_035291605.1 Anaerolineales bacterium | reverse complement strand
GCCGATCCACAGGCGCAACTGGGCGTCGCTCGCGCCCGCAAATCGCTCGGTCGCCTCGGGGGAGGGGGGCACGATGTAGACCGAGAAGAACAGGGCCACCGTGAGGACCACGATCAGCGGCAGGATGGAGTTCAACTGCCGGCGCAGGTAGGCATCTGCGCCGTCGCGGATCGCGCCCCAGACTTCCTGCATTTTGGGGGTGCCTTTGTCCTCGCGCAAGATCTGCGAGCGCAGGAACCAGGCGTAGGCGAGGCCGAGAATGGCGACGCCCAGGACCGCGTAAATGGCGAACTGTTCAAAGGGGGTCAGACCTTGCATGTGAGGTACTCCATGGAATGGAATTTAGCCGTGAGGAGGCGCAAAATTGCCCCCTGGCTGGGGGCGCGACGCGCGATTGTACCTGTGGGCGGGAGAAGTGTCAACCTTCATTAGAGGAAAATGAGTAACGCTTGACTTGCCTTCCTCACCCGGTGTATATTGTCTCCAGCAACCCCCGCTGGGGGTCTGGCGCGCGAATCATTCGGAGCACAAGGTGCGGCCTGATGGCACTGAGTGCTTTTTGTTCGCCTTTTGGCTTTTTCTCTACCTCTTTTCTTACCAGGCAGGTCGCATGATCCAAGTTGAAGGTCTCACCAAACGCTTTGGGGAACGCACGGCCATCCGGGCTCTGACATTCCGCGCCAACAAAGGCGAAATCGTGGGGTTCCTCGGCCCCAACGGGGCGGGGAAGACCACCACGATGCGCATCCTCACCGGCTTCATGCCGCCCTCGGAGGGGAAGGCGGTGGTGGCCGGTTACGACGTGCTCACCGAATCCCTCGAAGTCCGCAAGCGCGTCGGCTATCTCCCGGAGAACGTCCCCCTCTACCCGGAGATGACTGTGGTGCAGTACCTGGACTTCATGGCCGAGCTGCGCCAGATCCCCAGCCGCGAGGACCGGGTAGACGAGGTGATGGAGACGGTCCATATCGAGCACCGGGCCGAATCGTTCGTCGGCAATCTCTCCAAAGGCCTCCGCCAGCGCGTGGGCCTCGCGCAGGCCCTGTTGCACAGGCCGGAAGTGCTCATCATGGACGAACCGATGGATGGCTTTGACCCGCAGGAGCAGGTGGAGGTCAAAAAACTGCTCCGCGAGATTGGCCGGGAGCAGACCGTGATGCTCTCGACGCACATCCTCGCGCACGCGCAGGAACTGTGCAACCGGGTCATCATCATCAACGACGGCCAGATTGTGGCCGAGGACACCCCCGAACGCCTGAGCATGCAGATTGCGGGCGGCGGGCGCATCCGCCTGAAAGTGGATGGCGACGGCGTGGGGCTGCTGGACGTCCTGGGCGGCCTCCCCGGCGTGGCTAAAGTGGGTCCGGTCACCGACGGCGAGTTCGAAATTGAAACGGCGCCTGGTCAGGACATCCGCCCGGCGATTGCCCGCGCGGTGGTGAACGGCAACTGGAATCTGCTCGAGATCAGCCGTGACCGGGTGAGCCTGGAGGAAATCTTCATCCAGTTGACGAAGGACGAGACTGTGGAGGAGCCGCGTGAGGCGTGACAGGTAAACGGGCCACGAACGACGTTTCTTCACACGCTCACATGACCACACCTATGAAAAATGTCTGGACGATTGCTAAGCGCGAATTCAATATGTACTTTGTCTCGCCCGTCGCCTATGCGGTGGCGTTCGCTTTTCTGGGGATCCTGGGCCTGATCTTTTACGCCAACCTGTCGCGGGTGGCGAATTTTGGCGGATCGCCGGAGTTTGTGCAATGGGTGCTCAGCCCGTTCGTCACGCTCATGCTCTTCCTCAGCCCGGGCGTCACCATGCGCTTGATGTCCGAAGAACAGCGCACCGGGACGGTCGAGCTGCTGCTCACCGCCCCCGTGCGCGAATGGGAACTGGTGACGGGGAAATGGCTGGCGGCCTTCGGCTTTATGGCCGTGATCGTTTTTGTGACGGGGCTGTATGCGCTCGTCCTGAATAACTACACTACGCCCGGACTGGATCGCGGCGCGCTGCTGGTGGCTTACGCCGGCCTGCTCTTCATGATCGGCTCGATGCTGGCCGTGGGCGTGTTTGCCTCCGCGTTATTCGCCAATCAGATCGCCGCTTTCTTTACGACGCTGGCGCTGCTCATCGGCTTCCTGTGGCTGATCAGCCTGCCGTTCCAGAACGATACCAGCGCGACGGCGACGGTCTTCAACTACATAGACTTCTCCGGGCATTTCTATAACAACTTTTACAACGGCGTGGTGGACCTGTCCGACGGGGTGTATTTCATCTCGATGATTGCCCTCTTTCTGTTTCTGGCCACCCGGGTGGTGGAATCGCGGAGGTGGCGTTGATGAGCGACGCAAGACTGAAACAATTCGCCCCTCTGGGCGTGGCGGTGGGCCTCGGCGGCCTGATCGTCGCCGCCTTCATCTATCTCTATCAGCGCCAGTTCGACGTGGCGGTCCAGAGCAGCCTCGCCATCGCCGCGCTGGGATTCGCTTTAGCCATGCTGCTCAACCCCGGCGCCATGCAGACCTGGCTGGCCGGCCGGCAGGCGCGCTACGGCAGCAACGTGCTGGTGATGACGCTGGCGTTCGCCGGGATCGTCGTGCTGGCAAACTATCTCGTCTACAAGAACAACAAGCAGTGGGACTTCACGGAGAATCAGGCGAACACGCTGTCGCCGGAGACGATTGAGGCGGTCAAGCAGCTGCCTCAGCCGGTCACCGCCATCGGGTTCTATTCGACGAATTTCGTCAGTTCGCAGGAACAAACCAGAAAACTGCTGGATCGTTACCGCATCGCCTCGGGCGATAAGTTCTCCTATGAGTTTCACGACATCTACGGCGAGCCGGCGCTGGCCAATCAATACGGCATCACGCGGGATGGCACGTTAGTGCTGGTCATGGGAGACCAGAAAGAAGAGATCACTTTTGCGGGCGAGCAGGAGATCACCAGCGCGCTCGTTCGTTTCTCGCACCCGGCCAAGCGCGTCGTTTACTTCCTGACGCGCCACGGCGAGCTGGACGCCACAGACACGGGGGAGAGCGGCCTGTCGGGCGTGGTGGATCTGCTCAAGAAACAGAACTACGATATCCAACCGCTCAATTTGCAGGTCTCGGCGACAGTGCCTTCCGACGCGCGGGCGCTGGTGATTGCCGGCCCGCAAGTGCCCGTCACCAGCGACGAAGTGGCCATCATCGGCGGCTATCTCGAGGCCACTCCAAACAGCGCCTTGATTGTGATGCTGGATCCGCCGGTCGAAATGCAAGCGGAGCCTGGGACGGCGGAGCCGCTGGCGGAGTATCTGAGCGCGACCTGGGGCCTCCAGGTATCCTCCGACGTGATCATTGACCCCTTTTTCAGCGTGCGCGGCCAGCCCTTGATTCCGGCGAGCAGCGCCTATGGGGATAGTCCGATCACCCAGAAATTGCAGCGCGTCCCCACCGTTTTCCCGGCCGCCCGCAGCGTGCTCGTGAGCGGCACCCCGGAAACCTTGCCAGACGTCACCTATAGCCCCTTGGTCATCACCAGCGAAGGTTCGTGGGGCGAAACGAATATCGAGAGCCTGACCACCGGCCCGGCGCTGGATGAGGGAGATAGCAAGGGACCGCTTAACATCGCCGTGGCGGCCGAGAACAAGGCGGCCAAGTCGCGCCTCGTCGTTTTTGGCGATGCCGGCTTCGCCAGCAACCGATTCGCAAACGCCAACGAAGTCCTCAACGCAGAGCTGTTCGTCAACAGCGTGAACTGGGCCACCGCCGACGAGAGCCTGATCAACCTCACGCCCAAAATCCCGACGACCCGCATCGTCACCCGGTTCGACGCGTTGACCGACAACCTGATTCTCCTCGTCGTCGTGATCATCGTGCCGCTCGTCGTCGTCGTGCTCGGCGGGGTCGTGTGGTTCATACGGCGGCGGCACGTTTAGTCAGCGGATGGAACGGATGGCTGAGATCTTTATGACCGTAACGTTATGAATCGCAACACGACTATTGTTTTAGTCATCGCCTTTGGGCTGCTGTTCTTGTATGTGTTGATCGTCCAAAGGCCAAAAGACGAGGCGGCGAGCGGCACGCCTACACCCGGCGCCCTCTCCAGCACGGTCTGGAGCTTCACCAGCGATCAGGTGACCGGGTTCTCGGTGGTGGATATGGCTGAGAGCCGGAGGATTGAGGTCGCAAAAGATGCCCAGGGAGCCTGGATGGTCACTGCGCCCGAATCACGCCGCGCGGATGACCAGCAGGTTTCGAGCGCGGTAGGGCAGCTGGCCGGACTTTCGGTTAGCACGAGCATTACCAAGTCAACTGATCTCTCCCCATTTGGGGTGTTGACTCCAGCATATGCTCTTGGAGTAGAACTGGCTGACGGCTCGCAGCTCAAGGCCGTGGTGGGCGACAAGACCCCGACCGGCACGGGCTATTACTTGTTACGAGACGGCGAAACAGAAGTTCTAGTCGTATACAGCAGCAGTATTGACGGCCTGATAGGCTTGCTTGACAAGCCTCCCTATTTCGTCCCGACGCCCACTTTAGCTCCAACTGTGGCGCTCACCGCTACTGTACCCGCGCCGACTGCGACCCCTTAATCTGTTCGCAACGGTTCAGTCAGCGAACGATGGCCCGAGTCTGCTGCCGGGTTGGACAGCCATAGGCCTGCTTAACACCATGACACCCGGATTTATGTTAACATAAGCCTTCACTCTAATACATGGTATTGATTTCTAGCAATAATTAGTCTATTCTCAGGAGTGACATGACTGTTAAAACCAGAAAACAGGCCAAACCGAAAAAGGCCACCCTCAAATCGCCCAAAGCCGTGGCACCTACCCGCGTCGGCAAGCCTCAGGCGGCGCGGACCGAATTTGCCATCGAGGAAGAGGCCAAGCTTGCGGTGATGCCCGCACCGGAGGATCTTGCTCCGGATGAGGAACACCCGGCCATCCAGCAGCTCGTCGAGTTGGGCAAACAGAAGGGCTTTGTCACCTACGATGACATCCTGCGCTTCTTCCCCGAGGCTGAGCGGGATATTGACCAGTTGGACGAGGCCCATGCGGCCCTGCTCGCCGCCGGGATCGAAATCGTGGATACGGTGGACGCCGAAGAGCCATCTGAAGACGAGATGGATGAGGCCGAGCAAGAACTGGAGCGTGAGACCTTCCGCGACTTTCAGGAGGAGGACGCATATCTCTCGGCGATTGACGCCGACGACACCATCGGCCTGTACCTGAAAGAGATTGGCCGGGTGCCCCTGCTCACCGCCCCCGAGGAAGTCTCGCTCGCCAAGCGGATGGAGAAAGCCAAGTTTGCCCGCGAGCGGTTGGCCACCCGGCGGAGCGGCCTGGCGCCCAAGAAACGCGCCGAGCTCGAAGCGATCATCGAGGACGGCATGGCCGCGCGGGAGCACCTCATCACGGCCAACTCGCGGCTGGTCATCAGCGTCGCCAAGAAGTACATCGGGCGCGGCGTTCCCTTCCTCGACCTGATCCAGGAAGGGAACATCGGCTTGATCCGCGCGGCCAAGAAGTTCGACTATCACCGCGGGCACAAATTCAGCACCTACGCCACGTGGTGGATTCGCCAGGCCGTCACGCGCGCCATCGCCGATCAGGGCCGCACCATCCGTGTCCCCGTCCACATGGGCGACCAGATCAACAAGATGCTCCGCGTCTCCCACCAGTTGACGCAGGAACTGGGTCGCGATCCGACGATGGACGAGCTGGGCGACGCCTTGAGCGTGACGGCGAAGAAGGTCGAGAACATCATCCAGATCGCCCGCCGCCCGCTCTCGCTGGAGACGCCCACCGACGAAGAGGAAGATTCGGTGCTGGGCGACTTCATCGAAGACGAGGACTCGCCCGAGCCGGTGGAGATCGCTACGCACAACCTGCTCAGGGAGCAGATCGCGGAAGTGTTGCACGGCCTGCCTCCGCGTGAGGTGCGCATCCTGCAGTTGCGCTATGGCCTGCTCGACGGCGAGAGCTACACGCTCGAGGAAGTGGGCAAGAAGATGGGCGTGACGCGCGAACGGGTGCGGCAGATTGAGGCCCAGGCCCTCAGCCGTCTGCGCCACCCGACCCACCGCCGCAAGCTACGCGATTACCTGCGCGAATAAGAGCGGTCAATGGCCTGCGCCTGCGCCGCCCTGGCCTGACCGCCAGGACAGGCAGGCACAGGTGAACGCCCCGACAGACGGGCCGCCCGGCATGCCGGGCGGCCCGTTTGTTCTTCCCCGGCCTGCTATAATCCGCCGACGATGAGCTCCCCGCCTCCGAAGAACGGCTCCGCGCATAGCTCGGTGCGAGCCCTGCTCCGCCAGCGCCGGCGCTACGCGCTCTGGGCGTTGATCTTGATTGGCCTGGGCCTGGGCCTGCTCGGCCTGAATCTCGGCTTCGCCGGCCCGCTCGCGCACGCGGCCGCCTTTTGGCCCGCGCTGGTCATCGCCGCCGGGCTGGTCATCTTTCTTGCCAGTCGCGCTTCACACACCTTCGCGCCGCCGCCCTTTGCGATTGACCGCGAACAATACCAAGCCGCTTGCCTGCAAGTGTCCACCGCCGTCGCCGACGTGCGCGTCGCGGCGTTCGTAGGTTCGACCCAACTGGCCGTCGGACAATTCGCGGACGACGCGGGGCCGCGCCTGCAGGTGGAAGAGGCGCGCGCCCGGCTTATCCTCGATCACCGCCTCGCCCCGCCCTTTGTCTCCGGCGAGTGGACGGCGAACCTCGTCAAGAACCTGCCCTGGTCTTTTGATCTGCAGGCGACCATCGGTTATTTCTATCTTAACTTGCGTGACCTGAATGTCAGCGCCCTCTCGCTGCGTTCGCTCGCCGGGCACGTGGATTTAACGCTGCCCGCCGCGGGGCAGGGCGAGATGGACCTGCGCCTGACGTTCGGCGACCTCGCCCTCCGCGTGCCCGAGGGGATGGCCGTCAAAATCCGCGTGATCCCCGGTCCGCTCGCGACGATCCGCCTGGACGACAAGCGTTTCATCCGGATCGCCGACAACGCGTGGGTGACGCCCTATTTCTCCTCCTCACCCCATCGCTTTTCGCTCACGGTCACACTCACCACGGGCGACTTGGTTTTGGCTTGATTGGGAGCTGACCACCAGAACTTCTACCCCATTGACCCGCTTTTTGTGCCCGGCATATAATTTCAGGCATGTTTACGCGGATGCGCCACCTGATCATCATCCTGATTCTGGCGGATGCCCTGGCGACTCAAATAGCGCTCTTCGCCGCCGACTACGCCCGGCGAGTGATCCCGCTGGGCCGGCTGCTCGACGCCTCAAACACTTACCTCAATCCGATCATCCACCTGATGGTCGCGGCGGTTTATCTCTCCACGTTCCTCGCCTTGCACGTGTACGACATTCAGCGCGATACCCGCCCCATGGGCGACCCGGCCAGCCTGCTGCGCGCGGTGGGCGTCGCGACCTTTGTCTTCGCCGGGATGCTGTATTTCTCCTTCCGTGACTTCCCCCGCCTGGCCGTCATTTACTTCCTGATTTTTGAGTTGGCGCTGATGGTCGGGATTCGTTTTATAGCGCTCGTCGTCCTGCGCATCTTGCGCCAGCACGGGCGGCCGCTCAGCCGCGTCCTGCTGGTCGGCGCGGACGAAGCAGCCCTGGCCGTGGCGAACGCCGTGAAAACACGCCTCGGCGATTCGGTGGAAATCGTCGGCTGCGCCGACGACGCGGCCGAGATTGGCCCGGCGGGGCTGCCAATTCTGGGCAAGCTGGCCGACGTGTCTGAATTGGTGCGCGCCCGGAAGGTGGACGAAGTGATCCTGGCCCTGCCTTCAGCGCAGTATGCAGCCGTCGAGGCGCTAGCCTATTCGTTGTTGACCCACCCGGTCCGTGTCCGCCTCGTCCCAGACTATCTGCGCCTCGTCGTCGTTCAATCGTCGGTCGAGTCGTTGGGCGGCATCCCGCTCATCGGTCTGCGTGAGCCGCGCCTCTCCGGCCTCACCTGGGCCATTAAGCGCATCTTCGACCTCGTCGTCACAGCGCTCCTCGTGTTGTTCACCTGGCCGGCGATGATCCTGATCGCCGTCGCCATCAAACTGGATTCCCCTGGCTCGGTCATTTTCCAGCAGCAGCGGGTTGGCGAGAACGGCCACCTGTTCTGGATGTACAAATTCCGCACGATGGTCTCCGACGCCGACATGCGCCAACCCGACGTAGCCCTGGACGAACAGGGACGTCAGATTTACAAGGCCCCAAATGACAAGCGCGTCACGCGCGTCGGGCGTTTTTTGCGCCGCACCAGCCTGGATGAGCTGCCGCAGTTCTTCAACGTCCTCAAGGGCGAAATGAGCCTGGTGGGGCCGCGCCCCGAACTGCAATTCATCGTGGAGCATTATGAGCCGTGGCAGCGCCAGCGCCTGGCGGTGCCGCCGGGCATCACCGGCTGGTGGCAGGTGAGCGGGCGCAGCGATTTGCCTATGCACCTGAACACACAATTTGACCTGTACTACATCCGTAACTATTCTCTGTGGCTGGACGTGAAGATCCTGCTGAGGACCATCGGGGTCGTCATCACCGGCCAGGGGGCCTACTGACCCCGGCTCGTCCTGGCTCTTCTCACGCCATCTCATTACTTACCTCCCTATGCGACCACTCAACTTTGCCCCCGCCGCCGCCCGCGTGGGGCTCGTGTTGGCGGTGGCCTATTTGTTGTGGGGAGGGGGCGCTTATTACGGCCTGGTCTCGTTTTCACTCAACGTGCTGTCGGTCGGGTTGATGGCTGTTGGCCTGACCGCGTGGTTTGCCTGGCGCATCCGGCGTGGCCGCGGTTTCGCCCGGACCCCGCTCGACGGCGCGATCCTGCTTGGTCTGGGCGCGGCGGCGGTCAGCGCCGTTTTCTCGCTTGATCCGGGACGGAGCGCGGCCGGCGTGTGGCTGGGCGCGGTGTGGGCGGGCGTCTACTGGGTCACGGTAGATGGCATAGCCGAAGGTCTCAGCCGGAGGCTGATGGGGCGCGCGATTTATCTCTCCACGCTGGTGGTCGTCTGCCTCGCGCTCGGGCAGGTGATCGCTTTCTGGCGCGACTGGCTGGCGCTGGGGTTGTTGCCGCAGGTGTCGTTCCGCGTGTCCGCGCCCAACCCCACGGCCACCGGCCTGAATTTCCTCTGGCCCTTGCTGCTGGCGGAGATGGTTGAGACGCGCCGGCTCTGGCTCAAGAGTCTGATGGGGCTGGCGCTGGCCGGGGCGGGGGTGGCAATGCTTTATACCTCCTCCCGCGGCGGCTGGCTGGGCATGGCAGCCGGGGGCGCGATCTTTGCCGCGTTTAAAGGACGAATGGCATGGGCCTTCGCGCGCCGTGTTCTCGCGCATCCGGTTGGTCGGCTGGCGGCAGCGGTTGGCACGGCGGCGGCGGCGGCGGTGGTTGTATTCGGTATGCGGCTGGTGGAGCATGCCTCTCACGGGGCCACACTGGCCGACGCACGCGGCTATTACTGGGACACGGCGTGGAAGGTTTTCTTGCGCTCGCCGGTCACCGGGCAAGGGTTGTTTACCTTCGCCTCCGCCTTCCTCCCCGTATGGCAGGTCCCGCCATCTGTAATTTACAACCAGGCGCATGGCGTGATCCACAACCTCCTTGCCGAAACCGGCCTCCTCGGCCTGGGCGCCGCCGTCTTCATGCTGGCGCAGTTTGGACGCGCCATTCCCTTCCGCCATCTGATGAGAGGGGAGGCAGGCGATGAGCTCTGGCAGATGGCGTCGCTGGCATCGCTGGGCGCGAATCTGGTGCACAGTCTTTTCGAGACGCCCTATGTCAGTCCTGCAGCTATGGTGTTGGCTGCGTGGATGGCAGCGATGGTGATGCCTGTGAGCGGACGAGGGCGGCGCCACGGCCTGCTGATGATCCCCGTGGTCGGTTTAGGCGTCTGGTCGGTCTGGGCCTATCAGCCTCTGCACCGGGGAATTGAATTAGGCAACCAGGGGCAGTGGCCGGCGGCAAGGATTCAGCTCGATGAGGCTGTGCGGCGTGATCCCCTCTCAACCTTTGCGAAACTGCAGGCGGCGTATGTGGCCCAGCGTATGGGCGATCCGGCCCGGGCGGTAAGCCTCTACCAAATTGCGCTGAGGCGTGAGCCAGGTTATTCGATCAACTGGGCCAATCTCGCCGCCGCACAGTGGGCCATGGGCGATCAAGCGGCCGCCCTGGAATCCCTGGCTCATGCGCGTTCGCTCGCCCCAGAAACGGAAGTTTATCGCCGAACCGAGGCCGCCTGGCTGGGCAAACCGGAACCGGCCGCGCCGTTATCCGAGGCGGATTTGCTCGACGTGCGCATTGCGCAATTGATGGGGAAGCGGCTGGAGGCTGCCGCCCTGCAGGCTGACCGCGAACGACTGAGCACCGGTTTTGCAGCCCGCCGCCTCACCGCCGCTCAAATTGTTCAACTGGCCGAAATAGAAGCAGCGCGAGGCGATTTCGCGCCGGCCGAGTATTTGCTTCAGTATGCCGCGGCGACACGAGAGGCCGACCCGGTGGCTCTACAATTCTTGCGCGGCGACCTGGCGGCGGCGAGGGATGATTTAGCCGCAGCGGTTCAATGGTATGCGATGGCCTGGGAAGCTTACCCAGCATCAGTTGAACACAGCCCTGGGACCAATTACGGCTGGCTGCTGTTTATCCGTGAGAGTTTGCGCCCGAATCTCGCGCCGGGACTGGCGATACCGACTTATCCGCCAGCCTTGGTCGAGAGGCTGAAGACGCTGGTCGCGTGGCAGAGAACGCTGGGGCAACTGGAGGCCGCGCAGGCGGTGGAAGATTCCCTTGCGGAGCGCGGCCCCTAAGATTGCGCCCGTTGCGCAAAGCGCGAGCCATTTCGGGAGCGATGTGGGCGCGGAGGAATGGGGGAACGAGGTTGCCGGGCGGAGCCTCTCGACGGCCGCAGCGAACGTTCCACCGATGACGCGCATGTAGATGACGGCGAGGAATGTGATGGACGGCTGCCGCAGACTGGTAAAATATGGCGGGATGACAGGCGAGAGGTCAAGACCCGTTTTATGCCTGCATGGCTACGGTATCGGCTAATCGCTCATCGTGCCTGGAGATCGCGGCGGGCCCAGACTAATAAACCATCACTGCCATAAATGTCGGTCGGGATCTTTGTGACCAATTGATACTCAGTCAAGAACACAGGGTCAACAAACAACCCCCGGCGCCCGTAGATTTCGAGGAGCGCCACGTAGTCCGGCTTGCGATCGAGAATCAATTGTGGGGGGACGGCGTACACATCCAGCGCGTAGAGCGCCGGGGGGAGAGGGTAGTAGGCCGCAGCCTCGGGTGACATCAATCCAACTGTGTCGAGGATGCGCGCGTTGGAGTAATAGCCCAGCGCGCCTACATCTCCGGCTGCGAGGACTGTCTGTGGCGTCACGTACGGAGCAAGTCCCTGACTCACCTCCGTATAGTACAGTTCGAGTTGGTGCCAGGCTATGTCCGGCGCGGGGTAGGCCGGGCCGTGGTCGGGGTGGAGAGTCCATGCGTTGAGGGAGAGAATGAAGAAGAAGGAAGCAGGCAGAAGGATAAAGGACGCGGGACGGGGGATGAAACGTGGGGCGTCGCGTAGGGAGTGGACGGCCGCTGATAAGTCGGCGGCGATTTTGGATAAGCCGGTGAGGATGAGCAGAAAGTAAAACGGCAGCGGCGGCGCGAGGTACCAGCGAAAGATGAGTGGGTTGGCGGCGGCGAAAGCAATGAGATAGAGCCACGGGTAAAACGTAATGGGCCATGCCCGCGAGTTGCGGCGAGCGCCCTGGAGGCCGCCGATGACGGCGAGAGCGATATAGGCGATCAGAAAGCCGACCAAGAGGTAGAAGTTCGAGAAAACCAGGTGCTCGAAGAAGGGCGAGGCATAGTTTTGCAGCAGCCGGAAAAGGGCGCCGCCGGGCTTGAGATGGTAAGCGAGGGATTTAGCGGAGACTGAGTGGGGTATAGGGGAGCCAAAATAGACCGCGGCGAAAACGGCCCAGGGCGCCAGCGCCGCGAGGAAGATGCCGGCCTCGGCCCACGGCCATTTTCGCGCGCGCCACTGTCGCCAGAGCAGGTCGAGGAGCACCGGCCCGACGAATAACACGCCATCCGGCCGGGTGAGCAACAGCAGCGCGGAGGCCAGCGCGGCCCAGCGGGCGCGACCCGCAAGGTAGAGATCGGCGCTCAGAATGAGGAGCAGGATAAAGACCGAGGTCTCCATCCCACCGACGGCAAAGGTCACGCTCATCGGCGCAACGGCCCACAACAGACCGGCGCTCAATCCGACGATGCGCTGCCCGCTAAGTTTTTCTCCCAGCCTCACGAGAAGCAGACAGGTCAGTCCGTCCGCCAGCGCATTGGCCAAGAGCGCAAGCCAGGGGTAATGGTTCGAGCGCGTGAGGCCTGCCAGCGCTGCGATGAGCAGAGTGTAGAGGGGGGTGGTCGTGCCGAGCACGTGCTCGCCGGGGTTGTAGACGAAGCCCAACCCGGCGAGCAGGTTGCGCGCATAGCGGAAAGTGATGAAGGCATCGTCAATGGTGCGTGGCGTGGGCAGAATGCGCGCGACGATAGCGGCGGTTGCAATCAGGTATGGCCCAAAGGAGGCAAGACGACGAAGCATGCAGGAGATTATAGAGGGCGGGGTGCAGCCTGACAATGGGGGAGGCGCTAGCGTCGCATGAGGAAAAACGACCTGACGGATGGGCCGTTGCTCGGCGCCTTGCTGATTAACGTCGCGCTCAAAGCCGCATTGCTCTACGCTGATGTCGTGCCTTTCAACGCCGACGAAGCCGTGGTCGCGTTGATGGGGCGGCACATCCTGCAGGGCGAGCGCCCGGTTTTCTTCTACGGGCAGGCTTATCTCGGCAGCCTCGACGCCTGGCTGGTGGCCGGAGCGTTCGCGCTCTTCGGTCAATCCGTGCTTGCCATTCGCGGCGTGCAGTCCGTGCTGTATCTGGGCGTGATCCTCACCACCTATTGGCTCGGACTTAGAATCTACGCGAGCCGCTGGATCGCCGGCGCCGCTGCGCTCTTCCTCGCCGTGCCCAGCGTGCTAGTCACGCTCTACACTACAGCCTCGCTCGGCGGATACGGCGAAGCGCTTTTGATCGGGAACCTCGTGCTTTTGATGGCGCTGCGCCTCGCGGAAGGGAAACGGCGTGGGGCAGAATGGCTGGCCCTCGGTTTTCTCAGCGGGCTTGGGTTCTGGGGGTTCCCGCTGATCGGCGTTTACCTGCTCCCGACGGTCATCTATGTGTTCGCCGCCCGGCGTTGGCGCATGCCCGACTGGCTGTTATCCGGCCTGGGTTTTGCCGCCGGGGCCTCGCCCTGGCTCTGGTTTACAGGGACGCATAGCGCAGCGACGATGACCGAACTGGGCGGCGCGGCCATTGCCGGGGCCTCCGCCAGCCATCCCGTGTTTGCGATCTTCCAGCATCTGTTCAACTTTCTCTTGCTAGGCCTCACGGTGATCTGGGGAATGCGCCCGCCGTGGAGCGCGCAGTTTCTTGCTCTGCCGCTGGCGCCTTTTGCCTTGGCGATCAATATGGCCGTCGTCGCGTTCATCCTCCGCGTGGTTTACCCGGCCCGCCCGCCCGACACGGTCTGGGTCAAACGCTGGTTGCTTATCGGGGTCTGCCTGACGCTCGTTGGGGCATTCATCCTCACGCCCTTCGGCGCGGACCCCTCGGGCCGGTATTTCCTGCCGCTGGCAGCACCGCTGGCCCTGCTTATGGCCGAGATGCTGTCCAAACTGCGCCGTCATCTGCGCTGGGCCGAATCCCCGGTGGGCGGTTGGCTCGTGAACGCGCTGGCGCTGGGCGTCATCGCCTTCAACGCCTGGGGCACGGCGCAGAGCGCGGCGGATTTCCCGCCGGGCCTCACCACGCAGTTCGATAGAGTCGCGCAGGTGGATCAGCGTGAGCTTCCGGCCGTGATGGCGTTTTTGCGTGAGCATGGCGAAACGCGCGGTTACACCAACTACTGGGTGGAGTTCCCGTTGGCGTTCCTCAGCGGCGAAGAATTGCTCTACGCGGCCCGCCTGCCTTATCATCTCAACTTCAATTACACGACGCGCTACAATCGCTATCTCCCGTACTCGCAGGCAGCGGATGCCAGCCCAAAGGCGGCGTATATCACAACGCTCCACCCCCAATTGGACGAACGCATCCGCACGGGCCTGCACACCCTGGGCGTGACCTTTGAGGAAGAGCAGATCGGCGACTTCCACGTCTTCTATGCTCTCTCGCGCAAAGTCATTCCTGAAGAGTTGGGCCTGGGAAGGGACTGTTGCTCTCAATAAGCGCCTAAAACCTCCGCTGCATCCGTTCAGGCGCCAATTGCTTATTGGCTATTCATGAAGCTCACTACTTCCCGGCTCATCACCGCGATCACGTTCGTCGGCGTCTTTGCCATGGCCACGCGCGTCTCGGCGGATACCGATACGTGGTGGCATCTGCGCGCTGGTCAATGGATCCTGGAGCATCGGGCCGTGCCGCTGACTGACCCGTTCTCACACACCCGCGCGGGCGCAGACTGGAAGTACCCCGGCTGGCTGGTCGAAGTCCCCATGTACTGGCTGTTTGCAAATTTCAGTTATGCCGGATTGAACCTGTTCACCGCCGTGTGTGTCACGTTGACTTTCGTCTTTGTCCATCGGAGTTGCGAGGGGCATCCTTTCTTGAAGGCTTTTACGCTGGTGCTGGCGGCGGCGGCCTCCGGCGTGTACTGGGCGGCGCGCCCGCACATCGTCTCGTTCCTCCTAGCCGGGGCGTTTGCGTATATCCTGCATCTCTATCGCTGGCGGGGCGTCAACCGCTTGTGGGCGCTGCCGCCGCTCATGGCGCTGTGGGCGAACGCGCACGGCGGCTTTGCGATTGGCTTCATCTTCATTGCGCTGACGCTGGCCGGGCAGGCGCTGGCATTGGTCTGGCGCGTGTTGACGGCCGGGCGTGCTCAGGGCGAACCGTCTGTGCCCTCCGCGGGTCATACCGGGGACGTGGGACTGCCCGGCCTGGCGTGGCTGGCCGGGATCGGGTTGGCCTGCGCCGTCGCCGTGATGCTCAACCCCTCCGGCCCGGCGATGCTCCTCTATCCGTTCAAGACGGTTTCCATCGGCGTGTTGCGGGATTTCATTCAAGAGTGGCAAACGCCCGATTTCCATCGGCGCGAGGCGCAGCCCTTCCTGTGGCTGTTGTTTGCTACGCTCGCGGCGATCGGGCTCTCACGCCGCCGTGTGAATCTGACCGATCTGCTCCTGGTGACCGGCGTGGCTTATCTCGGGTTTCTCGCCGGGCGGAATGTGGCGCTCCTCGCCATCGTCGCGCCGCCCGTGGTCACGCGCCACGTCGCTGCGGGTTGGGCGGACATCCGGGAGCGGCTCCCCGCGTGGACGGCGCCTTCCGCCGAGATCGCCGACCAGCGCGCCATCGTCGTGAACTGGATCCTGCTGAGCGTCGTCACGCTGGCGGCGCTCCTCAAAGTGCTCATCCCGCTGCAGCCGTCGGTCAACGAGGCCGAGATCGCGCGCACCCTGCCGGTTGGCGCGGCAGACTACGTGCGGCGTGTGCGCCCACCCGGCCCGTTGTTCAACGCGTATAACTTCGGCGCGTACCTGGCTTGGGCGCTTTATCCCGATTATCCGGTCTACGTGGATGGCCGCACGGATTTGTACGACGATGCCTTCCTGCGCGAGTATCTCCACATCTCGCTGGGGCGGCCCGGTTATCAGGCGGCGCTGGACAAATATGGCGTGAATCTCGTCATCGTCGAGTCGAATTCCTTGTTGAGCGATGCGCTCACGCGCGACGGCTGGCTCGCCGTGTACAGCGACCCGGTGGCGGCGGTGTACCGGAGGGTGACGCCGTGAGGGGGCGTGATGGGCGCTGGCTCACGGCGATTTTGCTCGCGGCCCTTGGGTTGCGCCTGCACGACCTGGGCCGCGAGAGTTTCTGGCTGGACGAGGCCTACACCTGGTATCTCATGCTCCCTACTTGGCGCGACATTTGGGGCGTTATGCTCCTCATCAGCGACACCTCGCCGCTGTACTATGTCGTCGCGCGGCTTTCCGTTCCGTGGCTGGGGAAAAGCGAGTTCGTCTTGCGTTTGGTGGCGCTGCTCGCAGGGATTCTGGCTGTCCCGGTGAGCTATCGTCTTGGCCGGAGCATGTTCGGGCGTGAGACGGGGCTATGGGCGGCGGCCTTGCTTACGCTCTCGCCGTTTGCCGTGTGGTATGCCCGCGACGCGCGCCCTTACGGTTTCTATTTGCTGTTTGCCGCGTTAGCCCTGTGGGGGTTCTGGCGCTGGGCTGAACGGGGACGCGGGCCATGGCTCTTCGTGCTGGCGAGCGCCGCGCTATATCTCACGCACTATGCTTCGGCCCTTTTCGCCTTTGCCCAGATGGGATACCTCCTCGCAAACTTCCGGCGCAATCCCTGGCTGTTCCGGCGCTGGTTCGGCTGGCAGACGCTAGCCGCCCTCCCCACGGGACTATACATCCTGGCTTTTCTCCTGCGCCGCCAGCCCCTCACCGGGAATGCCTGGATCCCGAAGATCGGCGTACTTGCGCCCATGAGGACCTTGCTCAACTTTCTCAGCGCCGACGGCGACCAACTGACCTGGCTCGGGATCCTGGCGGCTCTGGCAGGCGTGATGGTATTCGCGGCCGGGCTTCGTCCGTGTGGCGCGGCCGGCCCGCGCGGGGCGGCAGCTAGACCACTGTTGCTCTGGTGGCTCTTCCTGCCCATGCTCATGGCCTGGCTGTTGTCATCCCGTCTCCCGGCCTATATTGATCGGTTCTTCATCCCGGAAATCGTCGCATTCGTGCTGTTGCTCGGCGCGGGGCTGGCTCGCCTCGCCGCGCTGCGCGCCGCCTGGTCGCGCGTCTTATTTGCTGCCGGCGCATTGGCCCTGTGCGGAGGAATGCTGGCGGCCAGCCTCCGGTTGTTTATCAGCCCGCGCTATGCTAAAGAAGATTGGCGGGGAGCGGCACAGTTCATCGCGGCCCAGTATCCGGGCGCCCCTCTGCTGGCGCAGGATGGTGAGGCGCTGCTTGGCCTGCTGCCTTATCGCCCATCGGGAGAGGCCGCTGGTCAGGCTTCGCCGGAAACAGTCGAGGCCGCCGATCAACTCACGCTCGTCCTCCTGCGCAGTCCGCACGACACCAACCACGGCCTCAGCAAGACCACGCCATTCGATCCGCTCGTCCAGTCGCCGCTCGCCGACTGGTTTGCCGCACATCCGGAGCGCCTCCTCGAAGTCCAGCGTTTTGTTGGCCTCGGCGTTGTGGTGGTCGGCCCGCGATGACCAACGACGGCCGCCGCCTCTGGTTTTCCCTCGCGTTGGTCCTTGCGCTCGGCATCACCCTGAGCGGCTATTATTTTGTCCATCGGCCCGTCACACTGGCGCAGGCCGCCGTGTTGGCGGGGACATTCGTTGACACGGGCGTGGCGTTCTTGCTCACCGCCCTTGGCGGCGGTCTTGGGCAGCGTCTCCTGCGCGGCTGGCCTATCGCCGCCTCGGGTGAACGGGTCGCCGTCCACGCTGCGCTGGGGTGGGGCATGATGGGATTGGCGATGCTGGCCCTCGGCGTCGCCAACCTTTACCACCCGCCGTTGATCTGGGCTTTGGTTCTGCTTCTGTTCGTCAGCCTGTGGCGCAGCATTCGTCGTTGGCTCGCCGATCTGTCCCGCGCCTTCGCGGTATTTGGCTACCCTGACCGTTTTGCCCGGCTCGCCGTTCTATTTGTGCTGTGCACGCTGGCTCTCGGATGGCTGCAAGCCCTCGCGCCGCCGTTCAAGTGGGATGCGCTCGTGTATCACCTTACACTCCCCCAATTGTACGCGCAGACGCGGGGGATCAGGCTCGAGGCCGATTTCTTCTTCTCCGGCATGCCCCAGCTCACCGAGATGTTGTATACCGCCGCATTCCTGCTCCGCGGCGAGATCGCCGCGCAGACGCTGGGCTGGGTGTTTGGCGTGGTATTGACCCTCGGCCTTGCGGCGTACGCCTCTGAAGCCTTTGGCCCGCGCCTCGCCTCTCTGGCGCCGGCCCTCCTGCTTTCGTCGTCTACTATCGCCATTTCGCACTCCTGGGCGTACGCCGATTTGCTGTTGATGCTCCTCGCGCTCGCCATGCTCGTCACACTCCGGCGGTGGGGCTTCACGCACGAAAGGCGTTGGCTCCTGCTGAGCGGAGTCCTCGCCGGGTTGGCGATGGGGTGCAAATATACGGGCGTCATCCTCCCCTTCGCCGCCGTAGCCGTGATTGTGCTTGACCACTTCCGTTCCCGTTCCCATCCCCCTACGCCCCCTCATCCCATCACCCTTTCAACCCGTCACCTTGTCACTCTCTCTCTTTCTTTCCTCTTTATCTCGTTTCTCTTCTTCACCCCCTGGCTCCTCAAAAACTGGTTCTTTACTGGCAGTCCCACTTATCCTTTGCTCATCCCGACCCCGGCCGTGGACAAACTGCGCTTGTGGTTTTATAACCGCCCCGACCTCACCGAGCGCAATCCAGTCTGGGCGGCGTTGATTTTCTTTCGGGTGATCTTTCTTGGCGTCCAAGGCGCGAACAATTACGACGCCACCCTCAGCCCGTGGCTGGTGTTCCTGCCGCTGGCGCTGGCGTTGGGCTGGCGCAGGCTCGACGCCCCGGTCCGGCGCGAGTTATCTCCGCTGGTCATCTTCGTCCTGGCGAGTTATGCACTCTGGGTTATCTTGACCTTTGTCTCGTACTATGCCGTGCAGGCCCGGCTGTTTTTCAGTCTCTTCCCGGCGCTGAGCCTGTTGTGCCTCGGCGGGGAGCTGGCGGCCGCGCAGTTTGATTCGCCCGGCTTGCGACTGTCCACCATCGTTCAGGGGATCATCATTTTCGCGTTTGGCTTGAGCACCCTGGAATACGTGATGGCCTTCGCCGCGCATAACCCGCTGGCTTATCTGGCTGGGCGGCAGACTGCCTCCGAATACCGCGCCGCCAACCTGGGTTGGTACACCGCCGGGATTGACCACGTCAACACGCTGCCCGCCGGATCGCGCGTCGTATTCCTGTGGGAGCCGCGCTCCCTGGAATGCGCCTCGCCCAGCCGTTGCGTCCCCGACCTCATTATTGACCGCTGGTGGCGCCTGCGCCGGACGGTGGGGACGGCGGAGGCGGCGATGACCCGTTGGAAATCAGAAGGCATTACCCACGTTCTGATTTATGACCTCGGTCTGCAATTCGTGCGCTCCCAGCCGGATAGTCCTTTTGAGGATTCCGATTGGGCCGAACTCGACCGGCTTCGCTCTCAATTGCCTCTGCTCGAAAATATCGGCGGCGCATATTCTCTCTACGCTTTGCCGTAACTCCGTTTCATGTCAACCCATTCGCACCCCCACACGCCCCCACACGTCATCCGCCAGGATCTCATCGCCGTCTTCCTCTGCGCCCTCGCCGTCAATGCCCTCGCGGCGCGCTTCATCACCAGGCCCGGTTATATGGATGCCTACTACTATTTTGGGGGCGCGCTCCAGTTGGCGCGCGGCCAGGGCTTTACCGAGCCGTATGTATGGAATTATCTGAGCCAGCTTGCTCCTGCCCTGGGAGAAGTTTGGCGCGGGGGGCCTAGCCACCTCTACTGGATGCCGCTCACCTCCCTTGTCGTCGCGCCGTTTATCGCCCTCGCCGGAGCCGACTCGGCCAACGCTGCGCTTTTCCGCGCCGCCCAAATTCCCCTGATTGTGTCCGCCTCCCTCCTGCCTTTGCTCAGTTACGCCATCGCCGTTCTCACGACTGGCCTCCGCCGTCACGCCCTCGCCGCCGCCATGCTGACCGTGTTCAGCGGCTATTACGTGTCGTTCTGGTCAAACACTGACTCCTTTGCCCTCTATGGCCTGACCGCGGGCGGCGCGCTGCTCGTCAGCGCCCTCGCTGCCCAGCACCGGTCTTCCCGTGGGTGTTTCGCCGCCGGGTTATGCGCCGGCTTTGCCCATCTCACCCGCGCGGATGGGTTGTTCGTGTTTCTCGTCGCCCTGTGGGCTCTCAAGCACGCCAGCCTCCACGATGCTCCCCCCCTCACAGCCCCCGCCTCACGCCTCACCAATCTACCCATTACCAATTACCTCTCCCTCACATTCGGCTACCTCCTCATCATGCTCCCCTGGCTTATCCGCAATCTCATCGTCGTGGGCGCGCCTCTCGCGCCGGGTGGAAGCCGCGCCCTCTGGCTCACCGAGTACAACGATCTTTTCAACTACCCGGCGGATAGCCTGACGTTGTCGCGCTACCTGGCAACGGGGTGGGGGAGCATCCTGGCCGGCAAAGGGTGGGCGCTGAAGACCAACCTGAGCCGGTTGATCGGCGAACAAGGCCTCGTCGTCGCTTCCCCGTTCATCGTGATCGGCCTCTGGCGGTTGCGCCGCGCACCGCTTTACGCGCCCGCACTCATCTATTTTCTCCTCCTCTTTGGGCTGATGACTTTCGTCTTCACTTTCCCCGGTCCGCGCGGCGGGTTATTTCACTCTGGCGCGGCGCTGCTGCCCTTCTTTTTCCCGGCCGCCGTCGTCGGGTTGGATGCGTCCGTCGAGGCGGGCGCGCGCTTTCAGCAGCGCGCGGTCAGGATGCTGGCTGCGCGGGTTTCACCCGGCCTCAGCCGCCTTTTTCCAGCCTGGCAGCCGGAGAGATCGCAACCCATCTTTGCGGCCCTGCTCCTCCTGTTCGCGATGGCGCTGACCACATTCGTTTTCCAGGCGCGGCTTGTCGGCCCCGACTGGCGCAATCCCCGGTCGGCCCAAGTTGATCAGGCCTATGCCGAGGTTGGGGATTGGCTGGCGAAAGCCGGAGACAGGCAATCCGTCGTGGCGGTGAACAACCCGCCCGGCTTCTATTACTTCACCGGCCATCCGAGCATCATCGTCCCCAACGGCGGCCCTGAAGTGTTGTTGCGCGCCATGACTGACTTCGGCGCGCGCTGGGTCGTGCTCGACGTCAACCACCCGGCCGGGCTGGCGTCGTTATATCACTTGCCCGCCAGCGAGCCGCGCCTCACCCTCCGCGCTGTCTTCGCCGACGACGCCAACGAGCCTGTCTATCTCTTTGAACTCGGACCCGTTCCATGAACTCCGCCTCACGCCCTCTGCCTCTGGCTTCACGCCGTGCCCTCTTCTTCCTCCTGCCTCCCCTCTCCGTCTTGCTCTACCTCGGCCTGAGTTACGCCAGCGGCTTCATCGGCTTCCCGCTCGACGACGCCTGGATTCACCAGACCTACGCGCGCAACCTGGCCAGGCTTCACCAACTGGCGTTCATCCCCGGCCAGCCCTCGGCCGGCTCCACCTCGCCGCTGTGGACGACATTATTGACGCTTGGCTACCTGCTCCACATTGATTATCACCTCTGGACGTACACCTTGGGCGCGGTACTCCTCGGCTTTAATGCCTGGCTCGCCTATCGCCTCACCCTCACCCTCTGGCCGGGACACCCTCTCGCCGCGCTGCTGGCGGGCGTGTTCGTCGCGCTCGAATGGCATCTGGCGTGGGCTGCCGCCTCGGGCATGGAGACGCTGCTGTTCTCCGCGCTCGCGCTCTCCGTCTTTGTGATTGCGCCGGAACGGGCCGTATGGATTGGATTGTGTGTAGGGGCGAGCCTGCTTGCCCGTCCGGATGGACTCACCTTGCTGCCGTTTGCGTTGGCCCGCATATTTTTTTCCCGCCCGCGCGACCGGCGCAACCTGCTCGCAGGCTTGCTCGGCTTCGGCGTTGTTGTCCTTCCTTACCTCGCCTTCAATCAATGGCTGGCCGGATCAGTCTGGCCGAACACTTATTACGCGAAAGCCGCCGAGTACGCCCTTCAGCGTCAAGCGCCGCTATCGACGCGGATGATTCAGTTGGGCCAGCTGCCATTTGTGGGCGCGCAGGCCCTCCTTGGGCCAGGGATCGTTTGGGCAGCCTGGCGGTCGAGCCAGGCGCGACAATGGGAAGCGTTCCTCCCGATCGGCTGGGCCATCACCTTCATCGCCGCTTACATCGTCCGGCTCCCCGTCACCTATCAGCATGGCCGCTATCTCATGCCGGTGATCCCGGCGCTCGTGGCGGCGGGCGCCGGGGGGACGGCACAGTGGCTGAATCTCCACACGCCCAAACCCTGGCTGCGCATCCTCAGCCGTGTCTGGCTGGCCGCCACAGGGGTGCTGGTCATCGCCTTCTGGCTCAACGGGGCGCTGGCCTATATGCGCGACGTGCGGATCATCGAGACGGAAATGGTTGCTACGGCGCGTTGGATCAACCAGAACACGCCGGCAGACGCGCTCGTCGCGGCGCACGACATCGGGGCGCTGGGTTATTTTGGCGAGCGGCGGTTGCTGGATATGGCCGGACTGGCCTCGCCGGAGGTCGTCCCCTTTATCCGGGATGAGGACCGGCTGCGGGACTGGCTGACGGCTTCCGGCGCGGAGTATCTCGTGACGTTCCCTGATTGGTATCCCGGTCTGGTGCGCCCACTCGGTCCGCCAATCTACAGCACCCACGCGCCCTACAGTCCCCAGGCTGGGGGAGAGAACATGGCGGTTTATCGTTGGCCGATAGCCCGTCCCTAGGCCGGGAGGGGGTGGCTGTGTTTGCGTTGGGTTTGTCCTTCTGCTATACTCCCTGAGGATGAAGCCTGATTAGGGTTCGCCTGGCTCTCCAACAAGGCCATATGGAAAAGATTCGCGTCCTCGTCATTGATGATCATCCCCTCTTCCGGCAAGGGCTGCGAGATGTCCTGCGCAGCGAGTCTGATGTCGACCTGGTGGGCGAAGGCTCTAACGGGCAAGAGGCGCTCGAGTTATCCCGCCAACACAAGCCGGACGCCATCCTCCTGGACATCAATCTGCCCGGCCTGAATGGCTTGCAGGTTACGCGCCAATTGCGCTCCGAGCGCTCGACGGCGGCCGTGATCGTACTAACGGCCTATGACGACGTCGAACAGGTCCTGCACGCTTTCCGAGCGGGAGCTTCGGCCTATTGCCCCAAAGACGTGACCCCGCATAAATTAATTCAGGTGCTCCGGCAGGTGGTCCAGGGGCACTATATCATCGGCGATCAGGTCTTTGATCACGAGGGCCTGCAGGTGTGGCTGGAGAAAGGCGTGGAGAAGGCCGGACGCCCCTATGTCGACGAGGAACGCGAAGCCTTTTCGCCGCTCTCGCCTCGCGAAATGGAGATCCTCGAATATGTCACGCGCGGCTTGAGCAACAAGGAAATCGCCTATTCGCTGGGCATCAGTCATCAGACCGTTAAGAATCATATGACGGCCATCTTGCAGAAACTCGACGTCGAAGACCGGACGCAGGCCGCGGTGTACGCATTGCGGCACGGCTGGGTGCGGCTTCAAGATTCCCAGAGTTCGAAGGAACCGAAACTGAAACCATAAGGAGCAGTCCGTATGCCGCCTCGGGCAGGCCCTTCACCCATTCAGGAACTGATTGAGCAAATCCAGGCCGAATTGGAGCAGACGCAGCGCGATTTGCGTGAGTTGAATATGATGGTGACGCAGAGCCAGACGGAAGTGAACAAGCTGGCGCAGCGGAACGCCACGCTCACCGCGCAACTGCGGCAGGTGCAGGCCAATCTGGACGCGATCTCCAAGGCAGACCTCAAGACGGCCTATGACAATACGCTGGACTCACAGCAACGCCTGTTCACCATGCGCGGCCAGTTGGAAAAACTGCAAAGCGATCAGGCTAACCTGGAGCGCCTGGCCGAGTACCTGACGCGGACGCTCGAGGCCTTGCAGACCAGCGGCGCGGCTGTCCTGTCCGGCGGCGGGGCGGCCGATGGCAAGCCGACCATCGTGCGCGTGGTCGAGGCGCAGGAGGCTGAGCGCCAGCGTCTCTCACGCCAGATTCACGATGGCCCGGCGCAGGCCTTGTCCAATTTTATCCTCCAGTCGGATATCGCCATGCGGCTATTTGAGGTGGACCCGGAGCGCGCCAAAGCCGAGCTGGGAAGCCTCAAGATGGCGGCCTCATCAACCCTTCAGAAGGTGCGCGACTTTATTTTTGATCTGCGCCCGATGATGCTGGATGACCTCGGCCTGGTGCCGACGATCAAGCGGTACGTGGAGACTTTCAAGGAGAAGAGCGGGATCCAGATGACGCTGACGGTCACGGGCGCGGAGCGCCGCCTTGAGGCGGTGCGCGAAATTATGATTTTCCGCGCCATTCAGGAACTGCTAGGGAACATTCGCAACCATGCGCAGGCCTCGCAAGTGCGGATCACCATGGATACGGATGATACGCGTGTGCGCGTGGCGGTGGAAGACAATGGCAAAGGCTTCGATGTCGAGGCGGCCTTCGGAGGCAAACAAAAGACGATCGGCCTGCCCACGCTCAAGGAGCGGATCGAACTCCTCGGCGGCGAGCTTCAGATTGACAGCCAAGTCGGGCACGGAACTCAGGTGGTTATGGATGTCCCGGCCATTCCACCTGAGGGAGCGTAGTTACAGAGCCAGCGCCTGACCTGTTGATCCTGTTCTGTAAACTCGAGTAGATCGGGCTGAGTTTGCTGCGGACTTCCGTGTTGATTGAGGAAGAGGAAAAGTGTGGGCTTTGCTTGACTTTTCCTTCGATGGAAGTATCATACGCCCGTTCTGATTCCAGGCGCCCATTGCTCAGGAGGATTTCATGGCTCGCAGCCGCATGCTTATCGTCATAGCTCTACTGTTAATCCTCATCGCCGTAGGGGGAGGCGCGGCTTGGTTTTTTCTTTTAGGTCCCGGGAGTGCGGTTGGGCCTGGCGTTGAGCCGACTCCTGTGGAGGTGACGGCGACACCGGAGCCGCTCCTGCCGGTCCTGGTCGCGGCTCAGGATTTGCCTCGCGGGGTCGTCATCCCGACCGAGGCCATCTCGATGTATCCCTGGCCGACGGCGATTGTGCCTCTGAATGCGGTCACGGACGCGCTCCAGATTGTGAACACACGAGCTAAATTTGATATTGACCGCGGGATGCCGATCCTTTCCAGTATGGTGGTGCAGAGCCTGGATCAGCTTTCACCTAGCGGCTCAGACGCAGCGGCGCAGATCCCGGATGGGCAGCAGGCGATTACGCTCCAATATGACAAGAGAAACGGTGTGGCCCTGGGCATTAAGGACGGAGATCACGTCAACGTCATTGTCTCCATGTGGCTGGTGGATATTGACCAGAACTTCCAGACCGTCCTGCCTAACTTGACGATGAACGTCCGGCCGCCCAGCCCGGGTGACCCGGCGACCGGCATCCCCGCGGGGTTGGTGGCTCTGGTGGTCCCGCCCACGGAGGGGGGCGGCGCTGAACCGAAACCGCAGCCGTTTGGCCGGGGTGAGCGGGACGCCACGGTAGGACAGGATTTCTATGTCATCCCCTCTGAAAACCAGCGGGGGCGCCTGGTGACGCAGGGGATCATTCAGGACGCGACGGTGCTGCATATCGGCGACTTCGTGGAGGCGCTCTTCCCGACCCTGCCGCCGCCCACGCCCACGCCCGACCCGAACGTGACCCAACCGCCTGCGCCACTGCCCACCGATACACCTGCGCCGCCCGACACCATCACCTTAATCGTATCCCCGCAGGATACTTTGGTGCTGAACTACGTGAAGGAACTGATGGTGCAGTACCCGGGCGCTGTCCAAATTACTTTTACGCTCCGCTCGGCTGGCGACATCTCGCGCCAGGATACCGAGAGCGTGACGATGCAATACATGTTCGAACGTTTCAATATTGCCGTGCCGTCGAAGCTCAACTACGGGTTGGATAATTCTCTGGCAGCCCCCACGCCGACCCCAGTACCCTGAGGTGATCGGATCGAAGGATTTCTATGTCTGAGAAAATCCGTGTCCTGATTGTGGATGACATCGCGGAAACCCGCGAGAACATCCGCAAACTGCTGCAATTCGAGCCTGACATTGACGTCGTGGGGATGGCGCGCACTGGCAAAGAAGGCATCCAGCTCGCCAAGGAGGCCAAGCCGCACGTCGTCCTGATGGACATTAATATGCCGGACATGGACGGCATTCAGGCTACGGGCGTCATCGTCAAGGAAGTGCCGAGCGCGCAGATCGTGATCGTCTCGGTGCAAAGCGACACGGATTATCTCAGGCGAGCCATGCTGGCCGGCGCGCGCGACTTTCTGCCAAAGCCGCCTTCGGTAGATGAGTTGATTCAAACGATCCGGCGCTTGGGGGAGATGAGCCGCCAGCGGGAGCAGATGATGGCCGCCCCGCCAGCGCAGGCGGCGGCCGCGGCGGGCAGGGGGGGCGTCAACGGCAAGATCATCTCAGTCTTCAGCCCCAAAGGCGGCTCTGGGAAAACCACCGTCGCCACCAATATGGCGATTGCGCTGCAAGGCGACGACAGCAAGGTAGTGGTGGTGGATGCGAACACCCAATTCGGCGATATCGGCGTGTTCTTCAACCTGAAGGGCAAGCATAACATTGCCAACCTGACCCAGGCCGCCGAAGACGAACTCAATGAGGAATACATCCAGAGCGTGCTCGTCGCCCATCCCACAGGCGTCAAAGTGCTGTTGGGCGTGCCGACCCCGGAGGACTCGGAACTGGTCACTGCGGCCACACTCAAGAAGGTCCTTGACACATTGGCGGATTTCTTTAATTATGTTATTGTGGATATGGCCTCGGCGCTGCGGGACACGGAACTGGCGGTTTTTGACGCCTCGGACCGGATTGTGTTAATTGCGACGCCGGATATCCCGTCCCTGGCGAACGCCAAGAAGTTCTTCGACTTGGCGGAGAAGCTGGAATACCCGCCGGACAAGATTCTGCTGATCATGAATCGGATGGCTAAGAGCGGCGGAATTTCGGCGGCGAGCGTGGAGGAGAATCTCAAGCACCCGGTCAAGGCGCAGATATTGGGTGACGAACGGACCGTCCACACTTCGATCAACAACGGCGTGCCGTTCGTCACCGCCCCGAACGCCAGGAGTCTGCCGCCGACGCCGGGGGTCATCGAGTTGGCGCAGAGGATCAAAGAGGAATTCGCGCCGAAGGCGGCGGCGGCGCCGGCCAAAACCGCGCCGGCGAAGCCGCGCTCGTTGTTTGATCGTCGCTAGCCGTTGGCTGGTATGCATGGTGAGGTGGTGATATGTCGCTCCTGAAACGAATTGAACAACGCCAGGGAGCGCCGGCTGCTCCACCCGGAGCGCCGGCGGCCGCGGGTGGCGAGGATCAGGCCTCCAAGCTGGCCGAACTGCGCATGCGGCGCACGGCGCCGCCAGGCACCGCGGGGGCGGCCCCCGGGGGGCAGGGCGGCGTAGGGGATATCAAGAAGCGGGTCCAGGACCGGCTCATGTCCGAAATCCCGCCAAACATGGATATGACGCGCACGGCCGAAGTGCGCAAAATGATCGAGGACCTCTATGAATCAATCCTGGCCGAGGAGGGCCTCGTCCTTAACCGGGCGGAACGCAGCCGGTTGTTCGACGCCATCGTCTCGGAAATCCTCGGCTTTGGCCCGGTGGAGTTTTTGTTGCGCGACGAGACGGTCACCGAAATCATGGTGAACGGCCCGAAGAACGTCTTTGTCGAGCGCAAGGGGAAGATCGTCCGCGCGCCCGTGACGTTTGACGACGACCAGCACGTCCTGCGCGTCATTGACCGGATCATGTCCCCCCTGGGCCGCCGGATTGACGAGTCGCACCCCTACGAAGACGCGCGCCTGCCCGACGGGTCCCGCGTGAACGCCATCGTGCGGCCGATTGCGCTGTGCGGCCCGACATTGACCATCCGCAAATTCTTCAAGATTCCGTTGACGGTTGAGAAGCTTATCGAGTTCGGCGCGGTCACCGCCGAAGCGGTAGAGTTTATGCGCGCGGCGGTGATTGCGGCCTGCAATATCGTCGTGGCCGGCGGCACCGGCTCGGGCAAAACTACGTTCCTGAACATCATATCCGGTTTCATCCCGGGGGATGACCGGATTATTACCATCGAGAATGCGGCCGAGCTGCAGCTGCGCCAGGAGCACGTGGTCACGCTGGAATCCCGCCCGGCAAACATTGAGGGCAAGGGCGAGATCAGCATCCAGAACCTGGTGGTCAACGCGCTCCGCATGCGGCCCGACCGCATCGTGGTCGGGGAGATTCGCGACGGCGCGGCCCTGGACATGCTGCAGGCCATGAACACCGGCCACGAAGGCTCGATGACGACCTGTCACGCCAACAGCGCGCGCGACACCCTCGCCCGCATCGAGACGATGTGCCTGATGGCCGGGATGGATCTGCCGGTGCGCGCGATCCGCGAACAAATTTCGTCGGCTATCCATCTCATCATCCACCTGGGCCGCCTGCACGACGGCACGCGGAGAGTGCTGCAAATTGCCGAGGTGCAGGGCATGGAAGGCGACGTCATCACCATGACGGATTTGTTCGTCTTCGAGCAGACGGGCATTGAAAAGGGCAAGATTGTTGGTCGCCTGCGGCCGACCGGCCTGCGGCCCAAGGTCATGGACCGGATTGAAGAGATGGGGATTCACCTGCCGCCGGCAATCTTTGGGATTGGTGAGAGGGCGCGGTACTAAACCGGGGCACCGGGGTCGGCCCTCGTAATCCGGGAGGCGAAGCAAGCACATGGTTCTCGGCATCATCATCGCTGTGGTCGTTCTGGCCATGATTGGCGGCGTGGTTTTCTTTGCCCTGAGCCGCCGCCGCTCCACCGTCGAAGAGCGCCTGGGGCAATTCACTCAGGCCGGGCAGGCCGTGGCCCCCGCGGCCGGGTCGCAGGAGGTCGCGGAAGGCCCTCGGCCCAGCTTCCTCGCTGATCGCCTCAATCAGGCGCTGGCTGGCCGCGGTTTCGCCGAGAACATCTCGCGCGAACTGGCCCGCGCCGACTTGAAGCTGACGGTCGGCGAATATCTGGCCCTGCATGTCATTGTCGCCTTCGGCCTGTTCGCCGCGGTTTGGTTCTTAAAAGGACCGCTGTGGGGCGCGCTCGCGGGCGTCGGCGGATTGTTCCTGCCGCGCATGTACGTCGGCTCGCAGCAGAAGTCGCGCCTGACTCGATTTGATAACCAATTGGGCGACATGCTCAACCTGACCGTGAACGGCCTGCGCGCGGGCTACAGCGTGATGCAGGCGCTCGAGTCCGTGGGAAGAGAAATGCCTCCGCCCATGTCAACCGAGTTCCGGCGCGTGGTGCAGGAGATGCAATTGGGCCTGCCTATGGAGGGGGCTCTGGGAAACCTGACGCGCCGCATCCCCAGTAAGGACCTGGACTTTGTAGTCACGGCGATCAACGTCCAGCGGGAAGTCGGCGGCAACCTGGCCGAAATCCTGGATACCATCTCCTTCACCATCCGCGAGCGGGTTCGCATCAAAGGCGAGATTGCCACGCTGACCGCGCAGGGGATGATGACGGGCTATGTCATTTCCCTGCTGCCGATCGGGTTAGGCCTCTTCCTGACGCTCATCAACCCGGAATACATGGGCCAGCTCTGGGAGAAGAGTCGCTTTCAACTGTGCGGGATTGCCATGATCGTCACCGTCTTCTTGATGATCGGCATTGGCTTTGCGATCATCATGAAGATCGTCAACATCGAAATTTAGCTGCGTGGAGCGGTGAGGAGGTAAGACTATGGGCCCCTTAATCGTCGTCGGGATCATCATCCTCGTCATCATCGTGGCCGTGATGCTGGTGATCGTGGGGCGGCAGGCGCAGGCCGAGGCGGACCCCTTGCAGGCGCGCCTGGCCGAGTATTCCACCCGCGAGACGCCCGTCACCTTGGAGGAGATTGAGCTCTCCCAGCCGTTCTCCGAGCGCGTCCTCTTGCCGCTGATCAAGCGCTTCGGTGAATTTGCCACGCGCTTTACGCCGGAGTCATCCCTCAAGGCGATTGAAAAACAACTCGATATGGCCGGCAACCCGAAAGGTCTCGACCCGGTTACGTTCTATGCGATCCGGATTGTGGCGAGTGTGGGTCTGGCGGTGTTCATCCTGTTTATTACGATTATCGCGCCGGCCGACTCGGCTTTCTCCATCCGCGGCGGTGTGATCAAGGCCGTGGGCGCGGCAGTGGGGTTTGGGGCGCTGGGTTTCTTCCTGCCCACTATGTTGATCTCCAGCAAGATCAGCCGGCGGCAGGAAGCCATCCTTAAAGCGATGCCCGATGCGCTCGACCTGCTGACGGTGTGCGTCGAAGCCGGCCTGGGGTTTGACCAGGCGATGCAAAAAGTCAGCGAAAAGTGGGATAACGAATTATCCCTGGCGTTTGCCCGCGTCATCCAGGAAATCCGCCTGGGCAAGCTGCGCCGCGACGCCTTGCGCGACATGTCCGAGCGCATGGGGATCCCGGAGATGACCAGTTTCGTGGCCGCCCTGATCCAGGCGGACCAGTTAGGTGTGAGCATGGCCAAGGTGCTGCGCATCCAATCGGAGCAGATGCGCATCCGCCGGCGCCAGCGCGCCGAGAAGAAGGCCCACGAGGCGCCAATCAAGATGCTGATCCCGATGGCCTTCCTGATCTTCCCATCCATTTATATCGTGCTGCTCGGTCCGGCGGCGATTCAGGTGATGAAGCAGTTCTTCTAAATCGCTCGACGTGGCCGGGGCCTGAGCAGCACGCCTCAAGGAGCGGCATGACGCTGACTGCGTCGCACCGACTCTCGGTCCGGCCAGCCTGGCGGTATACGGCGCGCCAGGCGGCCTGGGCCGTCGTGGATATGATCTTTCCCCCGCAGTGTGGGGGATGCGGGAAAGAGGGGCAGCGGTTCTGCGCGGCCTGCCGCGCTTCGCTGGCGTATCTGCCGGCGCCCGTCTGCGAGCACTGCGGTTTTCCCCTGCGGGCTGGTGAAATGCTCCGGTGCGCCAGTTGTCTTCGGCAGCCCACCCCTGCCCTGGCCAGCGTCCGTTCGGTGGCGTTCTTCGAAGGCCCGTTGCAGCAAGCCCTCCATCGCCTCAAGTACAAACGCGACATCATCCTGGCCGACGCGCTGGCAGTCTTGTTGTGCGAAGCCTGGCCAGCCTACGGCTTCGCCGCCGATCTGGTCGTCCCAGTTCCGCTTTCTGCCCAGCGCATGCGTGAGCGCGGCTACAACCAAGCCGGATTGCTGGCGGATGCCTTCGCGGCCCTCATGGGCCTGCCTTACACGCCCGCGGGCGCAGCGCGCTTCAGGCATACGGCTTCGCAAGTCGGCCTCTCGGCGCACGAGCGGCAGGCCAACGTCGCGGGGGCCTTCAGAGGTAGGACAGAGAGGGTGGCTGACAAAGCCGTGATTCTGGTGGATGATGTTTACACAACTGGCGCAACGTTGAACGCTTGCGCCGAGGCATTGCTGGCTGCTGGAGCGGTTCGGGTGTGGGGGTTCACGCTGGGGCGGGCGCATTCGCTCTCCTACGCCGGCAGCCGCCGGGCGGAAAAATCCGGCTCGGTCGCACGTTAACAATTAGCGCGACGGCTGTCTTGGTTTTGCGCTCTGCCTGAACGACCGGCAGGGTATATCTCACCTTTTCACAGGAGGTAGCCATGGCCATCTCAGTGACGATCCAGGGGCGCGACATGAACGTTTCGACTCGCCTGCGGGAGTATGTGGAGAAGAAGGTCAGCAAGCTGGACCGGTACTTGCCCAGCATCAACGAGGCGCGCGTTGATCTGGCCGAGGAACGCACCGCGCGGTCGGCCGCCGACCGGCACGTCGCGCAGCTCACCATTCACGCTAACCGGGTGGTGCTCCGCGTCGAGGAACGCAAGGACGACATCTTCGCCGCCGTGGATGCCGTGCTGGACAAGATGCAGCGCCAGATTGAGCGCTACAAAGGCAAGCACTGGCGCGGGCGCGGCAATGGCGCCGGGGCCGAAGCGCTGGTCGTCTCCGAGGAGGAGGCGCTGATTGAGTCTGAGGCGTCCGCGCCGGAGGGCGTGGTCGTGCGGCGAAAGCGCTTTACCCTCACCCCTATGAACGAAGCCGAAGCCATTGAACAGATGCAAATGCTCGGCCACGACGATTTTTTCGTCTTCTACAATGCCGACACGAACCGGATCAATGTGCTCTACCGCCGCCGTGACGGCGACTTCGGGCTGATTGACCCGGAGATCGACTGAGACACACTGGAGGCGCACGATACCTTGAAACCCCACGCGTGGGGAACCGCCGTCAGGCGGTTCCCCACGTTTTTGTGTGATATGGCGACGACGACGCTAATTTTTCTTGGCCGCGAGGGACTGGGGGAAATAGAGCAGTGGGTTGCGGGCGGGCGGATCGCCGCCATGCGGGACGCCGTGCAACTGACGATGACCCTGCCTCAGGCGGCGCGCGTCGTCGTCGCCGCCCCGGAACCCGAACTGGAGGAACAACATCCCGACTTGCCAGTGATCTGGGATTTCGACGCGCCCAGCCAGTCGTTTCACTTCGGGCAGCGCCTGGCGGCTCTCATGGATGGC
Source organism: Anaerolineales bacterium (assembly GCA_035291605.1). Taxonomy (GTDB): domain Bacteria; phylum Chloroflexota; class Anaerolineae; order Anaerolineales; family UBA6663; genus DATDRS01. The sequence goes on along the minus strand of DATDRS010000326.1, from coordinate 47,047 downwards.
TACCCTTCGGACGTTTTCGTGTACCTCGGCGCAGGCAGCCTCCCGCTTTTGCCACGCGACGTGTTAGCGCAAGCGGTTGAAGAGGTGGCATGTGCGACCACCCCGTTGGCGATCACGAACAACCTGCATTCGTCGGATTGGATCGTGCTGAATTGCCCCGAGGCAGTACGATCTCGCCCCCACCGTCTGGAGCGCGATAATGCGCTCGGTTGGGTGCTTACGAATGAGGCCTCGGTTGAGGTGCGGGGCCTCAACCCCAGCGCGGCGACCCGCGTGGATATTGACACCCCCGCCGATTTGCTGGCGTTGAGCCTGCACCCGCGCACCGGGCCGGAACTCTCGGCTTATCTCCGTGCTCATCCGCAGGATACCTCACGCTGGCGGGCGGCAGGGAAGAAACTCTTCACCCCCGCCAGCCAGATCGCGCTCATTGGCCGGGTCGCCTCCGGCGTGTGGGCCTACGTCGAGGCGCACACGCAGGTTTGGATCCGCGTGTTTTCCGAGGAGCGCGGCATGGCGGCGAGCGGGCGGCAAAATTCGGGGCGCGTGCGGTCATTCGTCGGGGCGCACCTCGCCCGCGTGGGCGCGGAAGCCTTTTTCGCCGAACTCAGTCAGATGGTGGAGGCCGTCTTCTTTGACACGCGCGTCGTTCTGGCGCATCATCGTCTATGGCCCTCCGCCGCCGACCGCTATGCTTCCGACCTGGGCCTCGCCGACCGGATTCAAGACTCGTTCCTGCGCGAGTTCACCGCCGCCGCCGTCAACGCGCCCATTCCGATTGTGCTCGGCGGGCACGGCGTAGTTTCAGGAGGCTTATATGCTTTGGTCGAGATCGCTGAAGCGGGAGTTTTGGGGAAGGGGTAAATTAGCACACAGGTAGACAAGCAGCAGGTATACCGTCAGGTCATTGCCTCATACCTGTAGGCGTGTTTGCGTGTTGACCTTTCAATATGCCGGCTGTCTTATTCGTCTGCACTGCCAACGTCTGCCGCTCGCCGATGGCCGAGGCGCTTTTTGCCGACTGGCTCAAACGGAACGCCGTGCTGGGCGAATGGCGTGTGGGGTCAATGGGCACCTGGGCGGTGGAAGGAGCGCCCGCCACCGAGTACGCGCGCCAGGTCATGGCCGAGCGCGGGTTGGACATTTCGCGCCATCGCTCGCGGATGGTGAACGAGAACCGGATGGCGCACGCCGATCTCGTCCTGTGCTTGACGCGCTCGCACCGCGAAGCCTTGCACGCCGAGTTCCCCCAATACGCCAGCCGCGTCCAACTCCTCAGCGAGATGATCGGACAGACGTTTGACGTGGAAGACCCGTATGGCGCGGGGTTAGCCGAGTATGCGGAGACGGCGAAGGAGCTGGCGAACCTGCTTGCGCGTGGGGGGCAGAGGATTGTGGAGTTAGCGGGCGGAGGGAAATGAGCAGAGAGCTGTACCCAAAACAACACAGGGTCTGGCATTTCACCAGACCCTGCGTTGTTTACCAGCCTTCGATATACTGCTGCCAGGCGGCGTTTTCGGCAAGATGCCGCCCGAAGAGGTAGGCGGCGGTGGGGGCGGGTTCCACGGGGCGATGCCGGAGGGCCATGTTCGCCTCGACGACCATGCGGCCGCCTTTGCGGCGGTTGCACGGCGGGCAGGCTGCCACCAGGTTGTCCCAGCGGTGCTGGCCTCCCCGGTGGCGCGGGATGACGTGGTCAATCGTCAAGTGCGTTGTCTGCCGCCCGCAGTATTGGCAAGTGTAGTTGTCGCGCCGGAAGACCTCGCGCTTGGTGAGCTTGACGCGCGGGCGCGGGCGCTTGACCATATGTCCCAGCTTGACGACGGACGGACGCGGGTAGCTGGCGCGAGCCGCGTGGATATAACCGCGCCCATTCGCCACCATCTCCGCCTTGCCGGTGAGAATCAGGCCAATAGCGCGCCGGGTATCACACACATTGAGCGGCTCAAAATTCGCGTTGAGCACCAGAACCGGCTGGTTCATTGTCGCTAACGTCCGGCGCGGGAACGACCGCGCCGGACTGGTTGCGCAAAATTCTAACATTGTTGAAAAACTTTGGCAAGAAAAGAAGAAGTCCCAAATCCCAACAGCCAAATCCCAATACGGGCTGTGACCAGGGCTATTTTGGGGATTTGGAATTTGGAAGGTGGGATTTCTGCAGCAGGCGGTATTTCTCGAACTCGAACCATCCCATCAACAGGCTCAACCGCAGGCCATGCCATCCATCGCGCCAGCCGGCGAGCGTGATGAAGCGCCACCAGAACTGCCGCAGGGGCTGCAGGATGAAGTGATGCGGCCTGGCTCGCACGCCCTCGGCGGCGAGGCGGCTAGCGTCGTACGCGGCGTAGTATTTTTGCTTGGCGATGAATTCAGGGATGGTCTCGTAATTGAGGTGGATGAAGTGCTCTTTCAGGTATCCGGCTTGTCCATCCAGCCTCACGAGTTCGTGCACCGGGCGCGCCGGGTCATAGCTGGCTCTGGCGCGGCGCAGCAGGCGCAATTGATAGTCGGGATACCACCCGGCGTGCCGCGTCAGCCTGCCGAAGATGTAGTTGTAGCGGGGAACCCACCAGCCGGCCTCGGGGCGTGCCAAGACTTCCCTGACCTCCTGCGCCAACTCCGATGTCACCCGCTCGTCGGCGTCCACAAACAGCACCCACTCGGCCGAAGTGCACTGCAGCGCGGCGTCGCGCTGACCCGCATAGTTGTCGAACTGCCTCTGGATGACCCGCGCCCCGGCGGAGTGTGCGATCTCGATGGTGCGATCGGCGCTGAAGGAATCGAAGACGATGACCTCGTCAGCCCATTGGGCGGAGGCCAGACAACCGGGGAGGTGCCTCTCTTCGTCGTGGGCGAGAACGATGGCGGCGAGCACGGGAGGTGGAGTTTGGAGATTGAGGATTGAAGATTGGAGACGGGTAATCTCTAATCTCCAATCTCTAATCTCTTCAGTCCAGGTCTCCGCCCCTGCCACACTCGGATCACTTCACTCAGCGCCAGGTTCATCTCCGCGCGCGCGTCGGCGTCGAGCTCGCCGCGCTGGCTGCGGCGGTGGTTCGCGCGGATGCGCCCGCGCATGGCGAGCTGGACGAGGCGGCTGAGGAGGGCGTTCACGGCGAAACCGTGATAGCGGTAATACAGCCGGCGGCGGCTGGTCCAGAGCTGGAGAAACGCGTCAGCGTGGACTTGCGAGGTGCTCTGCCCGCCGTAGTGGACGACCTCGGCGGCAGGCACAATCCAGCGCTCCCAGCCGGCCTGCGCCATGCGCCACTGCCAGTCAATCTCCTCGCAGTACATGTGGAAGGTTTCGTCGAACAGGCCACACTGGGCGATGACTTCGGCGCGCACGGCAAAGGCTGCGCCCAAAGTGTGATCCACTTGAAATGGCGCGCCGCCGGCGTAGGCTGCCGCCGGATAACGCCCGTTGAGCGGCGAGTCGATGATCCGGCCCAATCGTCCGGGAGGGGGAAACAGGTCGAGCGCCGCCTGCAGCAGCCCGGGGAAACGGAAGCCTGCATGTTGCACTGAGCCATCTGGGTTGAGGAGTTTCGGGGCGGCCGCACCGGCCCGAGGATGCGCGCGCAAAAAATCCGCCAGCTGGCGCAACGCCCCTGGCCTCACCACCGTATCGGGGTTTAGAATGAGGGCGAAGGGAGGTGGAGAGGCTGGAGTTGGGAGGTGGGAGGTAGGAGGCGGGAGGCCAGAAATTGGAGATTGGGATTTGAGATTTTCTCCATACCCCAATGCCCTCAGTCCGAGGTTGTTCCCTGCGCCCATGCCGCGATTGTCGGCCTCGATCAGCCGCGTGCGCGGAAAGCGGGCCTTCAGCATCTCCACCGAGCCGTCGGTCGAGCCGTTGTCCACCACGCACACCACGCCGCGCAGCGCGTTCCCGCTCTGGGCCAGGTCAACGTAGACAGAATCCAGGCACGCCGCGAGCAGGTCGCGCACGTTCCAGTTGACGATGACGATGCCTAAGTCCATTGGGGAACCTCACCCCTCCCTACCCGGCCCTCCCCTTCCCTCTCCCAACGGGAGAGGGAAGGAGGGTGGCGCATAGCGCCGGGAGGGGTAGCGCGAGGTCAAATGACTCTCTCGCGCAGTTTCGCGCTGAGATAGTCCATGCTCGCTACCACGATGGCGATGGCCAACATCTGGGCGCTGGCCTGCCGGTAGTTGAGCAGGTTAATGTTCTGCTGGAGCAGGAAGCCGATGCCGCCGCCCCCCACGAAACCGATGATGGTGGACATACGCACGTTGATGTCCCACCGGTAGAGCGTGAAGGAGATGTACGGCGGGATGATCTGCGGCAACACAGCGTAGATGATGGTCTGCAGGCGTGTGGCGCCCGTGGCCTGCACGGCCTCGAGCGGGCCTGGCATAATGCTCTCCACCTGCTCTGAGTAGAGCTTGGCCAGCGCGGCCACGGTGTGCAGGGCCAAGGCCAGCGTACCGGCGAACGGCCCGATACCCACCCACACCGCAAACACAATCGCCATCACCAGCGCTTCAACCGAGCGCAGGGCGTTGAGAACAGTGCGGGTGAGCGTGTAAATCACTGAGCCGATGGGGAGCGGGGTGCTGGCCGGCAGGCGGAGGGCCGTGATCAGTCCGAGGCCACTGCCGATGGCTGCGAACCACCATAGCACGGCGTTGGCCTGCTTGAATTGATACAGCCAGTTTAGTCCGGCCGCGATCCCGCCGCCGAGCATCGCGCCGGTTGCGGCGGTGAGGATGATGTTGATGATCTTGTTGACCGCGGTGGGTAGGCGTGCCGCGAGGAACTCGCCCAGCCGCCCGGTGGCGCCGATGAGCACGCCCGCGCCAGCGAGGGCGCTGATCAATCCCAGCGAAGTCCCAAGAATGTCGCCCATGCCGGAAATGAACAGACCGAGGAAACCGAAGGCCCCGAGGCTCAGCGCAATGCCACGGCCTAGATTGACGGACAGGCTTGAGAGCAGATACACGATGAGCAGGCCGATCAGCGCAGAGACCAGCAGCGCCGCGAGCCGGGCCAGCCGCATGCCCAGAGCGGGCCGCACAGCCTCCTCAGGAGGCAGCGCCCATCGCACTAGGCTAAAGAGAATCACCGGGCTGGCGACCAATCCGATCACTGGCACAAGGGTGCTCTGCATCAACAAATCACGTACGGCGGCCATTTGCCCTGCGGCGCCCGCGCCCAGCGCCATGCCCACCGGGAGGGCCAGCAGCGAGAGGGCGACGCTGGTGAGCGAGCTGGCGATGGGCTTCATGACGTTGCTCGCCGCCAGAAAACTGATGGGGATGGAGAGCGCAGTGCCCACCGTGGTGGCCAGCAAGGCGAGGAACACCGTCTCGATGATTTTCTCCCACGTGTCTTTGGCGTTCTGGCTCAGGTGCGGCCCACCGGCCGTCCGGCTCGTGATGGTTCGGACGTACTGCGGCTCTTCACTTTCGCGCTTGGGCAGTTTGGCGGTGAGCACGAAGTGTCCGCTGGCATCGGCCTGATAGGTGGCCATTGCCAGCGATACGCCGCTCGGCGGAATAAAGCTGAGTGAGCCGCTCGTGTCGGGGTCGAAATTAAAGCCCTCGATTTTCACCTCAGCTCCAGGAGCGGTGCAGGCCGGAGTGACTACCAGGTACGGGCCGCTGGAATCTGGCGCGGATGGCGTGAAGCCGCCCGCCGGGCAGGGCACCAACACTGCGGCATTGATCTGAACCTCGGTCGCGTCGTAGGCGATGAGGTCCGGCTTGGCCAGCGCGCGCAGGATGCGCACCAACTGGGTCTGCCGCCGCTCGGAGCGGGTTTCGCCCAGATTGATTTTGGTGACCTGAAAACCGTAGGCGTAAATCACCAGCCCGGCCAGCACCGCCAGGCCGATGGTGAGGGAACGTCGCCAGTCTGCCGCGTTCTTCACGTGTGCCTCCTGCTACCCGACCCGCTCGGCTTCTTTGCCGTAGATTTCTTTGAAGCGGTGGTCGTCAATATCTTTGGGCAGGCCGTCGAATACCACGCGGCCGGCGTTGAGCGCGATCACGCGCGTGGCATAGCGGTGCACCAGGTCGAGGAAGTGCAGACTGCACAGCACGGTGACGCCGTCCTCCTTGTTAATCTGTTCGAGATGCTGCATGATGCTGTGCGCCAGCACGGGGTCCAGGCTGGCCACCGGTTCGTCGGCCAGGATCATGGCCGGCTCCTGCATCAGGGCGCGAGCGATCCCCACGCGCTGTTGCTGACCGCCGCTTAGCTCGTCGGCGCGGTCGGAGGCCTTATCGGACAGGCCCACCCGCTGCAACTGGCGCAGGGCCTTGTCCACATCTTTGGCGGGGAAGCGATTGATCAGCGCCCAGGCGGGGTTGACGTAGCCCAGCCGGCCGGCGAGCACGTTGGTGAGCACACTCGACCGGTGGACCAGATTGAAGTGTTGAAAGACCATGCCGATCTGCCGGCGCACCCGGCGCAGTTCGTCATCGTTGGCCCTGGTGACGTCCATGCCGTTGAAGATCACGGTGCCAGAGGTCGGATCAATGAGGCGGTTGATGCAACGCAGCAGGGTGGATTTGCCCGAGCCGCTCAAGCCGATGATGGCCAGGAACTGACCCCGCGGCACTTCAAAACTGACCTGGTCGAGCGCCGGGACGGTGCCTGTGTAAATCTTGGTCAGGTTTTCGATTTTGAGGATGACTTGATCGGTGCTGGGCATAGACTTCTCGCACGAGAAGGATAAGCCGGGATGCGGCGGGAGAGAACCTCGGGCAGGCAGGCGTTACCTGCCCGAGGCGCCTTATTGTCCGCCAGGTTACTTCATAGCTGTAACTTACGAGCTTTACGGCTTCCAGCCGGTGGCTTCGAGCATTGAGCGAACCATGTCGTACTCTTCGTCCTTGGCCGGCTCGATGCCGCTCCACCCGTAGAAGTCGCTACTGCCGATGGACTTGGCCCAGTCTTCCGTCTTGGAGAAATCAACCAGCGCGGATTCGATCTTGGCGCGCAGTTCCGCCGGGAATTCCGGCCCGAAGGACAGGGTATCGTTCGGAATAGCGGGCGACGCAGCCAGGATGCGCACCTTCTGCATCACGTCCGGCGCTTCAGTCCGGATATTGGCGCGGGCATCCAGCACGCGCCAGCCGTCGCACAGTAAGCGCGTGCCGTCGGCGTTGGGCGCGCAGTCCGGGATCACATCGGCCGGCAGCTCGTACATGTCTTCGGTAATCTTGCCGGCCACAAAGTCCTCATAGGTCCAGGCCGGTTTGCCATCCGGGTCGAGCGGGACGCTGTAGAAGGAGGTGGCGAAGTCCACTTCACCGTTGTACACCGCCTTGACCGCCTGCGGGTGGCCGCCCGTGGCTACCGACTCGCTTGGGGTGATGTTGGCTTCCTGCAACATCACGAGTGGCACCATGTAACCGGAGGTCGAAGCCGCGTCGGTGTAGCCCCACTTCTTACCGTTCAGGTCGGCCAGGGTCTCATAGTCGCTGTCGCGAGCCACCAGGAACATAGCCCAGTAGACCGGGAAACCGAAGCGGATGGCCTTAAAGGACACGCTAACGCCGCACAGATTGCTTGCCAGCGCGTAGCCCAGGCCGGGGATGAAGCCCATGGTATCGGACGGCGAGGCGCACATCTCCTCAATGGTGGCGGCATACGAGGTGGGCACGCTCACCACGAACTCGAGGCCGGTCGCCGCCTTGAGGGCGTCGGCCATCACCTGGCCGCCGGTGGTAATCACGTTGGCATCCACGGAGGGGACGAATAGCACTTTGATCGGGTGCGCCGCGGTTCCGATCTCGGCCATGGCCGTCGCCGCAGCGTCCGGGGTCGCGGTGGGCGGCACGGCGGTATTGGTGGGCGGCGGCAGGGGCGTGTTGGTCGGCTGGGGCGGCTCGGTAGGGGCGACGGTGGTGCCGGCCGGGCCGCAGGCCGAAAGCACGAGGGCCGTGAGCATCGTCACGGCAAACAGCTGGTAGAGCAATTTCTTCATGGCGTTTTTCCCTTCTTTCTCCTAAGAGTGTCTGAATAGGTTGCTATGCAGCGTCAACTTTTGAGACAACTTGGGGCTTGCCAACCACCTCCTTTTGTTAGATGAAGACGCTTGAGCACTGTGAACCGATTACCAAACGTCATCATAACGCGCTTTTGTGGAACGGGCAAACGATCCGGGTGACGATCGTTCACCTTGCGTTGCAAGGCGGCCAGCGCCGAGTGTCATCAATGATTAGGGACAATCGTGATGAAGTGTTTGTCCACGTAATTGTTGACCAGCGCGATCTCCACATCCTCGTGAATCAGTCCGGCCCAGAAGTACTGCGGGTTGCGGCTCTCGATGATCCGGTCCAGCACAATCCCCCCTGTCACGGCGGCCCGCTGGCCCGGCATCAGATAGTCATACGTCTGCCCGTTTTCGACCAGCAGTGTCAGCGTGTCCTTTGTCCCCAGCGCCCAGCGCCACGGATAGTCGCGGATACACGTATCACAGTCAATCCCCACCCGCCACGCGCCCGACTGCTCAAACTCGCCCAGCGTGTTCGCGTTTTCGTCCATCGAGGCGTAGACCCAGCCCGAGGGCGGGCCTGATGTGCGGATGGGCGAGACGCCATAGTTCTCGACGGTGAGCGTGAAATACAAGGTGTCGCCGACGCGCAGCGTGGTGGCCGAAAAATCCACCAGGGCATTGACGATGTCGGCGCGGGGCAGGCCACCGCGTTCGATGGTGAGCATCGTCTCGGCAGCCAGCTTTTGCCCAAGCCGGTCTTCGACCTCGGCCCGCACCGTGTACGCGCCGTCGGGCGGGGGATTTGCCCCGAGGTCAATGCCGCCATCGTAATCGTACGTGTGCAGGCCGCGCTCGCCGGGTTTGATCGTGGAGGCTTTTTCGGCAATCGGCAGGCGGCTGTCATCCGGGCCGATGAGGAACAGATGCAGGCCATCGGGATTTACAGCTTTAGTCAGATAAACATTGATCGTCGCGCGGTCGTTCAGGCCATCCTGGTTAGGGGTGAAAGCCGGAGAACCGATGGCCAGGCCGCGCAGTTCGGGCAGGATTGTATCGGCCTCGGCCACCGTCAATGCGCCAGTGAGCGCGTTGGTCACTCCCGAAGCCTCACGCGCTTCAATCACCCACGTATAGCCGCCGTTTGGCAAGACGCGCGCCAGGAGCTCACCTTCGAAGCCGTCGCCGGGCATGCGATAAGGGTTCACGATGCCGCTGAAGTCAATCGAATGCTCTCCCGCCTCCCGCGGCTTGCCCTCGCGAAAATTGAAGCGCTGTCCGGTGGAGTCGAGAAAGTAGATCGAGACGGTGGCCGGACGCCGCAAGGTATAAAGGATGCGCGTCACGTCAGCGTCTCCATCGGCGTTAGGCGTGATGGTGGAGAGCGAGAAGGCCGCCTCTTGCAAAGGAGGACCACTGGGGCGCAAAATCAGCCACGCCCCGGCGAGGATCAATCCGACGACGACGATGGCGGTGAGGGTCGTAAGAGGAAGGGAGAGACGCATACGCATGACAAGGCTTGCGCCCGACAAGCACGATATCGGGCGCGCGGCTGACTCTACCAGAAAAGAAAACATAATTCAAATACGTATTTTCTTTTTCGCCCGCCTCGTGCTAACATCATAAGCAATGTTCACCTATCAAGACGCCCTCGACTATCTCTACAGTTTTGTGGACTACGGCCAGATGCGCACTTACAAATATTCGGCGCAGACCTTTGACCTCGGCCGCATGTTCAAGCTCCTTGAAGCGCTCGGCGATCCGCAGACCTGTTACCCCGTGCTGCATCTCGCCGGGACGAAAGGCAAAGGCTCCGTTTCGGCCATGTGCGCCAGCGTGCTGCAGGCCGCCGGCTACCGCACCGGGTTCTATACCTCGCCGCATTTGCAGGACTTCTGCGAGCGGATTCGGGTGGACGACGATCTGATCCCCCGCGAGGTGGTCGCCGAAATTGTGGATGCGATGCGCCCGCTCGTCGAGCGCGTGCCTGGCCTGACGACGTTCGAATTGAACACCGCGCTGGCCTTCGCGTATTTCGCCCGCGCGCGCGTAAACGTGGCCGTGATCGAAGTGGGGTTGGGCGGGCGGCTGGATGCGACGAACGTCGTGACCCCGCTGGTTTCGGTGATCACCTCGCTCAGTTACGACCATATGAATTTGCTGGGCAATACGCTGGCCGAGATCGCGGGCGAGAAGGCGGGCATCATCAAACCCGGCGTGCCGGTGGTGAGCGCACCGCAGAAGGACGAAGCCCGGGAAGTCCTCGAAGGCATTGCCGCCGAGCGCGGCGCCCCGCTGTCCTTCGTGGGACGCGATTGGCTTTACCGCCCGGTGGAGCACTCACTGGAACGTCAGACCTTTGAAGTGTGGTCGGCGCGGGAACAACTGCAATTGAACGCCTGGCGTACGCGGGGACATGCGCTGAGCTGGGTCCCGCTGAAACTGGAAATCCCACTGCTTGGTCAGCATCAGGTAGAAAATGGGGCGGTCGCCTACGCAGCCCTGATGACCCTGCGCGAACGCGGTCTGCCGATTTCGCCGACGGGGATGCAGGCAGGCTTCCGCTCGGTCAACTGGCCGGGGCGCTTCGAAATTCTCAGCCGCCACCCCTTCCTGGTGGTGGACGCCGCGCACAACCGTGACTCGGCGCAAAAATTGAAGTCGGCCATCGCCGAGTATTTCCCGGGCCGCCGTGTGAACTTGATTTTTGGCGCTTCCTCGGATAAAGATGTGGCCGGGATGTTCACCGAATTGCTGGCCGACGACACGGTGGCGAGGGCGATCCTGGTGCAGGCTGTTCACCCGCGCGCGCTGGAGCCGGAGGAATTGGCCGACCTAGCTCAAGCGGCGAAACCTGCTCTTGCCGTTGAAGTCGTCCCGCCTGTGGCGCGGGCGTTGGAGCGCGCCCTCTACTTCAGCACGCCGGAGGATGTGATCGTGGCTTGCGGCAGCCTGTTTGTCGTGGCCGAAGTGCAAGCGGCCCATCAGTTGTTGATTGCCGATTGAGGAGGGCTGATTGGCGGCCTCGCCTTTCAATCAGCCATCCAAAATCTACCATCAGAAATCGAGAGCATGTTCGAAAAAGAATTGCGTCATCACCTCATGCGGTCGGATTTTGCGGAGGCCATCAACCGCCGCGCTGAGGAATTGTACGAGGTCGCCGAGGCCGAGCCGGACGAGGAGGGCCTGATCGAGTGCGCCCTGCTGCCCCTGCGCGACATGGTCATGTTCCCCCACATGGTCACGCCGCTGTTCGTGGGGCGCGAAAAATCCATGGCCGCTATCCAGGCGGCGAACGCCCGCAACCTCACCATGATTGCCGCCACCCAGACCAACCCCGAGATCGAGGACCCGACGATCGAGGACTTGTATCAGGTTGGCGTGGAGATTGCCGCCGGGCGGATGCTGCGGATGCCGGATGGCACGAACTCGGTGCTGGCGCAGGGCCGGCGGCGTGTGGAAATTATCTCGGCGACGCAGACCGAGCCTTACTACGTCGTCAAAGCCCGACCGGTCTACGAGCCTACGGAGAAGCCGCGCGAGACCGAAGCGCTCATGCGCGCCGTGCTGGCGCTGTTCGAAAAGTGCATCCAGCTCAACCACGCCCTGCCCGAGGAAGCCTATGTCTTTGCGATGAACATCGAGGAGCCCGGCTGGCTGGCCGACCTCGTGGCCTCCAGCCTCAACCTCGACCTCGCCGAACGGCAGTCTATCCTCGAGACCTTCGACCCGACGGTGCGCCTGCAGCGCGTCAGCGTGCTGCTGGGCAAAGAGTTGGACGTGCTGGAGCTCGAAGACTCGATCCACTCGCGCGTGCAAAACGAGGTGGACAAGAACCAGCGCGAGTTCTATCTGCGCGAGCAGATGAAGGCTATTCAGAACGAGCTGGGCGAGACCGACTCGTGGAGCGCGGAGCTTGACGAACTGCGTGAGAAGGTCCTCGCCGCGCAAATGCCTGGCGAGGTCGGCAAGAAAGCGCTCAAGGAAGTCGAACGTCTGGGGCAAGTGGCGCCGCTCTCGCCCGAGGTCGGCATCATCCGCACTTACCTCGACTGGCTCGTCGAGCTGCCGTGGGTAACGGCGACCGAGGACAATCTCGACATCCAACATGCCGAGCAGGTGCTGGAGCGGCAGCATTATGGCCTGCCCAAAGCCAAGGAACGTATCCTGGAGTTTATCGCCGTCAAGCAACTGGCGAAAGACAAAATGCGCGCGCCCATCCTGTGCTTTGTGGGACCGCCCGGCACCGGCAAGACCTCGCTGTGCCGTTCGATTGCCGAGGCGCTCGGGCGCAAGTTTGGCCGCCTGAGCCTGGGCGGCGTGCGCGACGAAGCCGAGATCCGCGGCCACCGCCGCACGTACATCGGCGCGCTGCCGGGACGGGTGATTCAGGCCATGCGCCGAGGCGGGTCGGTCAATCCGCTGATCATGATGGATGAGATTGATAAGCTGGGCCAGGATTTCCGCGGCGACCCGGCGGCGGCCCTGTTGGAAGTGCTGGATCCCGAGCAGAATCACGCTTTTATGGATCACTACCTCGACGTAGATTACGATCTCTCCAAAGTGATTTTCGTGACCACGGCAAACACCCTCAGCACGGTCCCGCCGGCGTTACAGGACCGCCTCGAAGTCATCGAGTTTCCGGGCTATATCGAGGAAGAGAAACTCGGCATCGCGCGCAAGTTTCTCATCCCGCGCCAGCTGGAGGAAAACGGGCTGGGCAAGTCCGGCGTGGCGATTACGGACCAGGCCTTGAGCCGCATGATCCGGTCGTACACGTACGAGGCGGGTGTGCGGAATCTCGAACGTGAGATCGCGCGTGTGTGCCGCAAGCTGGCGCGCCGCAAGGCCGAGGGCAAGCCATTCCCCGCGCGCGTCACCGCTGAGGCCCTCCACAAGTACCTCGGGCCGCCGGAATATTCTCCCATGGAGACGGAAAAGCAGGATGAGGTGGGGGTGGTGACCGGCGTCGCGTGGACCGAAGCGGGCGGAGACACGCTGCCCATCGAGGTGGCGCTGCTCCCAGGGAAAGGGAGCCTGCAAATCACCGGCCAGGTGGGCGAAGTGATGCAAGAATCAGCTCAGGCCGCGATGTCCTACCTCAAATCGCGCGCCAAAGCGCTGGGCGTAGAGTACGACCGCTTTGAGAAGACCGACACGCACATCCACATCCCCGAAGGCTCGATCCCTAAAGACGGGCCAAGCGCGGGCATCAGCCTGGCGACGGCGCTCATCTCCGCCTTCACCGGGCGCAGGGTGCACAAAGAAGTCGGGATGACGGGGGAGATCACCCTGCGCGGGCGTGTCTTGCCGGTGGGCGGGGTGAAGGAGAAAGTGCTGGCGGCTCATCGCGCCGGGTTGAAGACCATCATCCTGCCGAAGAAGAACGATAAAGATCTGGTGGATGTGCCCAGGAACGCCAAGCGTGATTTGACGTTTGTCTTTGTCGAGCATATGGACCAGGTGCTGGAAGTGGCTCTGGAGCCGGCGGCCGAAGGGGGCAAGGGCAAAGCCCGTGTTCGGCGGGTGAGTGCAGACACAAGCCGGCCCAATGGGGAGCGCAAGTCCGGCCTGCCGCCAGCGGCCTCGGCGGCCCGCTAAGGCGCTCCCGGGGCAAGATTCGCCTCTTGCACGGGCCATCCCCCAAGCAGCCCGCCCCAACGCGACAACCTTGAAACTCTTGTATAAAATCCTTCTGATATGTATTCTCTGCGCTGTCATGCCTATAGGCATGACTGTGATGGTCTTGTTCTGGGTCAATCCCGGCGTGCTGGGAGCCCGCGCGCAGCCCGGCGAGGTTTTTTTCTTTACCGGCCTGGCTATCGGTCTCGTGCTCATTAATGCCGTGATCGCAGCCCTGCTCCTCAACCGAGAGCTGCAGCGGACCTTCAGCGGGATCCGCGCCGCCCTCGATCAGTTCTCGCGCGGGGTTACCCCGATACGCCCGACACCTTTGCCTCAGGATGAATTGGGTCGCCTGCTAGGCGAGATCTATGAGCGGCTGAACGAACTGGCGGCTTTGCGCGAAACCACACGCGACCTGACGGCCGAACTGGAAATGCCGCGCCTGTTGCAGATCATCGCCGAACGCGCCAGCACGCTGCTGGGCGTGACGGCCGGGGTGATTTACGAAGCCGACTGGCCCCGGCGCAAACTCCGCCTCCTGGCCGCCGTGGGGGCGCGCCCGGACCCTTTGGGCGCGGAAATGGATTTTGGCGAAGGCGTGGCCGGGCGGGTCGCCGACACCGGCCAGTCACTGGTCGTGCACGACTATCACCGATGGCAGGGACGGTCGGAGCGTTTTTCCCAGCCTCCACTGTTCGACGTGCTCGGCGTGCCGATGCGCTGGCACGGCCAACTGATTGGCGTGCTCAACCTGGAAGACGAAATGGGCGGGCGCGTTTTTACCGAACGGGATGTGGCGCTGGCCGAGCAGTTTGCCAGCCAGGCCGCCGCCGCCATTCAGAATGCTCGCTTGTTCCAGTCCACTCGCCGTCAGGTCTCAGAATTCTCCATCCTGCACGAAGTCGCCCGCGCGGCTGTTTCAACGACCGATCTGGCCGAGTTGATCCCCAGGGCGATGGAAGTGCTGCAGCAGCACGTCCGCTATACCCTGCTGGGACTTTACCTGCTCGACCCGGCCGCGAAAATCCTCCACCTGCATCCCTCCTTCCTGAAAATGTTTCCGGAGGTTGACCACCTGGTGGAAATCCCGGTGGGTAAAGGGGTGACCGGGCAGGTGGCGGCGACCGGCCAACCGGCGCGGCTTGGCGACGTGAGACAGGCTGCTGGTTATTTAGGCGTGGCGGCGACGACGGTCTCCGAACTGTGCGTACCTCTCAAAATTGGGGAACGTGTCATCGGCGTTCTGAATGCCGAAGCCGACGCTTTGAACGCCTTCGCCGACGAAGATGAGCGTCTGCTCACCATCGTCGCCGGTCTGCTTGCGCCGATCATCGAAAACGCGCGCCTGTATGAGCGTGACCGTCAGCGCCTGAATGAGCTTTCGTTATTGACCGAGATCGCCTTGACGGCCATCTCGGCCTCCAGTTTTGACGAAATCGCGGAGCAGGCAGTTCAGGTCTTGCAGCGCCGGTTGGGGTATGACATCGTCGGCGTCGAGCTGGTGGACGAAAGCGGCCGGTGGTTGCGCGCGAAGGCTTACGCGGGATTGGTGTCTCGCGGCGAGGACGTGCCGCCGGTCGCGGTGGGCACCGGCCTCCTGGGACGCGCGATACGTCTGGGGCGCGCGGTGCGTGTGGACGACGTATCCAGTGACCCCGACTATATTGCGCTTCTCCCCGCCGTCCGTTCGGAGTTGACGGTCCCGCTCAAGGTCGCAGACCGGATTATCGGCGTACTTAACACGGAAAGCCTGAAAATTGGAGCTTACCGTGAGACCGACGAGCAGCTCCTCACCGTCGTCGCGGGGATGCTGGCGCCCATGATTGATAATGCCCGCCTGCGCGGGCAGGCTGAACAACACGCACGTGAACTGGACATGCTGGTCAAAGCCCAGGCGGCTGCTTCCGCCAGCCTGGATCTGAACGAGGTGTTGACGGCGATTGTCGAGCAGGTGGGGCGCGCCTTGGATGTGACCAGCGCTTACGTCGTCGAAGTGGACGAGGCGAAGGCGACCGTCGTGGCCGAATACTACAGCCCCGAAGCCTCCCCGCCGGAACGAGTCTCGGATTTATATGTCGCTTATCCCGTCGGATCGCTCGGCAGAGTCGTAGAGGCTCTGCGGACCGGTCAGCCAACTTCTGTGGGCCCGCAGGATGAGGCAGCGACGGATTTTGAGCGGGACCATATTCGGCGCTATGGCGGCCGATCCACGCTGGTCGTCCCGCTCATTCGCCAGGGCCGGCCCCTGGGGTACGTCCGTCTGTGGGAGAGCCGGAGAGATCGGGTTTTTACCGAGGAGGAGGTGCAACTGGCCCAAGCCCTGGCCGGGCACGCGGCGGCAGCTCTCGAAAACGCCAAACTCTATCAGGCAGCTCAGCGCCGGGCCGAGCAAATGCGGTTAGTCAACGAGGTGGGGCGGGACATCGCCGGCATCCTCGACGTGAGCAATCTCCTCACGCAAGTCAGCCAGCGTCTGGAAAAGGCCTTCGGCTATTACCATGCCAAAGTAGGGCTGCTGGAGGAGGGCCAGATCGTCTTCCCGACCTGGTTCGATGCTCAGCGCAATCGCCAAATGCCGGCCATCATTTTGCCGGTGGACGGGCCGGGCCTGATTGCCTGGGTGGTGCGCAATGCCCAGCCCCGGCATTCCCTGGATGTGAAGGCCGACCTCGACCATTTACCCAATGTCAACTTTCCGGAGACACGATCCGAGGTTGTCGTACCGCTCATCGCCCACAACCGCCTGATCGGCGTCTTGGATGTGCAGAGTGATCAGGTGAGCGGGCTGGGGGCCGAGCATCTGTCCACGCTCGAGGCGATCAGCGGCCAACTGGCAATGGCGGTGGATAACGCCAAGCTGTATCAGGCGGCGCAACGTCAGGCCGAGCAGATGCGGCTGATCAATGAGGTGGGCCAGGACATCGCCGGTATCCTGGACATCGAGGTTCTGCTGGATAAAGTCGGACAGCGTCTGGAAGCGGCTTTCGGGTACTATCACGCTAATGCCGGGCTGATCGAAGACAAAGAGATCGTCTTCCGCGCGCACTATAACGAGCGCCGCCAGACCACCCTTCCGGAAATCCGCCTGCTGATTGATGGGCCGGGGGTGATTTCCTGGGTCGCCAGGCATTCTCAGGCCCGCCTGGTGTCGAATGCCCAAGCCGACCCGCTCTTTATGCCCTATCCGTTCTTTCCTGATACGCATGCGGAGTTGGCGCTGCCGCTGGTTGCCCAGGATCGGATCATCGGCGTGCTGGAGGCGCAAAGCGATCGAGTGAATGGCCTGGGGCCTGAAGACCTGGCGACGCTGGAAGTGATCAGCGGCCAACTCGCGGTGGCGGTAGAGAATGCGCGCTTGTACGCCGAAGCGCGGCAGCGAGCGGAAGAAGTTTCGGCCCTGCTTTCGACCACGCTGGCGCTGAGTTCCTCGATGCAGTTGGATCGGCGGCTGGACTCCATCGCCCATTTTGCCCGGCGTCTGGTGGAGGCGGATTCGTGCACCATTTACAAGCTGGAGGCCGAGGCCAAACTCCTGCGGCCGATCGTCGTTCACGATAAATATGCGGAGCAAATCTCAAGCATCACCATTCCGTTAGGCGAAGGCATCACCGGTTATGTAGCGCTCAGTGGTAAGGGCGAACTGGTCAACCGGGTGGAACTTGATCCGCGCGGCAGGCAGGTTCCCGGCACCCCCCGCAGTCCGGAGAACTTGATCGCTGTGCCCTTGAAGGTTAACCAGCGTGTGACGGGCGTGATGACGATTCATCGCGAGGGCATGCGCGGGTTCAAACCGCACGATCTGAATCTGATCTCCAGCTTCGCCGCTCAGGCAGCGGTCGCCATTGGAAGCGCAGAGCTTTACCAGGAATTAGAAGCGCGCGCGGATTCTCTGCAGACCACCTATGACGAGCTGGCGCAGATGGATCGCCTGAAAGACGAGATGATGCAGAACATTTCTCACGAACTGCGCACGCCCATCACGTTCCTGAAGAGTTACGTGGACCTGCTGCTCGCGGGTCAGTTAGGCCCCCTGCTGCCGGAACAGGAAAAGGGCCTGCGCGTCGTAGCCGATAAGACGAACACATTGGTGCGGCTGGTGAACGACATCTTGACCTTGCAGGTGGTCAGTCCCGAAACTCTCAACTTAATCCCATTGGATCTGGTGACGATCGCGCGGGCCGCCGCCGATGGCGTGGCTGCGGCGGCCCAACAAGCCGGGTTGCACCTGAGCGCCAAGCTGCCGGAGACGCCCGTGATCATTCGCGGCGACTCGCTTAGGCTGTCACAGGTGTTCGACAACCTGCTCAGCAATGCCATGCGCTTCACCGATCCGGGCGGCGATGTTCAACTGAACATCTTGCCGGACGCGGCGGCGGTGCGCGTCGAAGTGCGCGACACAGGCGTTGGCATCGCCACTGACAAACTGCGTCACGTTTTTGACCGCTTCTACCAGGTGGACGGCGTGTCCATGCGCCGCCGTGGAGGCATTGGCCTGGGCCTGAGTATTTGCAAGCAGATCGTGGAGAGCCACGGCGGCCGGATGGGCGTGGAGAGCAAGGTCGGCCGTGGGTCCTGCTTCTACTTCATCCTGCCCCTGCCAGATCAGACGCCTCCCGCTGCGCCGAAGAGGCAGGCATGATCTCTCCTGGTCAAGCGCCGCTAACCTTGCCGGTGGATTAGGCGCAGGGCGCCGGAGGCCGTATATGACACCGATCAAAGACAGGGTCGTGATTGTTACCGGGGCCTCGTCAGGTATTGGGGAGGCGACGGCGCGTGCGTTCGGCCAACAGGGGGCGAAGATCGCGCTGGCCGCCCGGCGGGTGGATCGGCTTGAGACGGTGGCGAAGGACATTGAGGCGTTTGGAACGGAGGCGGAAGCCCTCGTCGTCGCCGCCGATCTGAGCCAATTGGCGGACATTCAAAATCTGGTCAATCAAACACTCGCCCGGTTCGGGCGGATTGACGTGCTGTTCAATAACGCCGGGTTCGGCCGGCTCGACTGGCTGGAAAATCTCGACCCGGTGCAAGACATCGAGGCGCAGTACGCGGTGAACGTGCTGGGCGTGGTGCAGACCACCCGGCAGGTGCTGCCGGTGATGATCGGGCAGAAAGGCGGACACATCATCAATATGGCTTCCATGGCCGGACTGGTCGGCACGCCGACTTACACGATTTACGCTTCGACCAAGTTTGCCGTGCGCGGGTTCTCGGAGGCGCTGCGGCGTGAGGTCGCTCCCTGGGGCATCCACGTCTCGGTGATCTATCCGGGCGGGGTGGCGACGAAGTTCGGGGCGCAGGCCGGGATCAAGCGCAAGACGAGGGCGACCACGCCCGCATTTATGCTGTTGACGGCGGACGACGTGGCTCGCGCCGCCGTGGGCTTGGTGCGCCATCCACGGGCGAATCTCGTCCTTCCCTGGTTGTGGGGCTTCGGCGTGTGGGTGAACCAGATGTGCCCGTGGCTCGTGGACTGGACGACGGTGAGCCGATTCACCGTGCCGGAGCGGATAGACGAATTACGAGCAGCCGGGCTGCAGTGAGTTGGAGGGCTGAAGAAACCCTCGCTCCTTCTCCAAGCGGGTCAGCACGTGGAGCAAGTGCTCGCGCCAATCCTTCTCGGCGGCGCGGGAGAGCCAGAGCTTGTTTTTGCTGACGCGCACACCCGGCCCCAGGCTGCCCCCCAGGTAAGCCTGATCGGTTTCGCTGATGGGAGGCAGGGTCAATACAATCTGGCCGCCTTCGCTGGCAACCGCCGTCACCCCGGCGCGCCCGGCGCGGACCTTGACGCGCAGTTGATACAGCAAATTCTCCAGCGAGCGGGGCAGGGGGCCGAAACGGTCGGCGAGTTCCGCGCCGACCGCCTCCACGGCGCTCTCCTCGCTCAGATTCGCCAGCCGCCGGTAAAGCTGCAACCGGAGCGCGCGGTCGGCCACGTACTCGGAGGGGATCGAAGCGGGGAGAGGCAGATCAACTGAAGTGGTAAATCCCAAATCCCAAATCCCAAGTCCCAAAGATGTGTCTGCGCTTGCCATTTGGGGCCTGGGGCTTGGGGCTCGGGATTTGAGTCTTTTAACGGCTTCCGCCAGCAGCCGCGTGTAGAGATGAAATCCCACCGCCGAGATGTGGCCCGACTGCCTCGGCCCCAGCAAATCGCCCGCGCCGCGCATTTCGAGATCCCGCATCGCAATCGAATAACCGGCGCCTAGCTCTTTTTGTTCGACGATCGTTTCGAGCCGTTCGCGGCCCTCCGGGGTGGGGCGGTGACGCCGGTCGGTGAAGAAATAGGCATAAGCCTGCGCTGCGCCGCGCCCAACCCGCCCGCGTAGTTGGTAGAGCTGCGCCAGCCCAAACGTATCCGCGCGGTCCACGATGAGTGTGTTGGCGTTGGGAATATCCAACCCGGACTCGATGATCGAAGTGCACAGCAGGATATCAATCTCGCCGTTGGTGAATTGATCCATCACCTGGGAAAGCTCATGCTCGTCCATTTGCCCGTGCCCCATGCCGATACGCGCCTCCGGGACGAGATGTTCGAGTTTGCGGCGGATGATGCCGATGCTTTGCACACGGTTGTGGACGAAGAATACCTGCCCCCCCCGGTCGAGTTCGCGCAGGATAGCCTGCCGCACCGTGCGCTCATGGTATGGTCCGGAGTGCGTCAGGATAGGCAGGCGCTCCTCGGGCGGGGTGTTGATCGTCGAGATGTCGCGCACGCCCGTGAGAGCCATGTAGAGGGTGCGCGGGATGGGCGTCGCCGTCAGGGTCAGCACATCCACTTCAGTCCGCATCTGCTTAAGCCGTTCTTTGTGGGTGACGCCGAAGCGTTGTTCCTCGTCAATAATCAGCAGGCCGAGGTTCTTGAACGTCACATCCCTTTGCAGCAGACGATGAGTGCCGATGACGATATCAATGGCCCCCTGGGTCAGTCCCTCCACGATCTTCTCCGCCTCTGCGCGCGAGCGGAAACGGGAAAGCATCTCCACCTGCGCCGGGTAGGGCACCAGGCGCGTCTGGAAGGTGTGGAAGTGCTGTTGCGCGAGGACAGTGGTCGGGACGAGGAGAGCGACCTGCGATCCGTCCATCACCGCCTTGAACGCCGCCCGGAGCGCGACCTCGGTCTTGCCGTATCCCACGTCGCCGCAGATCAGCCGATCCATGGGGCGTGGCTGCTCCATATCCACCTTCACTTCACGGATGGCGCGCAGTTGGTCCTCGGTCTCTACATACGGGAACGAGGCTTCCAATTCGGCCTGCCAGGGTGTGTCGGGGCCAAAGGACTTGCCTTGGGCGACCTCGCGCCGGGCGTAGAGTTCCAGCATCTCCCTGGCCATTTCCTCGACCGCCTGCTGGGTCTTGCCCTTGACGGTTTGCCATTCGGCGGAGCCGAGACGGGAGAGCGCGGGCGGATGATCATTGGCGCCGATGTAGCGGGTGATGCGGTCGGTCTGGTAAATGGGGACATACAGCTCGTCGCCGTCGGCGTATTCGAGCAGGAGATATTCGCGCTCCACCGCGTCCACCGTGCGCCGCACCAGGTCGCGGAAGCGGCCAATGCCGAAATCGGCGTGGACGACGAAGTCGCCGGGAGCAAAGTCGGCGTAGCTAGATTCCGGCGCAAGGGCCGCGGCGCGGGCCTGGCGGCGGCGCGGTTCGGGGCGCGCCCAGCCAAATATCTCGGCGTCCGTCAGGAGGTGCAGAGACGCGGTGACCGCGTCCGTGCGATCCAAGCGCCAGCCTTCGGAGAGCGCGCCCTGCACAAAGGCCAATTCGCCTGGCTGAGGCAAAGCCGTGACAGATTCCATCGGCGCGTAGGGGCGTTCCATAGAACGCTCGTCCGCTGCGCGCCCGTACGCATCTTCCCCCCAGAGTTCAGCCAGGCGTTGGGATTGGCGGGTGACGATCACGGCGCGCTCAAGCCTGGCCTGCAGGTCGCGCAGATGATTGAGCAGCGGCTTGAGTTGTCCACCGTAACGCGGGCCGGGGTGAAAACGCGCGCCCAGGTCAATGGCCGGGGTGTCCTCTTCCGCGGGTGCGGAGAGGAAAACCGGCGCGCGGTCGGCAAGCTCATCCTGCAGTTCTGCCCACGTGTGGTAGGGTAGAGGAAAATCTTCGGGGATGACGCCGGCCTCCATCTGCTCGGCGCGCAATTGCAGGGCCTGCTCCTCAAATTCGTTCACCGTGTCCGCGAGTTCCAGCCAGTCGTCAACCAGCACGAGCGCATGGGGCGGGAGATATTCCATCAGGCTGGCCGGGGGAAACATGCGCGGGAGCTGAAATTCGAGGAAGGCGGACGATTCTGAATCTTCCGTCTCCATGCGAAGCGTTCCCCCTCCATCCCTGGCATGTCTCGGCAGAGCCTCGCGGGCGGGCGTGACCGTGAGCGTTTCGATTTTCTCGCTCGAGCGTTGTGTGGCCGGGTCAAAACGCCGGATGGTTTCGATGTCGTTGCCGAAGAGTTCGATGCGGGCCGGGAGGTCGTCGGCCATCGGATAGATGTCAATGATCCCACCCCGGCGGGAGAACTCCCCGGGTTGGACGACGACGGTCTCAGCCGTATACCCGGCCCCCACCCACGTTTCGAGGAGTTTCTCCAGCCGCACGGACTGCCCGACCTTGAGCGTGCGGCTGTTGGCTAGAAAGTCACGCCGGGGGATGGTGCGTGTCATCCAAGCGCGCGCGGAGGTGATGACGAGGGTTGGGGAGCGTGTGTCGTGCGCCGAATGACGAGGGTCAGGTGGCGGGTATGGGAGGTCCGGTGTTGGGAAGCCAGGCGTTGAAGACGAGAGACCGGTGAGCGCGGCGAGAGTGGTGAGGCGTGCGCGCAGGGTCTGCGGACGCCAGGCGTCGTATTCGTAAAAGATCGGATCCGGTTCTGTGAAGTGCAGGATACGGCTGCCCGGCGTCCAGACGGCAAGCTCCTCGATGAGCGTGAGCGCCCGGTCGGCGCGGGCGCAGACAACGAGCACCGGGCGGTGCACGTCTTCGGCGAGGGCGGCGACGACAGGAATGCGGCTCGCCCGCGGGAGTCTCAGGGCGAAACTTTGGCGCGCGCCTCCCGCAAGAGCCTTGAGCGCCGCGCCATATTCGGGCAGAGACCGGAGGGCCGGGAGGAGACCGGAGAGATTCACAGATCAATTACTAACCCCCAATTACCAACCTCCAAAAACGGAGCGGAAGATTGGAGATTAGTAATTGGGGTGGGACCTTACCCTTCCCGGTCGAAGGGGCCGTTGTAGCGGCTCATCGCCAGCACAATCCCGCCCCGGATAAAGGTCTCGATGGCGTCCACGGCTTTGTCAACCGTGGCGCTGATGATTTCGAGTTCGTCGCCCTGCATGTCCTGCAGGACGTGGGTCTCGGCGGCGCGATGGCCGGTCGGGTGCCCGATGCCGATGCGCACACGCGGGAAAGCCTGCGTGCCCACGTGGTCAATGACGGATTGCAGCCCGCGCTGGCCGCCCGAAGTGCCCCGGGCGCGGAGCCGGAGGACGCCCACGGGCAGGTCAATGTCGTCCACGCAGACGAGCAGCCGGTCGCGGTGTATCTCGTAGAAACGGACGAGCGCGCCGACAGCTTCGCCGGAGAGATTCATGTAGGTCTGGGGCTTGACGAGGACGACCGGGGCATCGGCGATGGTCCCGTCGGAGGTCAGGGCTTGGCCCTGCCGTTTAGTGAAAGGCGGAAGGCCATAGCGCTCAGCGAGGCGGTCGAGCAAGATGAACCCGACATTGTGCCGGTTCAGGCCGTATTCCCGGCCCGGGTTGCCCAGGCCGACGATGAGGTATTTATCGGAATATCTCTTGGGCGGCGGAGTTGTGGGAGTAGATGGGAACATGGTTCGTCTCAATGAGTGAAGGGGTTGAATTTTGCCTGAAGCTCGCCTCCTTTGCAAGCGCCCCCCTAGCCGCGGTGAGAGAGCCTGGGCCTCATTATACCGCTAAGGCTGTGACAAGATCTCCGGGCCGTGCTCTGCGATGGCGATCGTATGCTCAAACTGCGCTGAAAGCGAACCGTCGGCCGTGACGACGGTCCAACCATCCTTGAGCAGTTTCCAGTCCGGCTTCCCGGCGTTGATCATGGGTTCGATGGTGAAGACCATGCCGGGGCGGAGACGAGGGCCGGCGCCCGCGGGGCCGGTGTGTGGGACGGAAGGCGGCTCGTGCAGTCTCCGGCCGATGCCGTGTCCACCCCACTCGCGTACCACGCTGAATCCCTGGCCTTCGGCGTAAGCTTGAATGGCCGCACCGATGTCGCCGAAGTGATGGCCTGGCTGCGCTGCCGCAATCCCGCGCCGCAGGCATTCCTGCGTCACGTCCAACAGCCGCTGCGCCTCCGGCGTAATTTTGCCCACGGCATAGGTGACGCAAGCGTCGCCGCAGTAGCCTCTATATTTTAATCCGATATCCACGCCGACGATATCGCCGTCTTTCAGGCTGCGCCCGTCGGGCAGGCCGTGGCAGACTTCCTGATTCACCGACGCGCAGATGACGCCGGGGAAGGGAGGGTGGTTCGGCGGGTTGCCCCGATAGCCTTTGTAGAGCGGCTCTGCGCCCTGGCGTTTGAGATAATCCGTCGCGAGCCGGTCCAACTCGGCCAGCGTGACGCCGGGGCGAACCGCTTCGGCGAGGCGGGCGAACGTCTCGGCCACGAGTCTCCCGGCGGCGCGCATCTCAACAATTTCTTTGGGGCGTTTCAAGGGGATGGTCATGGCTGCAATGGGGTTAACGGCGCGAGCGCGAACGCCAAGCCGCGCGCAGTCCGGCGTAGGCGCCTAGCAAAGCAAACAGCACGACCGTAAACCGCACGCCGTCGAAGAATGCACCGCGGATCACCTGCGTGTTGAGGCGCGCGGCGCTCATGCCCGTCCCGCTGCCGATGGCGATCGCCGCGTTCGTCGTGGGGCGAGGCGTCGAAGGCGGAGGAAGGACGATCAGCGGCTGGGTCGCCGCCGTCCCGGCGACCGGCGCGGTCAGCGTGAGGGCCGGGAGTGGGGAGGAGGACGTCGTCGCCTCGGGGGGCGGGACCGTCGGCGTGGGGGTCGCGTTCTGCACCTGCACGTTGCGCACAAAGGCTTCCAGATAATTTCGGTCTGTCCAGTATACCCGCAAACGCAGCACGTAGAGGCCATCCGTGACGCCGGTGGTGTCCCAGCGCCCGAGGACGTCGTTGACCACCTGGGTGACCGCCGGATCTTGGAGAGAGAACCAGGTATCGGTTGGGTTGGGGCTGTAGCCGAAGGCCAGTTCGTACCGCTGGAACTGCGGGTGGGTGGCGGCGCCGCTGATGGGCACGACGCCGGAAACGATAGCCCCGTCGAGCGGCGAGGTGATCACCGCTACGCCCTGATCTTGTGCGGAGACGCCCGCGGGCGGCAGGGCGCAGAGCAGAACGATGACGAGGATGACGCGCTGGAGGCGGGGCATAGGAAAAAAGTCTAGCATGTTAGAGAAAGCGCGTCAACGATTTTGATTTTGGGTGAAACTTTTGACCTGGCCTATCGGCTCTGCTATACTCGCCTCGCGGCGTAACTTTGACGGGCGGAGGGTGTTCTTCTCTTTGAGCCTCCGCTCGAGCCTGGGAGTAGTGAGCGGGTGCTCGATCCAAAAGACGAGGCGGCGCTGGTAGCCAGAGCCAAGCAGGACGCGGAGGCCTTTGGCCTGCTCTACGAGCGGTACGTCAAAAAAATATACAATTACGTGTATTACCGCACGGGCAACGAACACGACGCCGAGGATTTGACGGCGCGGGTGTTCGTCCGGGCGATGGCGCATTTGCACCACTACGACGACCGGGGGCTGCCGTTCTCGGCCTGGCTGTACCGCATTGCCCACAACCTGCTGGCCAACTGGCACCGGGACCAGGGACGGCGCAAGGTGTTCCCGCTCGATCAGTTGCCGGTCCACGACTGGCGCGACCTGCGTTCGGAAGCGCCGGAGGCGATGACCGAGAGCCGCGAAGAGCGGGAACGATTGCTGCGAGCCATCCGCCAGTTGCCGGGCGAGCGCCAGCAATTGCTCATTTTGAAGTTCGTCGAGCGCCTGTCGAATGCAGAGATCGGCGCGATCCTGCAGCGCAGCGAGGGCGCGGTCAAGAGCCTGTATCATCGCACCCTCCTGTCGCTGCGGGACGAACTGGCGCGCGGCGGCGCTCGGGATGAGGCGTGAGCCGCGCCGCCGGCCAATCTATCATTTTCGGAGGAGACCTCATGCTTCGTATCGTGACCGACAGCGCCGGAGACATGCCTGGCGAGTGGCTGTCAAAGTACGACATTCATGTGGTGCCGGTCAATATCCACTTCGGCACCGAACAGTTCCTGCACGGCGTGGATATTGACGATGACAGGTTCTATAAGCGGCTGGAGGGAGTGACGGATAAAACCTTTCCCAAGACGTCACAGCCCAATCCATACCAAATTGAGCAGGTGTATCGGAAGGCGGCCCAGAAAGGGGACACGATCCTCTCGATCCACGTCACCGGGAAGCTGTCGAAGACGGTGGAGTCGGCCAACCTGGCCGCCAGCAATGTCAAAGATGATTTCAAAGTCCGCGTGTTCGACAGTCTGTGCGGCTCGACGGGGATGGGGTACATGTGCCGCGAGGCGCGCGAAATGGAGCGCGCCGGGAAGAGCCTGGAGGAGATCATCAAGCGGCTGGAGCACATTCGCGACCATTCGAGTTTTGTCATTACGCTCGCCACGCTGAAATACGCCCAGATGAGCGGGCGCGTGGGAGGGCTGCGGGCTATGCTTGGTTTGATGCTGAATATGAAGCCCATCATTCAGTTGCGGGAGGGGATTCTCCTGCCGACCGAGGACAGAATTCGCGTGCGCTCGAAGGCGTTTGAACGCATCCTCGAGCTTTCCAAGGAGAAGATCGGCGACCGGCCGGCGATGATGTCGGTCGTGCACGCGGCTGCGCCGGAGGAGGCCAAGATACTCACCGGAATGGTGAAGCAATCGTTCAACTGCAAAGAGGACGTTCTCGTCCAATCCCTGTCCATCGCCGTGGCGATTCAGTTAGGCCCCGGCACAATCGGCGTGATCGGCTATGCGGTCTGACGAGGCCGAGGGGAGTTGCCCAGCATGAACGAACAAGAGTTGGCTGAATTGCTCAGCGTTCACGCCGACCACCTCGTCAACGATGTGGATCTGACCGACGAACTGCCGGCGGTGGAATCTGAACCTGAGCGCGAGGTCGTGAAACCGCTGCTGAGGCTGGCGCGCAAGGTGAAAGCTGCCCTGTTCCCGGTGGAACCCCGCCGCGACTTTGTGGCCGAATTGAAAGGCGAGTTGCGGGCGAATGCGCGCCAGTCCTATGCGGCGGCCGCCCGCCAAGAGGCAAGGCAGCGCAAAGTGATCTGGGTCGCCGCCGGGTTGGGCGGACTGGTTTATTTTGTCGGGATGGCGTTGGTCAGCATGCGGCTGTCCCTGGCGTTTTTGAGCTTTGTGGCCGGGTTGCTCGGCTGGCGGCTGGTGCGCCAGCGGATCCCCAAGACGCGCATTGCAAGCTAGCCCCGCGAAGGATGCAGCAGAAACCCGGTTTCTCTCAGAAACCGGGTTTCTGCTTAAGCCCGGCGCGTCTGCACGATCAGCGCTCCCAGGCCGGCCAGCGCCATCCCGACGACTTTCTGGATCGTGATTGGTTCGCCGAGGAAGAGCCACGCCAGCAGGGGAATATGGATGAGCATCGTGCTGTTGATGATGCTTGACTCCAGCGCCGCGAGCGTGCGCAGCGTGTGATTCCACAGCGTGAAGGCGACCGCGGTGTTGACGACGGCGAGCCAGGCGATGAACGCCCAGTTGAGGAGGCTGAGGCGCGGCAGGCCCTGCACGAGGAGGCCGGTGGTCAGCAGGGCGAGCGAACCGAAGCCCATGCTGATGGTAGTCACGATGAGCGGGTGCAGGTCGCCATCGCGGTTAACGCGCCGCCCGAGAATGGCCGAGAGCGCGTTCGAAAGCACGCCCACGACGACGACGCTGACTCCGAAAGCCTGATCGGCCGGGAGCGCCGCCGGGTAGAAAAAGACCAGCACGCCGGCAAGAGACAGGCCGACCCCACTCCACTGGAGAATCGTAGGCTGCTCGGCCAGAAAGGCCATGCCGAGAAACATGACGATGATGGTGGTGAAGTTCAGCAGCAGATTAACGGTCACGGCGGGAAGGTAAGCCAACCCAAGAAACTGAGCGCCCTGCGTCACGGCATACAAGAACAGGCCGAGGGCCAGGAGGCTTCCCCACTGTCGCCGGGATAGGCTCTGCAATGAAACCCGATGATTGGCGCGCAAAGCGAAGGGCAGCAGGCACAGGAAAGCCGCGCTGTACCGCAGCCCGGCGAAGGTCAGGGCCGGGATGTCCTTCAACCCGATCTTGATGAGTACCCACGAAGTGGCCCAGAGGAAAGTGACAAGCAAGGCTTGCAGAACGGCAGTTAGATGAGCAGGTTGGGACTTAAGCATCGCGCTGCATTATAGAGCATCGTCTATACAGCGCGCTCGTGTTACAATTTCGCCATCTTGACTTGTGGAGGTCACGCATGCCGCAGCGCGCGACAACGGTGAGAGAAATCTTCGAGGCGATGCCCGGCCGGTTTTTGCCGGAGCAGGCGGGCGGTCTGAACGCGACGATCCAATTCGACCTGAGCGGGGAGGGCGGAGGGCAGTGGTATCTGGCGATTGCCGACCGGAAAATCGCTGTCACAGAGGGCGCGGCGGCGAATCCGACGATGACGTTTGGCGCCGCGGCCAGCGACTATCTGGCGATCGTCAACGGCGACCTGAATCCGATCAATGCCTTCATGCAGGGCAAGGTGAAAGTCCAGGGCGATATGTCGCTGGCGCTGAGCATGCAGAAGATGTTTGCGCTGTAGGAGCGCGTTGTCACGGCTGCCGCATCGTGGCTGCGAGCCGCTCCAATGGACGGTTGAAAACGCTGAGTGGCGCGCCCTCCCCGGCACGTTAGTGCTCGTCGGTCTTCCCGTCCGTACCCCCACTTCATCCCCTCGCCGTTTCACCAAAGCCCCTCTCGACTCGGCACGCGCGCTGCAGCAAGCTGTCGTCGGGAGGTTTTGGTGGATACTGTGATCAAGTTGGCTTTTTTCATCCTGATGCTAGGGGGCTTGATTTTCTTTCACGAGTTGGGCCACTTTCTGATGGCGACTGGGCTGGGCATCCGGGTACAGGAATTTGGCCTCGGACTGCCGCCCCGCCTGTTGAAACTGGGCGAGTGGCGCGGGACGGCCTTTACGCTCAACTGGATTCCGCTCGGCGGCTTTGTGCGCCCGGTGGGCGAGTTTGACCCGGCTGTGGCGGACGGCCTGGCCGCCAGCGCCGCCTGGAAACGGGCAGCCGTCTTCGCGGCGGGGCCTTCGGCCAATCTGCTGGTTGGCTATTGGGTGCTGGTCGTCGCTTTTATGCTCGGCTGGCCCGATCAAGTTAAAGTCGTGGGCGTCCTGCCTGGTTCGCCCGCCGAGGTGGCCGGACTGCGCGCGGACGATGTGTTGCTGCGGGCGAATGAACTGACCATTCACGATCCGCGCGAGTGGGCGGCTCTCGTCGCGGAGAATATTGGGCGGCCGGTTCAACTAGAAGTCCAGCGCGGGGCAGAGATCGTCCCGCTGGCGATTATCCCCCAGACGGAGTGGTCGTCCGACAAACGGCCGACCGGCCTTGACCTGACCCGCGTGACGGTGCGGTATGCGCTCCCAGGCGCGAGCCGCCGCGCCGTGGAACGGATCGCTCTTCAGATGCACGAAACGATCATGGTTCCCGTGCGCGTGCTGCGAGACGAACTCAAGTCCGACGAGGCGCGTCTCAGCGGGCTGGTGGGGCTGAAGCAGATTAGCGATAAGATTTTAGAGGAGGCGCTCAGGGGGCGGACGCTGTATCCTGTTTTGAATCTGACCGCGCTGATCAGCGTGGCGCTCGGTTTCATGAACCTGTTGCCGATTGCGGCGTTGGATGGGGGACGGATCGCCTTTGCCGGCCTCGAACTGCTGCGCGGCCGCCCGGTCAACGCCCGGCGCGAGAAGCTGGTTCACATGGTCGGCATGGCGGCGATACTGAGCTTGATGGTCGTGCTGGTCGTCCAGGATTTATTGCATCCGGTATTTCAGTGAATCCGATGGAGCGGCCGCGCCAGTTCACCCCCTACGGAGCAGGCGCGGCTGACATTTCCGGCAGAATCAGCTCCACAACGATTCCCGGCCCATCTTTTCGGTTATAGAGGCGGCAAGCTCCACCGACGCCCCAGACGAGCGAGGCGACGGTTGACAGTCCCAACCCCATGCCGGGCAGTTCACCCGTGAATCCTTTTTCGGCTTGATAGTAGGGCGTCCAGACCTGCTCCATTTGCTCGGGGGAGAGAGTCACGCCGTCATCGCCGACGCGCAAGGCGATGCGGCCAGCGCTCTCGCGCACGACCTCTATCTCTACGGTAGGGGAGTGAGCCGGATGAAACTTTTTCGCGTTTTCCAGAATCTCCCAGAGCATGACTTCCACGGCCTGCGGCGGCAGCGCGACCTGGGCACGTTTCACGTCCTCGGACATAGACATGGTGACCGCTCTCAGTTCCAGCCCGGCGCTGATCTCAGTTACCAGGGGTTCAAATTGCGAGAGCGAGAAGCCGCCGTCGTCTTGGACCAGCGCGGGAATCTGGGCAAATTTCAGAATGTCTTCCAGCTCCGCGTGCAGGCGTTGCGCGCCGCGTAAGGCCAGCGAAAGCGAGTTGATCATATCCTCGCTCGATATTTTCCAGGCGGTAGGCTCCGAGGCCATTTCGAGTATCCCCAGAATGGGGACCAGCGGCGTGCGAAGTTTGTGGCCGATGACCGTTATAAAACTGCGCATATCACGCCGGGACTTGATTTGGGCGGTGACATTTTTCAGCCGGATGAGATGGGTGCGCGGCGCGCCCGGCAGGTTCAGCACGGCCGCCTCCAGCCAGAAGACCGGGGCGGTAGGCGTTTCCGGGCGCACCAAATAGCGCGCGCGGAAAAGCGTCTTCGGCGACAGCGCCGGCCAACCAGCCCAACTGTCCTGCGGTTCGAGGCGATACTGACGCAGCGCCAGCGACAGGAATTTTTCAGCCACCAGCGCCTCCGGCTCGCCCTCGACGCCGAGATAAAGCCGCGCCTTGGGGTTGGCGTACAACACTTCGTCGTCCGGGCCTAACCGCAGATAGCCGTCATCGGCGTGTTCCACCACCCACGCCAATTGCGAACGCTCTTCCTGCAGGCGGCGGTAGCGGTTGAGGCGGGTGATGGTGTGGACGCGGGCGCGCAGTTCCACGCGGTCAAACGGCTTGGTGATGAAATCATCCGCCCCGGCCTCGATGCCTCTCAAACGGGAAGCCCGGTCGTCGAGCGAGGTGACCATGACCACCGGCGCTTCGGCCAGCGCGGGGTCGGCGCGCAGACGGCGGCAAACTTCGAAGCCGTCCATGTTCGGCATCATCACGTCGAGCAGAATCAGGTCCGGCCTGTGCTCGGCGGCCTGGGCCAGCGCCTCCACGCCGTCGGCGGCCTGGACCAGGATGTAATCCTGGTTGAGAAGCATATCCCCCAGCACTTTGCGTATGACGGGGTCATCGTCCACGATGAGGACGGTCGAAGCAGGCTCCATGCGACCCTCCTGCAGGCCGGTAAGCCAGGCAGCGCGCTGATACTTTTTTGAGAGTGAACACTCCGCCGGGGATGATAGCCCGAATAATCGGGGGACGCAATGGTGAGGGAAGAGCGGTTATCTATGTCACCCGCTCCATTTCCGGGTTGTCGCATGGCCGCCGCCCGACCTTCGGCATATCCCGCCATTCCCCGTTCACCTTCACGCGCACCACGTCGGCGGTGAAATCGGTCACCGTATCGCCGTGGTTGTCGAAGAGCGATGAGCCGACGGCGTAAATGTCCACCGGCACGGCAAGTTTTTCGAAGCGCTTAATCTTCTCCGGGTTAAATCCGCCGGAGACGACAATCTTTACGTTGCGGCAATACTCTTGGGCACGGGCTTCCCACACGGGCGGGAGGTCGCCCCATCGCTCCCACGCGGTATCCAGCGCCCGGCGCACGGTGAACACCAAACGCGGCACCACGCCCAAATCCAGGCTCGGTTCGCCCAGGGGCGGCACCGAGACATCGCGCACGCTGCCGCTCGTGTCCAGCCGCACGCCGTAAAGCACATACTTCTTCGCTTCGGTTTCGTCGCCCGCGTCCACCAGTTCACGATAGCGCGCGAACATCGCGTCGAGCGTCGCCAGCGAATCGCCGACGGAGTCGTTGTTGAAGTCTACCAGCGCGATGCGCGGAATGCGCGGCGGGCGCGTCGCACAAAAGGCCAGCATGGCCTCTGCCGTGTCGCCGAAGAAGCACGCAATCGCGGCGTGCGCCACCGTCCCGCCGCCCGCGCCGCCCCACCAGTCGCCCTGGGCGTCGGTGGAGACAAACGGGCCGAGGGTCGCCTCATAATCGAGATTAAAACGCTGAACCGCGACGTTATAGGCATACCCGTCGGCGGCCTGCACTTCGTGCAGGTCAAACCGCGCCGGGAAGAATAACACCGGCTTGCCGCGCGCTGCGACCAGCGTCTGATACACGTTCGTCGCCACGCGCGAGGCGCGGGTGAGGATGCCCAGCGTCGGCGTTTCGAGGAGCGCGAAGTCGCGGTAGCGCCCGCGCGCGCGCATCGCCGGCTGCACCTGCGTCGGGTCGCCGTTGTATTTCACCAGCGCGCCGTCGTGCACCGCTTCTACTTCGAGCTGATCCCACGTGCACATGAAGCGCTCGCCTTCGAAATACCCCGCGCCGTAGCGAAGCATCTCGATGGCTTTGTCTACGCCGACGACGACGGTGGCGCCGGGACGGCGGGTGAACCACTGCATCTCGACGTGCATCTCGCCTGTTTCCACGCCCGCCGGGTCGCCCGCCGGCAGGTGGGGCGCCGGGCCTACATAGCGGTAGCCCTCCGCCGAAAGCTGCCGGAGCATCGCGCCGATGTTCTCGAAGTACTTGTCCGAATACCATCCCAGGCGCATCCGCTCGACGTCGAGCTTGAACGTGGCGTTGGTCAGGCGTTTACGGTCGAAGATAGTCATGAATACTCCATTAACTCCTCAACCGTCTTTGTCGTTTCACAGATGGATATAGCTCTCGTACCTTCACGTAATTGATAACTGCCTCCTCGCCCGGGTGACATCGAAAACCAACTTGACCCTCTTTGTACGGGAAATCATTGTAATACTGTGCGTAAGGTTTTGTGCTGAAATCAGCGGTGAAGACCACTTTTTTGTCGTTCTCGATCTCAACCGTACTACGTTGAACTCTTGTGACCAACGTGAACCAACCGTCCCTACTCTTTTTAATTGTCACTTTATGCGAGGGAAAAACTTGGTAGAGGCTTTGTGGATGTATCTGCTTTGCATTCCAAATGTGTGGGGTTAGATTGTCATTCGCATCTAGTTGAAACATCATGCAAAAAGCAGGCAAAAGACTGTTTAGATCCTTCGTGCCCTTGACAACCCATCCAACCCTCTCTTGTGCAATGCATGCACGGAACTCAAACTCACAGTCCCTCAGCAAAGCCAGCGTCGTCGTTAGAATGGGAAGATTTGCGTTAGTAAATCTGAGTCCCTCATAGGTAAGCAGAAATGAACTTCCAGGGGGAAATGACCATAGCTTAAGGAAGCTTTCTTGATCCCTGAAGTCATCGTGGAAGTTAGCAAGTTGGACCTTCATCCCTCCAAAAAGTTTTGGATCAAGTAGAGGTATGGCATCACATAGCCAGCTGATGAGTTTGTCCTGAAAACCAGCAAAACTCGTGTATTTTTGGACCACGCACCCCTGTAAGTCTGCAGGGACAGCAATATTCTGTGAAATGAAAATCCCAACTCGCTCAAGAGATTTCTCTCTAATTGCATAGCCAAGCTCTAAAACAATATTGGGACGCAATGATGAAATGTCTGCCACAAACAGGTCGGCGGAGTTTATCTGGCTGACGATTTTGTCCCACAGCCCTTTCGTCTGTACGTGATCTTCTACAATAATCGCTTCAATGTCAGCAACATCAGCAACCTGCTTAATGATCCTGTTTTGGATAGAG
This sequence comes from Anaerolineales bacterium, assembly GCA_035291605.1. Lineage (GTDB taxonomy): Bacteria > Chloroflexota > Anaerolineae > Anaerolineales > UBA6663 > DATDRS01. The sequence continues at coordinate 13,367 of DATDRS010000326.1, read as the reverse complement.
TAATAATCTCCACAGGGAATCGCAAAGAATACTTTAGGTTTGCGTGCCTTCGTACCTGGCATGACAGCCTCTCTTTTCCATGTATCAGGCAGGGGTGGCGTAGGGGATGCCCGGCCAACTCGCGATCGGCTCGGTCGAGCGGACGACGTGCATCCCCGCCTGGGCGAATTTCTGGAACGCGGCGTCCGCCTCGTCGGTGTAATCAATTGCGCCGGGGACGACGACGGGCGAAGTGCAGTCCTCGAGCAGATACACCTTTTGCGCGAGGCTGCGGTCCTTCTCTACGATGCTGTTCAGCAAATCCTGGATCGTCCACGCGACGCAGTGGCTTTTGGCCTGTCCTGCGATCACGACCGCGTCAAAGTCGAGCAAGGTGTCAATCAGCGCGAAGTTCCTCTCGGCGAGCAAGTCGCCCTCCGGGCCTTGCCGCACTTCCGGGCCGAGGACCGAATAGTGTTCGGTCAGGGGGTGGTTGCCCTTGATTTGGAAATTAGGCTGGGCGCGCCGGGCGAGGCTGTGGAAGAACACGGCCTCCTCGACCGCGGAAACCAGCGCATGGCCGAGGCCGCCCAGCATGGCGTGGTACGGCCAGATCGTGAGCGCATATTTGCCGCTCTGCTTCAAAGCGTTGGTGTAATGCCGGAGGTGCTGCTGCGCATACGCGGCGGTGACGCCGAGGCTCTGCGCGAGCGCCGCGTTGAACTTCCACACGCCCTTCTCGACGTCTTCCGCCGAGATCAGCGTGTACGGAGCCGGGTGCTCGCCCGCCTCGTTGACGAGGAAGATGGCGTGGAAAATCTGCGGGGCCTGGTGGGTGTCCATCGTCGGGCAAATCTGGGTGAGGACGCCCAGGTTGCGATAGATGAATGCGCACAGGCGGCGGTTGTCGTCCACCGCGCCGGTCCCGGAGCGCCCGCCGACGTACAGCTCAAAGTCGGGAATGCAAAAGGTATTTTGCACATCTACCGCCACCAGACAGATTCTGAACCGGTCGGCGGCGGCGGACTGCAGGTGGTGCTGTCCGGACCAGCGCTCGGCTTCTTCGGCCCGTTGCTGGTAGGAGACTTTCCAGACCTGACCGACCCGGACCGGGTCAAAATGCGGAGGCAGGGGGAGTTCTGAGAACATGGGGGGCTCCTTTCCACCAGTCCCTGGCTGAACGACCTGACGAAAGCCCAGCGGGTAGTTAGGGGAACAGCCGCCGGGCTTTGACCTCGGTGACGGCGTTCTTTTTGTAGCGATACAGTCTGGCCGGGCGGCCCTGACCTTCGCCCTCGCGATATTTGCTGATCTCGGCCAGGATGCCAGCTTCCAGGATCCGGCGGCGGAAGTTGCGCTTGTCAAGCTTCTTACGCACTTCTTTCAGGCCCAGCACAGTTTCGTAGGCAGTCTGCAGTTCGCTCAAGGTGAACTCGTTAGGCAGCAGTTCGAACCCGACCGATGTGTACTCCAGTTTGTAGCGCAGCCGCTGGAGGGCGTATTTCAGAATCTCTGCATGATCAAAAGCCAGCTCTGGCAAGGCATAGACCGAGTGCCACCCGGCCTCAGCCGCATCGTCTCCGGCGCGGAGGGCCACGTCATCGGCGACGAGGGCGAAGTAGGCCACGGTGATGACGCGCCCGCGCGGATCGCGCTGTGGCTCACCGAAGGTATAGAGCTGCTCCAGGTAGACGCCGTGGACGCCGGTTTCTTCCGCCAGCTCGCGCCGGGCGGCCTCGTCGAGTGATTCGTCGGCCTGCACAAAGCCGCCGGGGATCGCCCACTTCCCTTTGTAGGGTGGGGCGGCGCGGCGGACGAGTAAAACCTTCAGGTCGTCTTCGCGCAAACTGAAGATGACGACATCTACGCTGACGGAAACGCGCTCGCCTCCCATGCCTGGGGCTCCTATTAGTGTATGCCTGACACCAAGTATAGGCTAAGACGCGCGGCTGTCAATGTCGCGCGGCGGGCGAGGCTGTTCGCGCCGCCTCGCTCCGGGGCTCTTCGAGAGCCAGGGCAGCAGGCGGGGCACGCGGGCTTGATGGGCGCGGTAGACCTCCCCGAACTCCCGGACGAGCTTGCGCTCTTCGTAAATGGAGCCAATCCAGAAGTAGAGCGTGACGCCGACATTTAAGGCAAGAAAGTTGGGGGTCATCACCGGGAGCAACCAGATGAGGACCAGGCTGAAGAAGTAGAGTGGATGCCTCACCCAGCCGTGAACCCCATCGGTGCGGAGGACAGGCAGGTCGCGCGGGTCTGGGTAGTTGACGAGCAGCCGCAGCAACTGCCGGACGCCGACGAAGCGCGGCAGGTCAACCCGCCACAGGCTGACGATCATGCCTGCGACCGCGGCGAGTTGAAGAGGAATGGTGACAAACAGCAGGGGAGCAGGGAGCCGCCACAGCGCGGGCCCGTCGGGGAGGAGCACAGCCAACGCCAGAGGCGGAAGAACACTGAGCGCCGCGACGAGGTTGTAAAAGAGGCGGTAAAGGCCATCGGCTAGCCTGCGCCCCAGCCATTGGCGCGCCAGGGCCTTGGCGGTGAGCGAGGCCAGGAGCGAGTGGAGGAGGCCAAAGGCGATGACGGAGAGGAAAACCCAGAACGCATTCATGACGCCAAGTATATCTGCTCATGACGGCTTTCCCAACCCCGGGTGTTCTCTCTCCCGGCGCTCCACCTCACGCCCCTCACCCTTTCATTCCCTACCCAGCTTCCGGCAGACTGGTTACAATGGGGCGCGTTTTGCGCCTTAAACTCGTTTTCCGGAGAACGCTGTGCTCAAATCCTTTGCCGACCGTCTTGCCTGTTCCGCTTTTCAACGCCATCTATTGTTTCTCACCGCCTCGTTGTTAACCATCGTCATCATTGGTTATCACTTCGGCACGTTCGATCAGAACATCCACATCCCGTTCCTCAAGAAGTACGCCGATCCGGCCCTGTACCCGGCCAACGAAGAATTCTTCGCGCTGCGCCGCCAGCACTACTCCTTTTTCTGGTTTCTCTTCCTGCCGTTCTATCGGCTGGGCGTGCTGGAGCCAACGCTGTTTGTCGTGCACGTCGCAGCCACCCATCTCACCTTTTGGGCTGTGTGGGATCTGAGCCTCACCCTCTTTGGCGACCCACTGGCGGGCCTGCTCACCGTCCTGGCGCTGATCTTCCCGCACATCGGCTTTTCGTCGTTTCCTATCTTTGAGTTCAGCCTGCTCAATCGCACCTTCGTCCTGCCGTTTCTGCTGTGGGCCATGACCTTGTTTTTACGCGGGCGGCACGTGTGGGCGTTTGCGCTCCTGGGCGTGCTTTACAACTTGCACGTGCTCTCGGTGAACTTCGTGCTGTGCATGTTCCTGCTGGCGGCGGCGCTGGATTTCCGGCGGATTGGCTGGCGCCGCATCGGCCTGGGGCTGGGCGTGTTTGGGTTGGGCGCGTTCCCTGTGCTGATCTGGCGCTTCACCAGTCCGCCCGTGCGCCTCGCGCCCAATCCCGAATGGTTTTCCATTATTTCACGCGGCATGTTCTACCACCTGTTTTATTTTGTCGCCTCGTTCCCGCACATCTGGTTGGTCACCCTCGCCGGGTTGAGCGCCCTGGGTCTCTTCATCATCGCGCGGCGGCGCAACCTGTCGCCCCAGCATGATCGCACGGCGACGATTTTCGTCAGCGCGGTGTTGATCATCCTCGGCGTGCAAATCATCGCCACATACCTGTGGCCTGTCACCATCCTCATCCAGTCCCAGATTGTGCGCGCCGGATTGCTGGCCCTGATCCTGGGTTATGTGTATTTTGCGGGCTACTTAGCGATGCGCTACCGGACGGACCCACCGGGGCGGGGAGACTTCGGCTGGCTCATGGCGGCGACCGTGTTCAGCGCGCTCCCGACGGCGCCGCTGCTCGTCCTGGCCGTACAACGCTGGGCGCAGCCCGGGCGGCGGGTGTTGGCGGCTGTCTCGGTAGCCGGGATGCTGGCGGCCACGTTCTGGGCGGCTTTCACATATGATTTGTGGTCGCCGGGGATTTACATATACATGCGGCCCACGCCCTGGCACGAGGCGCAGGTATGGGCGCGGGACAACACGCCCGAAAATGCGGTGTTCATCACGCCCATGCATCTGTGGTGGCTGTATGATGCGGACTGGCGCGTCTTCTCCGAACGCTCTCAGGTGGTTACCCTGTCTGATTTGTTGGAGATTGCGCTGGTCCCGGATTACCTGGACGCCTGGAAGCAACGCTTTGAGGTGCTGGCCCCAGGAGCCATGGAGCAATTTCGCGGCGATTTCTTCGAGAACCTGACCCTGACTTCCCAGGCATTTTATAGCCTGTCCGCCGACGACTTCTTGCGCGTGGCGCGCCAGTATGGGGCCTCCTATCTCGTCGTCGAGAAACCACACCGATACGATTGGCCTGTCGCCTATGAGAACAGAGGTTTTGTCGTCTACCGATTGCCAGTTGCAAAATAACCGAGAGGAGTATACTCCGCCGCTGGAGTAAGCTACAGTGGTGGGGGTTGGATGGCCATGAAGACACGTGTGCTGATTCTGTTCTCGGACACAGGCGGCGGGCACCGCAGCGCCGGGGAAGCACTGCGGGAAGCACTGGCGACGGCGCATGGCGCAGAGGCAACCATTGAAGCGGTGGATGTCTTCAAGAAATATATGCCTTATCCGTTCAGCCGCTTCCCGGCCTGGTATCCGGCCATCATCCGACGCGGCAGCCGATCCTGGGGACGAGGCTTCAAGCTCACGGATGGGCCGAGACGTTCACGAGCCATCAGCGGGTTCTTCTGGCCTTATGTGCGCCGGGCCGTCAGGCGGCTCGTGCGCGATCACCCCGCCGATGTGATCGTGTCGGTGCATCCCCTGATGATCTACCCGGTGATTCAGGCGCTTGGCCGAAACCGTCCGCCGTTTGTTACCGTGGTCACCGACCTGGCTTCCACACACGCCTGGTGGTACCACCCCAACACGGACCTTTGCATTGTTCCGACCGAATTCGCCCGCGAACGGGCCGTGCGCTGCGGCCTAGCGGCGCACAAAGTGCGAGTGTTGGGGCTGCCTGTTGCCGCGCGGTTCTGCGTCCCGGCGGGGGACAAAGAACTGCTCCGGGCGCGACTGGGGTGGGGCAGGGATCAACCCGTGGTGATGATCGTCGGCGGCGGAGAGGGTATGGGTCCACTGGCCGAAATCGCGCAGGCAGTGGCAGCCTCCGGCCTGCACTGTGAACTGGTGGTCGTCGCCGGGCGCAATGAGGCCCTGCGCGCCAGACTGGTCGCGGCGCCATGGACGGTACCTACGCACATTTACGGCTTTGTCACCGAAATGCCTGACTTCATGCGCGCCGCAGATGTGCTGGTTAGCAAAGCCGGGCCGGGGACCATTTGTGAAGCGTTGAACGCGGGCCTGCCCATTATTCTCTATGGCTACCTCCCTGGTCAGGAGGCGGGGAACGTGGCTTATGTAGTCGAGGCAGGCGCCGGGCTGTGGGCGCCTGGCCCGCAGCGGGTCGTCGAGGCGCTTCGCCGGTGGATTGGCCCAGAGGCCGACCCGCAGGCGCTCCCCCAAGCGGCGGCCAACGCGCGGCGGCAGGGGCGGCCCACCGCTGCGCGGGATATCGCCGCCGCCATCTGGGAAACGGCGCAGGCTGGCGGGACAGCCACGGCCCCCGACGCGAAAAAAATTCCTTATTGACGAACCTCCTTTAAGTCTTTATAATATATTTTCCTAACCAGCTGGAAACACATAACGACAGCTTTTCAATCGGCTTTCGGGGGCTGCTTTTTTGTTGCCTGGAGGCCGGGAGAGTTAGCATATGGCAGCTACTTTGGGTCGTAAATCGTACGCGCGGATTGCTGATGTCCTTACCCTCCCCTCGCTGATCGAAGTCCAACTCGAATCCTTTGAGTGGTTCAAAAAGGAAGGGTTAGCCGAGCTCTTCGACGAGATCTCGCCCATTGAGTCCTTCAATGGCGGCATGCAGCTCTGGTTCCCCTGCAAGCGCGTCAGGGATATGGGCTTTGATCTTTCCTACCGCTTCGATGAACCCAAGCACAACATCGAAGAATGCGTTGAGCGCGATATGACCTACTCGGCGCCGTTGTATGTCTCGGTGCTGTTGACGGGCAACGAAGTGCCCAGCCCGATCAAGAACGAAATCTTCCTCGGCGATTTCCCGCTGATGACCGAGAACGGCACGTTCATCATCAACGGGACCGAGCGCGTCGTGGTCTCCCAGCTCATTCGCTCCCCCGGCGTTTACTTCGAGGCCGAGGAAGACCGCACCTCGGGCCGCCGCCTCGCCGCCGCCAAGTTGATCCCCGACCGCGGCGCGTGGATGGAATTTGAGACGCGGAAGAGCGATTACCTCACGCTCAAGTTCAACCGCAAGCGCACCGTGCCGGTCACCATCCTGCTGCGCGCCCTGGCGGCGGTCAACGACGGCCTGGCGGGCGATTCCCCGATTAAGAAGGGTACCGACGAGGAGATCCTGGCTCTGTTCCAGGACGTGGATAACAACCCGGATCATCTCTATATTCCGGCGACGCTCCGCCAGGAACCCACGTGGGAGCCGAAAGACAAGCGCACCGTCGCGCAGGAAGCGCTGATCGAGTTCTACAAGCGCATGCGCCCCGGCGACCCGCCCACCCTGGATAACGCCCGGGAGTTCATGGAGCAGCAACTCTTCGACCAGCGGCGCTACGACCTGGAGCGGGTCGGGCGCTACAAATTGGACCAGAAGCTCAGCCTGCAGGAGGTGATCCCGCTCTCACACCGCACGGTGACGAAGTACGACATCATCCACCTCGTGCGACGGATGATCCTGATTAACAATGGGATCGAGGAAAAGGATGATATTGACCACCTCGGCAACCGCCGCGTAAAGACCGTGGGCGAATTGATCCAGAACAAGATGCGTATCGGTATGCGCCGGACGGAGCGCGTGATCAAGGAGCGCATGTCCATCCGCGAGCAGGACAACGTCACGCCTCTGACTCTGATCAATATCCGGCCCATCGTCGCCGCCATCCGCGAGTTCTTCGGCTCCAGCCAGCTCTCGCAATTCATGGATCAGACCAACCCGCTGGCGGAATTGACGCACAAACGCACGCTCTCCGCCCTCGGCCCCGGCGGCCTGCGCCGCGAGCGCGCCGGTTTTGACGTGCGCGACGTGCACCACTCGCACTATGGCCGCATCTGCCCGATTGAGACGCCGGAAGGCCCGAACATTGGCCTGATCGGCCGCCTTGGGTCGTACGCCAAGGTCAACCCGTTTGGCTTCATCGAGACGCCCTATCGCAAAGTGCTCAAGTCGTTCAAGCCAGACGATAAGCGCCTGGTTGGGCATCGCTTTCGCGAGGACATCACCGACCCCAAGACGGGTGAGGTGATCGGCAGGGCCGGCGAGGAGATCACCAAAGACCTGGCGAAGCGCCTCACCCGGCTCGAAGGCGACATCGCGATCGTTCCGGTCGTGTCAGACGAGATCTTCTATCTCTCAGCCGACCAGGAGGATCGCTACACCATTGCGCAGGCGACAACGCCGCTGAACGAGCGGATGGAGTTCATGCGCGCGCGCCCTTCGTGCCGCCACGCCTCGAAGTTCCTGTTTGCCGCGCCCGAGCAGATTGACTATATGGACGTGGCGCCGCGCCAGATCGTCGGCATCAGTGCGGCGCTCATCCCCTTCCTCGAGCACGACGACGCGAACCGCGCGTTGATGGGCTCGAATATGCAGCGCCAGGCCGTACCCTTGCTCCGCCCTGAAGTGCCGATTGTGTCGACTGGCATGGAGCGACAGGCGGCGCTGGACTCGGGGCAGGTGATCGTCGCCGAAGAGGATGGGGAAGTCGTTTCGGTCACAGGCAAGGAAGTGGTGGTGCAGAGCGGCAGCAAGAAACGCGTGTACAAGCTGCGCAAGTATCAGCGCTCGAACCAAAGCACTTGCATTGACCAGCGACCCGCCGTGTCGAAGGGCCAGCGGATCAAGGAGGGCGATGTCATCGCCGACTCGTCCTCCACCGATCAGGGCGAGATCGCGCTCGGCCATAATGTGCTGGTCGCGTTTATGTCCTGGGAGGGCGGCAACTACGAGGACGCGATCCTGATTTCCGAGCGTCTGGTGCGCGAAGACAAATTCACCTCGATCCACATCGAGAAGCACGAAGTCGAAGCGCGGGATACCCGCCTGGGCCCTGAGGAAATCACCTACGACATCCCGAACGTGGGCGAAGACGCGTTGAAAGACCTGGACGAGCATGGCATCATCCGGGTCGGCGCGGAAGTCGGGCCGAACGATATCCTGGTAGGCAAGATCACGCCCAAGGGCGAGAAGGAACTGACGCCCGAGGAAAAGTTGCTCCGCGCCATCTTCGGCGAAAAAGCGCGCGAGGTCAAGGATTCCTCGCTCCGCCTGCCGCACGGCGAAAAGGGCAAGGTGGTGGATGTCAAAATCTTCACCCGCGACGAGCACCGCGACCTCCCCGCGGGCGTGGAAAAGATGGTGCGCGTCTCGGTGGCGCAGCGACGCAAGCTCACCGAGGGGGACAAGATGGCCGGCCGTCACGGCAACAAGGGCGTGATCTCGAAGGTCGTCCCGATCGCCGATATGCCGTTCCTGTCTGACGGGACGCCGATTGACATCATCCTCAACCCGCTGGGGGTGCCGGGCCGGATGAACATCGGCCAAATTCTGGAGACGCACCTCGGTTGGGCGGCCGACCGCCTCAATTTCCGGGCGGTGACGCCTGTGTTCGACGGCGCTTCCGAAGATGAGATCGAAGCCGAGCTCGCGCGCGCCTGGCTGGTCGAGCGGGCCTGGAAGGACGTGACGGAGCGAGCCTGGGCGTGGCTGCGGGAGCAGGACTATGATCCGGAGAGCATCGAGGACGACGGCGAAGCCCGCCGTCTGTACATGGCCCAGTGGCTGAAGGGCAAGAAATACAACCAGGACCTGCTGGCGACGGATGGCAAGTATGCCCGCCGGGCTGCGGCCCGCGAGTGGCTGCGCGATCAGGAATACGACCCGGACGAAATGCTGGTCTTTGAGGACAGTCCCGTTCCGGTCCATCAGCGCAAGCCGCTCGACAGCAACGCGGTGGACGCCTGTCTGCGCCTGTGGATGGAAAATCACGGCCACAAAGGCAATCGCTGGAGCGGGGAGGAGCTGCGCCGGCGCGCCGAAGCCATTTCTCTGGAGATGAGCGACCCATTGCCGATCCTCGGCAAGCAGGTCTTGCACGACGGCAAGACAGGCCTGCGGTTCGATCAGCCGGTGACGGTGGGCATGATCCACATGCTTAAGCTGGCTCACCTCGTGGAAGACAAAGTCCACGCGCGCTCGACCGGCCCGTACTCGCTGGTCACGCAGCAGCCGCTCGGCGGCAAAGCGCAGTTCGGCGGCCAGCGCTTCGGCGAGATGGAAGTGTGGGCGCTGGAGGCCTACGGCGCGGCGCATACCTTGCAGGAGATGCTCACGATCAAGTCGGACGACGTGCAAGGCCGCGTCAAGACTTACGAGGCGATCATCAAGGGCGAGCCGATTGAAGAACCGGGCATTCCGGCTTCCTTCCGCGTGCTGGTCAAAGAGTTGCAGAGCCTGGGGTTGGTGGTCGAGGCGATCCTGGATGGCAACGAGGTCATCCGCTTCGGCAAGGACGAAGAGAAGGGCCGGACGCCAAGACCGGGGATCGGGTTGCTCAGCCTGTACGATGAGTGAAAAGTCGCGCAATCCCTTGACAGTCGCTCAAAATGTATGGTAGACTCACGGCTCGTGAGCAACCCCAGGCCGTGAGGGCGATGCCGCTAAACGCCTTCACGAGTTGAATAGGGAAATAGGCGAGGTGAGGCCATCGTAGCACTATGCGATGGCCTCCCTTACTGCCAAAAGCCTGTTGTGTTAAGACCGAGTTTGGAGCAATAACGTGCCGACGATCAATCAACTCGTCCGCAAAGGACGCCAGACCAAGAAGACGAAGAGCAAAGCTCCGGCTTTGCAGTACACGTTTAACTCGAATAAGCAGCGCCGCACCCAGCAGCCGAAAGGCGCGCCGCAGAAACGCGGGGTCTGCACCGTGGTCCGCACGCAGACTCCGAAGAAACCCAACTCGGCGCTGCGCAAGGTCGCCCGCGTGCGCCTGACGAACGGCCTCGAGGTCACGGCCTATATTCCAGGCGAAGGGCACTCCCTCCAGGAGCACTCGGTGGTCCTGGTGCGCGGCGGCCGCGTGAAGGACCTGCCGGGCGTGCGTTATCACATTGTGCGCGGCACGCTCGATACGACGGGCGTCGAAGCCCGTCGGCAGAGCCGTTCCAAGTACGGCGGCAAGCGGCCGAAAGAGGCGAAGAAATAGTTTTCGGCAACGGGTCAACGCGCTGGAGGCGACGGCGCGCTGACCCGTTGCTGCGGTTATGATTTTGTAACGGAGTTCCGAATGCCACGTCGTAATCGGCCTGCCAAAAGAGCTATCACGCCGGACGCCCGCTATCACAGCGCCGTCGTCCAGGAGTTTATTAACCGGATGATGCGCCAGGGCAAGAAAAGCGTGGCGGCTCACATCATGTATCGGACGCTCGACGTCGTCGCCGACCGCTCTAAGAAAGAGGCGATCGAAGTCCTCGATCAGGCGCTCAAGAACGTCTCGCCGCTGATCGAGGTCAAGCCTCGCCGGGTGGGCGGCGCGACCTATCAAGTTCCGGTGGAAGTCCCGCCGGACCGGCGCCAGACGCTGGCCATGCGCTGGCTCCTCGCCGCGGCCCACGCGCGCGCCGGGAAATCCATGGCGGAGAAACTCGCCGGAGAACTGCTGGACGCCGCCAATAATCAGGGCGCGGCGATCAAGAAGCGCGAGGAAGTCCATAAAATGGCAGAAAGCAATCGCGCCTTCGCCCACTACCGCTGGTAGATAAAGCCGGGACCGGCGTAGAGACACATAGCGGCCTCGTTTAGGGTATCCAGTGTACCGATTAGCTGAGGATAGTATTCTTAGATCACCCAAGGATTGCATTGACATGGTGCTTGGCGGTTGTTAGGCAGCTTCTGGCGGGTTGCCTGCAATCAGATGCCAGCAACCGCGCTGAAGATATTGCCTGATAACTAACATGCCCGGTAAGTATCCTCTCGAGAAAGTACGCAATATCGGCATCATCGCGCACATTGATGCCGGCAAGACGACCACGACGGAGCGCGTCCTCTTTTATACCGGGAAGACGCACCGCCTCGGCTCCGTGGACGATGGCACCACCGTCACCGACTGGATGGAACAGGAGCGCGAGCGCGGCATCACCATCGTTTCGGCGGCGGTGACCGCCGAGTGGCGCGAGCACCTGATCAACCTGATTGACACGCCCGGCCACATTGACTTCACGGCTGAAGTGCAGCGCTCCCTGCGCGTGCTGGACGGCGGGGTAGTCGTGTTTGACGCCGTTCAGGGGGTGGAGCCCCAGAGCGAGACCGTGTGGCGGCAGGCTGACCGCTATGGCGTGCCGCGCATCTGCTTCATTAACAAAATGGACCGCATCGGCGCGGACTTCCAGCGCTCCGTTCAATCCATCAAAGACCGCCTGGGCGCCAATCCGATCCCGCTGCAGATTCCTATCGGGCGCGAGGCCTCCTTTCGGGGCGTGGTGGATTTGCTGGAGAACAACGCCCTTTACTGGAAGGACGACATGGGCACGCGGGTGGAGCAGGCGGAAATTCCGGCCGAGTTGCACGAGGAAGCGGCCGCGGCCCGGGCGAAGATGGTCGAGGCGATCGCCGAGACGGATGACGAGCTGACCCTCAAATACCTGGAGGGACAGGACATCACTGTGCCCGAACTAGGCGCGGCGTTACGGAAGGCCGTCATTGCGGGCAAGTGCAACCCGGTCTTCTGCGGCTCGGCGCTGCGGAACAAAGGCGTTCAGCCGGTGCTGGACGCGGTGGTGGATTACCTGCCTTCGCCGCTGGACATCCCGGCGGTGAGAGGCACCAACCCCAACACGGAAGAGCCGGCCGAGCGCCCGGCAGATGTGAAGTCACCGTTGTCCGCGCTCGTCTTCAAGATCGTCGCCGACCCCTATGTGGGACGCCTGGCCTATTTCCGCGTGTATTCGGGCAAGATCAGTTCGGGCACGACGGTCTACAACGCGACCAAGGGCAGGCGCGAACGCATTGGGCGCTTGATCCGCATGTATGCCGACCGCCGCGAAGAGGTCCCGGAGGTGGAAGCCGGCGATATCGCCGCCGTGCTGGCGTTGAAGGACACCTTTACTGGCGATACCTTGACTGATCAGGCGAACCCGATTGTCCTCGAGGCGATCTCGTTTCCTGACCCAGTCATTGCGGTGGCGGTGGAACCGAAGACGACGGTGGATCAGGAGAAGATGGGCGAGGCCCTGCGCCGGCTGGCGGAGGAAGATCCCACCTTCCACGTCCGTTCGGACGAGGCCACCGGCCAGACGATCATCGAGGGGATGGGCGAGCTCCACCTGGAAGTGCTGGTGGACCGCATGCTGCGCGAGTACCGCGTGCAGGCGAACGTGGGCCGCCCGCGCGTCGCATACAAAGAGTCCATTACGCGGGCCGTGCCCAAGGTGGATTTGAAGTACGCCAAACAGTCGGGCGGGCGCGGCCAGTACGGCCACGTGGTCCTCGCCCTGGAGCCGGGCGAGCCTGGCTCGGGCATCGTCTTTGAAAACGACATCGTGGGCGGCGCCATCCCGAAGGAATTCATCCCGGCGGTGGAGAAAGGCATCCGCGAGGCGGCGGAGAGCGGCGTCATCGCCGGTTATCCGGTCGTGGACGTGAAGATCTCGTTATACGACGGCTCGTCGCACGAGGTCGACTCGAATGAGATGGCGTTCAAGATCGCCGGCTCGATGGCCTTCAAGGAAGGCATGCAGAAGGGCGGACCGGTGCTGCAGGAGCCGGTGATGAAAGTGGAGGTCATCGCGCCCGAGGAGTACGTGGGCGACGTGCTCGGCAACCTCTCCGCCCGGCGGGCGACGATTGAAGGCATGGAGCCGCGCGCGAACGCCCAGGCGATCCGCGCGATGGTCCCGCTGGCTGAGATGTTCGGTTACGCCACCGACCTGCGCTCGATGACTCAGGGACGCGGCGTGTATACGATGGAGTTCCATCATTATCAACAACTGCCCGCGCATCTGGCAGAGGAAGTAACCAAAGGTACGGCTAAAAAGTAATGCGTCTGGCGCGTTTCGGGCTGTACGCTGTGCGATGCACCACGCCATACAACGGGAGGCAGCATGTCCAAAGAAAAGTTTGACCGGTCGAAGCCGCACGTGAACGTGGGGACGATAGGGCACATTGACCACGGGAAGACGACGCTGACGGCGGCGATCACGAAAGTGCTGGCGCTGAAGCGGCAGGCGGAGTACCGGCGCTACGACCAGATTGACAGT